>NYXO01000079.1 GCA_002685415.1 Methanobacteriota archaeon
ATCTACAATTATGTCCTCAACAAATAAATCTAGAAGAAAATTCATAAAAAATTCAGCATTAGCCTCATCTTTATTCATAGTCCCAAGACATGTTCTTGGTGGACAGGGTTATACTTCACCAAGTGATAAATTAAATCTTGCTGGTATAGGTCTTCATGGAAAAGGTCAATCAGATATACTTCACTCAAGTGTAGGAGGTAGGGAAAATGTTGTTGCATTATGTGATGTGCATCAAGGAGCATATGGTGCTCAACAGGCTGCAAAAAACTTTCCAAATGCAAAATTTTATACTGATTATAGAGAAATGCTTGATAAAGAAGATCTAGATGGTGTTACAATATCTACACCTGACCATACTCATGCAAATATTTCTAAGGTTGCTATGGAAAAGGGTATTCATGTTTACGTCCAAAAACCATTAACTCATAATGTTAAAGAAGCAAGAATGTTAACGGAACTTGCAAGAAAACATAAAATTGTAACTCAAATGGGTAACCAAGGGGCTTCAAATCCTGAGCAAAAAATGATACAAAAATGGATAAAAGATGGAAGAATAGGAAAAGTTGATACAGTTTACACATGGACTAATAGACCTGTATGGGCTCAAGGTTCTCCAATGCCAAAACCTGATCCTTCTCAAAAACCTGAAGGAATGGACTGGGATTTATGGATTGGACCTGCTGAAAATAATGGTTATACTCCTGGACTTCATGCATTTAGCTGGAGAGGATATTGGGATTACGGGACAGGTTCACTAGGTGATATGGGATGTCATATAATGGATGTTCCAATTAAAGCATTAGGTATTTTTGAGCCATACAGTATCGAGGCTAGTGTTCCAAGAGTACCATATGTAGCAGATTATACTCCAGCTCCAATTTATGAGGAGTCTTGTCCACCAAGTTCATATGTGACATATAAATTTAGAGCATCTGAATTAAATGATTCTGAAGTAAAAATGATCTGGATGGATGGGGGAATACGCCCTTCTCATCCTGAATTAATTACAGATAAAGATGATATTGGTGAAAATGGTGTATTGATGATGGGGGAAAATGGACTTATTTGGTCAGATAACTATGGAATTAATGCAAGATTATATATTAAAGGACAAGATGGTGCTGTAGAAAAAGGAAAAATTTCTGAAATTAATTCTGTAGAGTTTGGTCACCAAAAATATTGGGTTGATGCCATAAGAGCTGGTTATGGAAGTGAAGAACATAAAAGTCTTACTTCTAACTTTGACTTTGCTGGTCCTCTATCTGAGATTGTTCTTCTTGGTAATGCCGCCATAAGAAGCAGTGTTTTAAAGAGATCTCCAAGAAGTAATGTATTTATTGGAAAAAAGCAGCTTATGTATGATAGTAAAAAAATGGAAATTACTAATCTTGATAAGGCAAATCAGTTTTTAACTAGGAATTACAGAGAAGGCTGGAGTCTAAATATCTAAAGATCTTTATTTACCGATATTATTACCCTTCTATTCTTTTTTCTTTCACTAAGTGGGATATTAGCGTAGTTTGGGTTGTCTTCACCAAATGACCTATTATTTAATCTTTTGTCTTGAATACCATCTGAAATTAATGACTCTTTTACNCTNTTAGATCTTNTTTCAGAAAGTAACATATTGTAATCTGACTNGCCCTCATATGANGCNTGACCATCTATATTTAGATCAATATGTTCATATTTTTTAAGCAATTCACTAAGGTTTGTNAGNTTNATTTTTTGNTNAGAATTAAGCNTNAAGCTGTCAAAATCAAAGAAGATTTCACCATAANTATTTAAATAAGATGANAATGANTCAGGAAGACNTGGACATCCATTTAACTCCTTNGAACCAGNTTCGTTAGGACATCTGTCAAGTGTATTAGGGACCCCNTCATTATCAAGATCAGGTAATTTACANCCTCCATTNGATTNTGGTCCAAACTCATTAGGACAATTATCNAAATCATCTGTTAGTCCNTCTCCATCACTATCAGGACATGGTTGACCATTAAGTCCAGAACTATTAGGGCATGGNTCATTAGGATCAGATACCCCATCTCCATCACTATCAGGACACCCACCCATAGATATAGAGCCAGGTAAATTTGGGCACTGATCATCTTCATCTTTTATACCATCTCCGTCACTATCAGGACACCCATTTAATTCAATTAAGCCAGGAAGATCTGGACAGTGATCTTTTTTATCAGGTACTCCATCTCCATCTGAATCTCCTTTTCCAAAATTAAATTTAATGCCAACAACATGTTGAAGATTGCTGTAGGCATTTTTTTCATCTAAAGATTTATAACTTAAACCAGTATTTAAAGCAATATTTTTTGAAAGTTGAAAGTTAATACCTGCTCCAAAAGATGGACCATAGGAGGTATTTAATGACCCAAATGAAACATCACCTTCACCATAATTAGAAAGACCATAACCTGCAAAAAGATAAGGGTCAGCATCTACTCCAAGTATTTTAGATTCACCAGGAATAGTATATTTAATTATTCCATCAATTGAATAATAATAGAGGTCTTGATTTGATATTCTAACGTCATTCTCAGAGTAGTTAATCCCAACTGAAAAATTTTCAAATATGTATCTTGACAAACTTAGTGATGGTAACTTATAGTTTGTGCTTTCAGAACTTTCAGCATTGACAGAATTAAACCCTACACCAAATAACCATGGATTTTCTTCTGTTTGACTGTAAATAGACGAAGAAAAGCATAGAATTAATCCTAGTGCAGTTAAATGGTTTTTCATCAGCATTAAAATATGAAAAAATTTTGTTAATACATAAGTTTGAATTATAATTATGAAAATTTAAAATATGAGTAATAAAATTTCAGTTTTAGTTATTGGATGTGGAAATATGGGAGCTTCTCATGCTACTGCATATCACAATCATAATGGCTTTGAAATATGCGGACTGGTTTCAAGAGGAAAAAGTAAAGAGGACTTAAATAGATCCTTAGGATCTAATTATCCTTTGTTTTCTGACTTCAAAGAAGCAATTTTAAATACTAAACCTAATGCAGTTTGTATATCTACATATCCAGATACGCATGAAGAAATTTCATTATTTGCCCTNGAAAATAACTGTCATATTTTTTTAGAAAAACCAATTGCAGCTGATTTGATTGGATCTAGAAAAATTATTGAAAAAGCAGAGGAAAAAAACAAGAAGTTAGTTGTTGGCTATATATTAAGGCACCATCCTATATGGAAAGAGTTTATAAAAGAGTCAAAGAAACTCGGTAAACCCCTTGCTATGAGGATGAATTTAAATCAACAAAGTTCAGGAGAAACATGGGATGTTCATAAAAGTCTTCTTGCNTCNTTAAGTCCTATTGTTGATTGTGGNGTTCACTATTTGGATGTTATGTGTCANATNACAGANTCAAAACCTTTAAGTGTTTCAGCNATTGGAGTAAGATTATCCGATGAAGTACCTAATGATAATTATAACTATGGCCAATTACAAATTAGATTTGAAGACGGATCAGTAGGATGGTATGAAGCTGGTTGGGGTCCAATGATAAGTGAGACAGCTTTCTTTGTTAAAGATGTAATTGGNCCTAAAGGATCAGTTTCTATTGTGTCTGATGATGATGTATTCGAAAAAGATTCTGATAATTTAGAAAATCACACTAAAAACAATTGTTTAAAAATTCATAGTTCTGAATTAGATGAAAATCATAAGTTCGTATCACCTAATAAAAAGATTATTTATGATGAAGATCCATCTCATCAAGATTTGTGTGANAACGAACAAGAATTTTTCTATAATTCTATAGTTAATGATGAAGACCTAAAATCGCACATGGAAGATGCATATAAAAGTTTACAGATTGCTCTTGCATGTGATGAAGCAGTAAAAAAATCTAATACTGTATTCTTAGATTAAAATAACCTTTGTTTAATTTCCATTACAATAACAATAGCAAATATTAATGCTAATGTTCCTATAAATATTCCTCCTACACCCATTTTTTTATTTTTTTCAAAATTACATTTTTTTAAATAATGTAATCTTTCAAATGTATTATTTTTAAAGCGTATTATATTTATAAAATATATTATAAATTTATTTACAATAACAATAACAATTAGTATAAATATTACTTTTTTTATTATTTTAATATTTAAATATATTAATTATATTTGTTTAGTAAATGTATAATTAATACATGTATATATAGTACAATGATTATTTCATATTTTCAAACTTCCGATAATTCAGAGGCAGAGAGTTTATCTAAAAGGGAAAATGTATATGTTGATTTATGCCCAAGTGTAATACCTTTTTCAAAGAGAGAGAAGGGGTCATTATTGTTTGCTTTAATCAGGCAGAAACAAATATCTAAAGTAATTGTCCCTACTATATCAGTTCTTGGTAGAAATCAGATTGACGTTCTTAATTCAATTGATTTTTTTATTCAAAATGATGTTTCATTAATTTCTCAACTTGAAAGACTTGAAACAACCGATGAATATGGAAGAGTAAAACCTGACACTATATTATTTCTTAACTTATTTAGATCACTTGCAAATATGGAATATCAAAATAGAGTTGAGTCTCATCGTTTTGGTGTACAGCAAGCTAAAGAATTAGGAAGATATAAGGGAGTAGGAGGAAGGCAATTGGAATCAATTGATGAATTTTTTGATAAGCCAAAAAACATTAATATTCTTAGACATCTTAAACGTGGGGAAAGTATTAGAAGAACAGCAAAGCTTGTTGGTTCTTCTACTGGTCTAGTTCAAAAAGTAAAGAGATGGGCTTTAGATCATAACAGATTAGAGCTATAATTTACATTCATAAAATTTTATATCTAATCTATATTTAATAGCTTTAAGTAAATCAAACAATATATATATTATGAAAAAAATTATTTTATTATCTGTAATAGGTCTTTTAGTATCATGTTCAGGTGTTCAACACCCTGATTTTGAGGCGAATGTAGAGACCGCAAAAACACTTCTTGAACTTCAAGGTACTGAAGCTGACCTTCAAGCTCAACTAGATTTAGTCCACGAAGAGCTTCAATGGCAGCCTGCTTTTCACGGCTCTTCTCAAATTGGAAAAGAAGAGTTTGGTGAATATTTAAAAGGCTGGCATGATGTAATGGAAGATGTAACGTATAACGCTGTAAACTTTCTTCCAGGAGTCTCTGCTGAAACTGGTTTGCCTGACGGTAGTGTAAGGTCTTATGGTGTTTGGAGTGGTGTACATACTGAATCTGGTAAAAGCTGGGAATTAGTTTCATACCATACCTGGGATTTTAAAGACGGTTTAATTGTAGCAGGTGGAGATTATTTCGATGCTGGTGGACTATTGATGTCACTTCAGGCTGAATAATAGTTACATTAAAAGTTTAAATACCTCTCTGTTCAACAATGGAGAGGTTTTTTTGTATCTTAACAATCTAAATCAATATATTATGAAAAAATTTTTATTATTAATTACTTTAGGTCTTTTTGTATCATGTTCTAATGTTCAACACCCAGATTATGCAAAAAATCTTGAGACTACGAAACAGTGGTTTGAGGTTTTTGTTACAGAAGATCTTGATGCAACTATGGATTTTTATGCTGATGAGCTTGAATATCAAAGTGCATTTTATCAAGGACCTATAATGAATAAAGCAGAAACTAGAGAATATCTTCAAGGTTGGCAAGATGCAATGGAGGACATAACTTGGGAAGCTCAAAACTATCTTCCTGGTGCAGATCCAGAAACTGGAATTCCTAATGGAAGTGTAAGAACTTATGGATATTGGTCGGGAACTAATACTGCCTCAGGTAAAAGTTTTAAAGGATTATGGTATCACTACCTTACTTTCAATGAAGAAGGTAAAATTATAAATGGTGGAGACTTTGGTGATGCTACTGGCCTTGTAATGTCTGTTATGCCTGATCAAGAATAAATCTATATTCTAAAAAATCTAAAAACCTTTTCATTGTAAAATGAAGAGGTTTTTTTATATTCAAATATTAAATCAATTTATATTATGAAAAATTTTTTATTATTTCTATCAGTTGGACTTTTATTAAGTTGTGAAACAACTCAAATGGAAACCTCCGCAGGTTATCACATGGATGGCTCAAGTTATATTCTAGGCTCTGACGAAGACAACCAAATTGCAATGGATCTCGTTATTGCATATGCTGAAAAGAATGTGGACTATATGGTCGAGATGATGGCTGATAGTGTTACCTATGCTCCACCTACTGGTGGTATTTCAATGACAATGTCAAATGATCAAGTTCGTGATGTTGTTATGCAGCTTCACTCTCCTTATGATTCTATCCAAAGAACTATCTGGAATTCAGTTCCGCTAATTAGAAAAGGTACTGATTTTACAAGAGTAACAGTAGCTTTCTCAGAAAAAAGATTTCTAAAAGATGGTACTCAAGAAAATCTTAGAATAATTGACAGGATCTTTATTCGTGATGGAAAAATATTCCGCGT
>NYXO01000066.1 GCA_002685415.1 Methanobacteriota archaeon
GTTGCAGTAGCTTCCGCATAACCATTATTTTCACAAACAAAAATCATTGGTATATCCCATAGCTTTGCTAAACCTGCAGCCTCATGAAAAGCTCCGTTATGAATTGCACCATCACCAAAAAAAGATACACATGTTTTATTACTCTTATTTATTTTTTCTTGTAAAGCTGCTCCTAAAACTACTGCTGGACCAGCTGCAACAATTCCAAATGAACCTAGCATACCTTTGCTAAAATCACTTATATGCATACTTCCACCACGTCCCTTACAAATACCAGTTTTTCTTCCATAAATTTCAGAAGTAATTTCGTTTAATTCACAACCTTTAGCTATAGCATGACCATGATTTCTATACGTACTTGATATCCAATCATCTTGATTTAATGCTGCCATTACTCCTACACAAATTGCTTCAGAGCCTATACATGTGTGAAGATAGCCTGGTACTGTTTTCTCTTTAGCAATTTTTTTTATTCTTTCTTCAAAAAATCTAATTGTGAAGATTTTTTTATAGATCCAATTAATTTTTTCTTTCTCAATCATTTTTTATGAAAATATTAACGATTAATATTAAAATATAGAAATAAGATTTAACTTAAGATTAAATAATTGACAATAGATACATTATATCATTTAGTATTATTCAGATATGAAGGAAGTATTGACAATTGGTTTTGTAGCTACAGCAATTAGTCCTTACTTTTCAGAAGAACAACAAGTAAGAATAAAATCTGAAAATCATCTAAAAAAAATCATTGCAGAATATGATGCCAAATTAATTTGTTTCCATAAAACTATATTTTCAAAAGAGGACTCAGTAGAAGCAGAAAAATTTTTTAAAAACAAAATTGATTTTTTAATACTACAAACGAGTTCATGCAGTTCAGGAGAGCAATTATACCCTCTTTGTAATATTACAAATAAAATGGGTTTATGGGCAGTTCCAGATCTTGAAAATGAAGGTGATGTAAAATTACACTCTTTAGTTTCAGTCAGTCATTATTTAGGAATAATTAAAAAAATACTTCATGAAAAAAAAATTAAAACTAAATGGTTTTATAATTATGGTGATACTGATGAATTTAAAAACAAGTTTTTGATTACTTTAAGATCATTAGTAGCAGATAAAAAAATTAAACAATCAAAAATAGGATTAGTTGGTGGTATATCTCCAGGTTTTGACAATATGATTGTCGATAATAAAAAAATAAAACAAAATATTGGATCAACAATTGAAGAAACAACAATTAAAGAATTAATTTTACTAGCAAAAAGTTTTGATCAATCATTAATTGATGAAGAAATAAAAAAAATAAAAAATGCTGCATCTTCAATCTCAGTATCAGATGAAGAATCATTCAATAAAGTCACAAGAGTATATTTTGCATTAAAAAAAATGAGACATGAAAATAACTGGGACTCTATGGCAGTCCAATGTTGGTCTCAGTTTCAAGAATTATATGGAATTGCTCCTTGCATGGCTTATGGTTGGATGGGTAGCGAAGATGGTATTGCGGTATCTTGTGAAGGAGATGTTCAAGGTTCATTAAGTATGCTATTATTAAATTACATATCAAGCAGTGATAAATCATCTACACTTTTAGATCTTGCAACATTTGATACTAAAGCTGATGCCGTATTAATGTGGCACTGCGGAGTGTCGCCAAGACATTTTGCGAATGAAGATGGAATAAAATGGGTTGATCATAGTACGCTAGGAAGAAAAACAGATAAAAAATATGGCGTNGCTGGAGATCAAGTATTTAAAGCTCAAAAATCTACAACAACATACTTAGGAAATAATGCTGAAAGAATATTAATTATAAATTCAGAAATTTTTGAACATAATAATAAAGGTTTTGATGGAACAAGAGGATGGTTTAAAGAAACAAAATTAAACAGATCTCATATTTCGGCAGAAAACCTTATAAATACTCTAAATATTATTGGACATGAACATCATTATGCTGTCGGTCAAGGAGATTATAGTAAAGAATTATTAGAATTTGCAGCTTGGAATGATTTAAAGCTTGTAGACGAGATTCCTTTAGTAGATTATATTTCACCAAAGGATAATGGATCAAATTAAATTATTATTTGATTCTATATATTAGGAGGAAAGATGAAAATTAAACTTAAATTTCTTACCTTAACATTTATAAGTTTATTTTTTTCAAAATTAGTATTTGCTGAAACTGCACCTGGATTTAATTCATGGGATGATGTTGTTAAAGCAGCTGATGGNGGACAGGTAAANGTNTANATGTGGGGTGGATCAGACGCTATCAATGGTTTTGTTGATGACTTTTATGGAGTTCCATTAAAAGAAAAATATAACATAACTTTGAACAGAGTTCCTTTAAAAGGAACAGTTGACGCTGTGAACCAAGTANTAAGTGANAAAGAAGCTGGNGTAACTGGCGATAATGGAAATATNGATNTNATTTGGATTAATGGNGAAAATTTCTGGACATTAAAACAAGCNNATCTTCTNTATGGNCCATTTGCTGCTGGNTTACCNAACAGTNAATTTGTTGCNTGGGANAATCCAGCNGTNAANNTAGANTTTGGAAGACCTGTTGAAGGNATGGAAAGTCCNTGGTCTAGTGCTCAGTTCCACTTTATGTATGACTCAGCTAGAAATAATTATGATGATATGCCTCGTAGTTATGCTGAATTAAGTAATTGGATAGCAGAAAACCCTGGAAGATTTACCTACATAAGACCTGGTAAAGGTGGATTTGTTGGTACTAGATTTGTAAAACAAATTTTCTTTGAGCTAAGTGGTGGACATGCGCAGTGGGTAGGTCCATTCAATCAAGAATTATATGATAAGTGGGCTCCAGAAGTTTGGAAATTATTAAATTCTTGGGAAAAAGATCTTTGGAGAGGTGGAGAAACTTATCCAAAAGATAATGCAGAAATGCATAGTCTATTTGCTAATGGTGAAGTTGATTTAGACTTTACACAATCTCCAAGAGGTGCTGGACCTACAAATACTGCCGGAACAACACCTCCAACATCAAGAGCATTTGCTTTTTATGAAAATATGATCGGAGATTTCAATTATTGGGCTATTCCTTATAACGCTCCTAACAAAGCTGCTGCACTAGTATATGCAAACCTAGTATTAGAACCTGAACTACAAGCTGCTCAAGTACAACCAGCAAATGGTTTCTGCTGTGGTTGGGGTATTAGCACGGCTAAAGTTACAGATGCTGCTGGAAAAGCTGCAATAGCTGAAGCTCAAAATAATCTTGGAGATGCCGCTGAGGATCAAGACATCCTTGCGAAGGCTCTNGTTTCTGACATTGCTGCAGAATATCAAGATTTAATTGAAGCTGATTGGGAAGCAAACGTACTTTTAAAATAAAATAATATTTTATTAAGAAAATGGGCGGAGAAAGATTAAAAATTATCTTATCTTTAACTCCGCCCCTTTTAATTATTTTTACTCTTTTTTTTGGAGGAATTTTTTATGGATTTTTACAAAGCTTAGGGTACCAACCAGCAATTGGAAAATATGAAATAAATTTTTCAGCGTATTACAATGTTATGTTTTCCGAAAGATATGCAAAATTATTTTGGACTGGCTTAGGATTAAATTTATGGGTAAGTTTTGCTAGTACTTTTTTAGCAGCAGTTTTTGCTTTGTTTGGTGCTCTAGCAATAAGAAAAACATTTTTTGCAAAAACAATTTGTAATTTTATATATTCATTAAANCTGCCAATGCCTCATTTAGTTGTAGCAGTTGGCATTATATTNGTATTTTCTCAAAGTGGTTTATTAGCTCGTTTAGCATCTCAAATTGGATTAATTGGGAGTCCAGGAGATTTTCCCGTATTAGTTAAAGATAAATATGGTTTAGGTATTATTCTTGCTTATATTTGGAAAGAAGCAGCATTCTTTTTTATAATTTTAATGTCAGTATTACAATCTTTAGGAGAAAATTTTGAAGAACTTGCTCAAAGCTTAGGAGCAAATAGATGGCAAAGATTTCGATATGTTATTTTACCCTTAGTTATGCCAAATCTATTTTCTGCATCAATAATAGTATTTGCTTTTAGTTTTGGTGCATATGAAGTTCCAGCCTTGCTAGGTGTAATTTATCCTCAAATGTTACCGGTTATGGCATTTGAATTTTTCTTGAACCCTGATCTTAATGCAAGAAGTGAAGGNATGGCATTAAGNATTATTATTGCAATAATAGTAATGATTTTAGTTGTATTTTATTTTTGGTTAACTCAGGCAAAAATTAGGAAGGATTAATGAATAATAATTTAAAAAAAATAAATATATANGCAATTTATTTAGGTGCAATTATTTTAATATTACCTCTTATAGCNTTCTTNATTAATGCATTTTCTTTTAGATGGTTTTATCCTCAAGTTATTCCAAAAGAGTTAAGTCTACAAGCTTGGGTAAGATTAAAATTAATACCTAAACCTGGTNAAAGAACCTTCGANGGCTTTATAGAACTTTGGGCTTCTAATCCTNCAGTTATCAAAGCATTATTAAATAGTTTAAGTATTGGTTTCTTAGTGACAATTGTTTCAATAATAATTGCATTACCTGCTGCAAGAGTTCTGGGTTTATTAAATTTTAGATTTAAAAAANTAATTATTTTTATAATGGTCTCGCCNACTATACTTCCTCCAATAGCTTTTGTTTTAGGANTGAATATCAATTTTATATCATGGGGTTTTTCAGGNAATTATTTTGGAGTATGTTTAGTNCATTTAGTNCCTATTATGCCATANGTAGTTCTNACTATGACTGGAATATTTGCAAACTATAACCCTGACTTTGAACATCAAGCAAGAACTTTAGGGGCAAATAAAACTAGAACATTTTTATTAATTACTTTACCTGCTATAGCTCCAGGTATGGTTGTTGCNGCATTATTTGCATTTTTAGTTTCATGGAGTCAGTATCTTTTAACATTTTTAATTGGTGCGGGAAAAGTTATGACACTACCACTCCTTGTTTTTTCTACTGCCTCATCAGGGAATCCAGCTTTAACAGCTGCAATATCAATTATATTTATTTTTCCTGCTATATTGATATTATTTTTTACATCCAAATTTGTTTCTGGTGAATCTGGAGCTACTAGTGGATTTGGGAAAATATAANAATGAGTAAANTAAATATTAAAAATTTAATNAAAAGTTTTCCTAGCATGGATAGACCAGCAGTAAATAATGTAAATTTAGATATTGAAAGTGGAGAACTTGTTGCATTTCTCGGACCTTCAGGTTGNGGTAAAACAACTATTTTGAAAATGATCACAGGATTGTTTCAACCTGATAGTGGAGATATTATTCTTGATGAGCAATCACTATTAAAAATTCCAACTGAAAAAAGAGGGGTAGTTATGGTTTTCCAAAATTATCTTTTGTTCCCTTATATGAATGTAAATGAAAATGTTGGATTTGCATTAAAAATGAAAGGTGTAGATAAAAATATAATAGATCAAAAAGTAAAAGAAATGTTAGAACTGGTAAAATTACCAGATATTGGATTAAGAAAGCCAAAACAGCTTTCTGGAGGTCAACAACAAAGAGTTGCGCTAGCCAGAGCATTGATATCTAATCCTAGAATATTGCTTCTAGATGAACCGTTAAGTAATCTTGATGCGCATTTAAGAGATGAAATGCGAGATTTAATTGTGACTATTCAACAAAAATTAAAAGTAACAACAATATTTGTAACACATGATCAAGAAGAGGCGGTTCTTCTAGCAGATAAGATAGCTTTAATTTTTGATGGCGAATTACAAAATTTTACTTCTCCAAAAAATTATTATGAAAAACCAAAAAATATAAAAGCTGCAAAATTTTTTGGTGGAGTTAATTTTATTAATGCAAAGAAACATAATGATAATCTATCTACTAATATTGGAACAGTTCATTACAAAGGTGAAAATTATACAGATTTAAATGAAGATAATATAATAACTATTAGACCNGAAAATATAAAGTTAAGTAAAAATAATGATTTCAATGATAATTCATTCAAAGGCTTAATTAAATCAGTTATATTTTCAGGAACTCATACTAGATACAAAATTATAGTAAACGATTTAGAATTAGAATGCTCATTACAATCTGTAGGATTACAAGACATAAAAACAGATGATACAATTTATGTTCATTTACCCAGTGATAAAATATGGGCGATGAATGAATAAAAATATTGCAACAATTTCTTTTTCAAAAAATAATATANTATCNAAACTTTCAAAACATATGTTTGGAACTAATCTGGAACATATTGGAGATGCAATTTATAGAAATGGAATTTGGGCAGAAGTAGTAGAAAATAGAAAATTTTGTGGTCCTGATAAATTAGTNTGGAACAATGGTTTAGAAAATGATCATTTAGATTTTGGCATTGTACAGCCTTGGAAAGGTTATAACGCTTCTGCAAAACACGTTATGTACGCACATTCTAACTCAGAATATATTGTAAAAGGTGAAGAGATTATTAGTAGATACGGGAGTGGCAAACAATCTCAACAAATTACTATTCGAGAAAAATCAAAAATACAAAGAGGNATTAAGCAAAAGATTAATATTATTGACTCAAAAGATGAATACGAATTCAGTATTTATTTCAAAGGTGAAAATCAGAAAGTATTTATAAATATTGGAGAAATAAATTTTACATTTAATGCAAATAAAAATTGGAAAAAAATTAAAAAAACATTTACTTTTAAAAAAAGTAATAGCCTNAAAACCCTATCTATCTCTATTAAGTCTGGAACANTTTTTATTGCAAACTGTTCATTAATGCCAAAAAATACAATTTTTGGATTTAGAAAAGATATCACNGAAATGATTAAAGAATGGAAGCCAAGTTATATTCGTTGGCCTGGAGGGAATTTTCTTTCAGGTTATAATTGGCAGAATGGAGTTGGAAAAAAAGATTATCGCCTTCCCTACTACGATCATGCTTGGTATCAATGGGAGTATAACGATGTAGGTACAGATGAATTTATGAAATGGTGTGAATATATTGGAAGTGAGCCAATGATTACAATCAATACTGGTGATGGTACTATNCAANANGCAAAAAATTGGATNGAGTATATGATTGGTTCAATTAATACAAAATATGGAAAATTAAGATATAAAAACGGTAGAAAAAATCCTTATGAATTGCAAACGATATTCATAGGAAATGAAATGTTTGGAGGATGGCAAATTGGTCATACAGATCCAATTACTTATGCAAATAAATATAATTCTTTTGTAAAAGAGTTAAAAAAATTAAATAAAAAATTACGATTTATTGCAGTTGGTGCCTGTTCAGATCATTTTGGTCATTGGAATGAGTATGTATTAAAAAATATTAAAGAAAAAATTGATGAATTGAGTGTCCATTATTATTCTATAAGAACCGAGAAAGATAAAAAACATCCAGATTATAAAACACGTTATATTCCAACNGTTGCTGCNGCAACAGAAGTNAGATTAATGTTAGATAGAACGATAAGAGAAATAAAAAAATATTCCAATAAGAATATTAAAATAGCCTTTGATGAATGGAACACTTATGTAGAAGCAACTCCACCTTATTTTATTGAGAATTATAATATTGCTGATGCAATTTATGCTGCTTCACTTCTTAACGCCTGTATAAATAGAGGGGATATAATNACCAACACTGGNATTTATCATTTGATAAATGTAATGGGTAATTACCGAATAGAAAAAAAGAAAATTTGGAAAACTCCAACAACACTTGTTTTAGAACTTTATACAAAATTTCATAAAGGTAAAATTNTAAAATCAGTTGTTAATTCTTCAAATTTTGTNTCTTTTAAATTAGGTAAACAGCCTGAATATAAAAATAATAAACTCATTGACTCTGCAGTAACAATGAATGAAAAACACATGTGTATGTCTGTAGTTAATAAATCAAGTTCAGAGAAAATACTTTTAAAAGTTCCATATCTAGATAGGATTGCTGAAAATTATTGTATTGAAGGATCTAATAAAGTTGACCTTAATACTTATGCAAACACTTCAAAGGTTAAGATCAAAAAAAATTCCTTAAAAACAAGTAAAGGATTTTTAATACTACCACCGCACTCGATAAGTGTTGTACTTTTTAATATATAACCTACGTTTTTTATTAAATTTAAGAGCTTAAAAGAGAATTAAGGTGATTGAAATAAAGATTTTAATGACTACTTATTCACATGATGGATAGTTATTTAGAATCAATAATTAAAAGAGATCCTGCAGCTAGAAGTAAATTAAGCATAATATTAACTTATCCTGGTGTAAAATCTGTTTTTTTTCATAAAATAGCAAATCAATTATGGAATTTAAATTTGTACACTCTTGCAAGAATAATATCTCAATTTAGTCGTTTCTTAACTGGAATTGAAATTCACCCAGCTGCAAAGATAGGTAAAAATCTTTTTATTGATCACGGAATGGGGACTGTAATTGGTGAAACAAGTGAAATCGGTGATAATGTTACACTTTATCATGGCGTAACATTAGGAGGTATTAGTCCTGCTGAAAATTCGAAAGATCAAAGAGATACAAAAAGACATCCTACAATTGAGGATAATGTAATTATTGGTTGTGGTGCAAGTATTCTTGGTCCAGTAAATATTGGAAGTTGTGCAAGAGTTGGAGCAAATACAGTTGTATTAAAAGATGTTCCTCCTTATGCAACAATGGTGGGTAATCCTGTTAAAAACATTAATATTAATAAAGATACAT
>NYXO01000080.1 GCA_002685415.1 Methanobacteriota archaeon
ANATAATCNATNTGATCTTGAAGNTTCTTTCCAACNCCAGGNANNTCATGAATATGCTCNATATNNTGTTTNANAATTTCTTCNGNNGGTCCNACACCTGATCTNAATAATATNTGTGGNGANCCAAANGCACCNGANCTNANAATNACNTCTTTANNNGCATTNATNNTNANNANTTCACCNNCTTNNTNTANACATTCAACACCNACTGCTTTTTTATTTTCAAAAATAATTTTATTTACATTGGTGTCTGTCATAACTGTNAAGTTTTCTCTATCTAGTGAGGGGACNAGATATGCTTTTGCAGCACTGCANCGCTTTCCATCTTTTTGAGTGGTTTGATAATATCCGATNCCNTCTTGATTTTCTCCATTAAAATCATCGTTATAACCAAATATTTCTGATCCTGTTTTAACAAAATCGTCTGTAGGAGTATTTTGATTTCGAATCTTGCAAACATTTANAGGNCCATTTTGTCCATGATAATNATCATCAAATACCTCATTGTGTTCNGCTCTNTTAAAATAAGGNAACACNTCATCATATGACCAACCNTNATTCCCTAATTCNGACCAATGATCATAATCCCANTTATGACCTCTTACATATAACATCGCATTAATNGAACTTGAACCNCCTAATGTTTTTCCTCTAGGCTGAAATCCCTTTCTATGCTCCATTGATTCNGTTTCAACTTTATGAGTACCNCCGGCAGAATCAACAACNTCTTGAACAGGTTGAGCAACAACTTCTTTCTCAAANTCTTTTTGTGGAACAGTTTCATAGTTCCANCTATATTTACTTCCATCACCNAAAAATGCAAAACCAATTGGTATATGAATTCTAGGATCACTATCTTTTGANCCTGCNTCNATCAAACANACNTTAAAGTTAGGATTNTTACTTAACTTATTTGCNAGAACACATCCTGCAGAACCAGCACCCAAAATAACAAAGTCATATTTTTCCACTTTAAAATTNCCCCAAAAAAATCAAACTATGTATTAAGTTTATGATTTAGAATCATAGCTGTAAACTTNGTTTATAAATTTTTTGATATGAATACATTTTATATATTATCGTTAATATGGGTTCTTATTGGNATNGGAACCTTTGCNTATTTATTTTTTGAAAGTGCTCCATANGGNCGTCANATNAAAGATGGTTGGGGAATANAAATACCTGCTCGACTTGGGTGGGTTGTAATGGAGTCACCGTGCGTNGTTTTNATGATAATTTATGCNTTAATTGTAAGNGATCAGCTTCAANTCATNCATAAAGTATTTCTTNTNATTTGGTTANCNCATTACATTCANAGNACCTTTATCTATCCGTTTTTGATTGAAATGACTAACCCTAAAATGCCTATCTCAATTGCATTTTCNGCTTTCTTTTTTAATCTTGTAAATGTAAGCATTCAAGCNTTTGGTATTTTTTATTTTACNCAATATTCTGAAAATTGGATTTCAAGTCCAANNTTTATTGTNGGANTATCAATTTTNTTACTNGGGATGTATATCAACATNAGNTCTGATTACATAATAATGGGTATGAAAAAAAAGAAAGGNCCTGGTTATCACATTCCNCATGCATTTTTATATAAATATTTGTCAGCTCCAAATTATTTTGGAGAAATAATAGAATGGATTGGATGGGCTATATTNACTTGGAGTATCTCAGGTTTAGTCTTTTTAANATGGGTTATAGCAAATTTATTTCCAAGGGCGATTTCCCATCACAAGTGGTATCAAAGTAAATTTGAAAACTATCCTAAAAACAGAAAAGCAATTATTCCAGGAGTTATTTAATTAACCCCATTTCTTGAATTTGTTCNGCAATCTCTATTATTGATTCTTCAGCTGGCCTNGGCTTCCAACCAAGTATATCTTTTGCATTTTTTGCNTCTCTAACACTCCTTAATCTTCCAAGATAAGGCAATGTTAATTTTAAATCCTTGCTAAACATTGCTAATATTTTTGCAAGCCAAGCTGGAACTGCGAATGTTGGAGCTTTGTCAAATCCTTTTTTTATTAANACTTCTGCAACATCTTTGTACCATAAATCTTTCTCAGCTAAAGCAAATCTTTTGCCATTACTTTCAGGATTCTTCATNGCTAATATNTGAGCTGCAGCCACATCTCTAACATCNACATATCCAAACTGNAGAGGCACTGCTACTGGCATTTTTCCAGTTACTACCATTTCAATTGCCTTATTTGATTCACCCAAGTCACCAGTTAACGATCTGCCAATTACTAATGCNGGGTTAATTACAGCTAATTCAAATGGATGATCTTCGCTCTCAACGAAGTCCCATGCAGCTCTCTCTGCTAATGTTTTACTTTTTGAATAATGGTCAATAGATGGGTTTTCAGGATCAGACCAATCATTCTCATCATAATATTCTTTTAGCTCCATACCATGAAAAATTGCTGCAACAGATGATGTCAGAACAACCTTTTTTATTCCATGCTTTTTTGCAAATTTAAGTGCTCGTTTTACTCCAGCAACAGCAGGTTTTACAAAAAAATCTTCACTATGACTTTCTAATGCAATAGGTGACGCAACNTGAAGCAAATAATCACAACCTTCCATACCATCATCCCATCCCTCATCATCATTTAAATCAAATTTAAATATATTAAGATTATCTGTTGGAGTGTTNTGTTTTTTNAGTGCTTCATATATTTCATCTTTTCTTTCAGGAGATCTTACTGAACCNTTAACAGCATAACCTTGATCAAGAAGTTGCTGAATACAATGNAAGCCNATATANCCNGTTGCTCCTGTTACTAAAACTTTTTCCATATTAAATCCTTATATTATTGAGTATCTANATTATATCTTGATTTTTCAATTGCTGATGCATATCCAATTATCATCTTATCGGTCCAACGATCTCCAATAATGGAGATTCCAACAGGAAACTTGTTTATTTCAAAATAAGGAATTGTTATGTGAGGCATTCCATTATGCGCAGCATACCCTCCGCTACCAAATTGAGGTGAATCATTCATAGCAATATAGTCTCCTCCATCATAATTTATTTTCCATGCAGGACCTCTAGTCAGACCAATAAAGGCATCTAAATCATATTTTTCTAAAAGATCTTTTGTAGACTTGTACGATTTATTTAATTTGTATTTAGACCATAAATATTTTAGATAACTTTTACTTTCAACGGATTTATAAAATATGTCTTGCCCGAAATATGGCATAACAATATCTTTATTTTTATTATTGAAATCAATAATGTCCGTAATTGTTTTCATAGAAGAATTAGTATTTTTTAAATATTCTTCCAGCCCTACTCGAAACTCATAGAGAAGAACATAATATTCAGCATCATTAGGATAATCCCTGTCATCATTTATCAAAATTAATTCACCGCCCAAAGAATTAACTATTTCTTTAATTTTTAAATGTAATTCAATAACTTGTGGATTAGTATTTTTTGAATCCAACAAGCCTAATCGAATACCTTTAAGAGAGTTATTCTTTGTTACACTTGAAAAATTAAAATCAAAATTTGATGGAATAAAAGAAGTAGCAGGATCATTTTCATCATATCCTGAAATAACTTCAAGTGTTTTTGCAACAATATTAACAGTTGCACCCATTGGTCCAGCTGTATCTTGTGAAGATGATATTGGAACAATACCAGACCTACTAACCAAGCCTGTAGTTGGTTTCATGCCAACAATTCCGTTTACAGATGATGGACATGAAATTGATCCATTTGTCTCTGTGCCAATAGCAATATTTACAATCCCCATAGAAACAGCAACAGCAGATCCGGAGCTAGAGCCACAAGGATTATAAATATCATCAAGATAATGTTTCGTTTGACCACCCAAACTTGACCATCCACTAACAGAATCTTCAGATCTAAAGTTTGCCCATTCGGATAAATTTGCTTTACCAAGAATATAATAATTTTCTCTTTTTAATTTATCTATTATGAAGGCATCCGATTTTGCAATATTATCTTGTAGTGCCAAGGATCCAGCAGATGTAACTTTGCCACCAATGTCGATATTATCTTTAATAACGATATTAATTAAATTGATGTCATTTGGATTGTTGTAAATCTCAATTAAAGCATTCTTTTCATCATTAGATGCGTTAACAGTTACTAAAAAAAATAATAAAAAAATATACAAATTTAACTTTTTGAACATCTCAAATCTGAAAGTTATTCTAGAGCTTCTTTCACTCCAGGATGAACAATTCTTCCATCAAGAATATTGAGACCATTTCTCAAATGCTCATCAGAATTAAGAGCATTTTGAATACCATTATTTGCAAGATTCTCAACATATGATAGTGAAACTTTGTTTAGTGCTTCAGTAGCTGTCAATGGAACTGCGCCAGGCATATTAGTTACACAATAGTGAACAATGTCATTCTCTAAAAATGTAGGACTATCATGTGTAGTTGGTTTGCTAGTCTCAAAACATCCACCCTGGTCTATAGAAACATCAACCATTACAGTGCCCGGATTCATCGATGATAACATTTCTTTAGTAACTACCTTAGGAGCCTCCTTGCCAACAACATAGACACTTCCAATTACCAGGTCAGATTCATTAACTGAAACCTGAATTGAATCCTTTGTTGAAAGAATATATTCAACATTATCTGTTCCATATTTAGATTTAAGATCATCGAGTTTTGTTTGAGAGGAATCAACAACTTTTACTAATGCCCTATTATCAATTGCCTTCAAAATGGATTGTGTACCAGCAACACCAGCACCAATAACTGTCACTACCCTTGGATCCATATCATCCATATGACCAATCATGACACCTTTTCCTTTATTATGCTTAAGGAGATGATAAGAGCCAACAACAAATGCAAGTTGTCCTGCAATAGTACTCATAGGAGCAAGCAATGGCATGGATCCATCTGATGAAGTGACTGTTTCATAAGCAATACCTGTAACGCCTGTATCAATTAATTTTTTTGCATTTTCAGGATCTCCAGCAAGGTGCAAATATGTAAAAAGGGTTAAATCACTGTTTAAAAACTTATACTCATCAGGAATTGGCTCTTTAACTTTTACTACCATTTCAGAAGATTTATAAACTTCTTCAGCAGAATCAATTATTTTTGCACCAGCATTTTGGTATTGATCGTTAAAAAATCCAATGTTTGCACCAGCGTTATTTTGTAATAAAACTTCATGACCAGAATCTACTATTTTTTTAACTGAATGAGGTGTTAAACCTACTCGATTTTCGTTATTTTTGACTTCGGTTGGAACTCCAATAATCATAATATGTAGAATGTACCATAAAAAAAAGAAGCTGCGTAAAGCAGCTTCAATTTTTTATCTTTTACTTAGTCTCTTGAAGTAAAATCCGGCATAAAGTCTTTTGCATCGCTATTGTAAAATGTCCAACTATGATAGACATCTGCTACTTCAGCACAAGTCGCAAATTCACTAAATAATGGAAACATTTCATCCCTAACATCTTTTTCAAATGATTCAGCTGCTTTATCCATAGAATCCTTACTATCTGTAAAGTTAGCCCATAAGAAATCAATGTCAGCCTCTACGTGAGAACCATCCTCATTTTTATGTGCAAAATAATTTCCAAATGAATAGTTTGTATCACTGTAATCAGAATTGCTTACTGCGTTTACAAAACCAGGTAAAAATTCTTCAGCATCTGCTCTGCTTGAATCATTAGTGTAATTACATTGATAAAATTCACTGTAAAAATATCCACTCTCATTGGTGCTTCCATATGTACCAGGTGCAATTGGATAGTCAGCATCGAAAGAATTTCTTCCCTCACCATCACACACCATTACATTTGAATATTCCTCAGCCCAAGCTTGCGCATCTTCATTTTCAACCCAAGCACTCCACTCTGCATTAGCTTCTTCTTCTGAACTCCAATTCAGTTCCCACCATAGGGTATCACCAAAAGCATTCGTTTCGGCTGCAGGAACATACCCCCATGCGCCTAAAAGCGAATCTGCTGTAATCATTTTTTGCCAGTCAGCTATCATCTTCATTGCATTTTCTGCATTAAAGTCTGCTCCAGCTGTACATGCCATAAATTCAGCATAGGCTTTACCACCACCAGCGCTATCTGATGATGACTCAACAGTCATCTCATTCAAGCAGCTTGCAATAAATAAAGCTCCAATCACACTAGCTAATACTAGTTTGTTTTTATTTAACATATTTTTCTCCTCTATATATGTTTCTTATGATTCAACATGGAACAATTTTGTATAAATTCTCCATGTATTATCTTTTTTTAAAAAAGAGAATGAATCAATAAAGATCATTCCCAAGTATGCCTCTCTAATTTGAACAATTGCTGTATCGCCAACAATTTCACATGAAATTATTTCAAGAAATTCTTTATCGCCTTTTTCTTTTGGTGAAGGTTGTTGGGCTGAAACAAACTCAGAAAACTCATCTAAATTCATTTCATGTAGTCCGTCAGGTAAGTATCCTGAAATCATGGCATTGTTATCAAAAGCCTCTTTAATTTTGTTTGAATCAGATTCACAACATCCTGCATAATAAACATCAATACAATTTTCTATTTGTTCTTTATCGCTCATTATTTACTCTTCCTTTGAAATCCATTCATTAGAGTCCTGTGATCATTTGTGTAGGCTTCCATAGCATTTTTTAGATCATCATTTGTATCACCAAGAACTTGAAAGCTCTTTACAATAAAAGTTTCAAGAAATTTATCTCTATGAGGCGCCTCTGCAAAAGCATTCATATGAAATATAGCGTCCTCATTTGAATGATATACCTCCATTAAAGATACATTTTTCTTATCCTCTGAAATCCAATATTTGTAATACATCGTCTTAGGTTCAGTCTCATTTACAGCAGCTACTAAATAATCAACAAATTCTTCAACACCATCTGATTTTCCATCAGCAATTTCTAAATCCAAATAAAAAATTATTGGATTCTTTTCGTGATGCATACCAAATAGTAGTCCTGGCAATATTAAGACGGACAAAAATAAATTTTTCATATCGAACTCCTCTAGTTATAAGATACTACTATATTTGTGATATTTCGATATTTTTATGTTTAAAATATATCAATATTTTTATATAACGTTTAAAAAATGAGTAAAGCAAAAAATTTAATCCATAAATGGCACGAAGTCATTGAAAGTGATGATCTTGAGATGCTAGATGAAATTATTGCTGATAACGCTGTATTTTCATCACCTGTTGTCTTTAAGCCAATGGAAGGTAAAGAAATCACAATGATGTATCTTCATGCTGCAGGCCAGTCTTTTAATATGGAAAAGTTTAAATATACAAAAGAAATTCATGATGATATGAATTCTGTATTAGAGTTTGAAACATATATAGATGACATTTCAGTAAATGGTGTTGATATGATTGAATGGAATGAAGACGGCAAGATATGCAACTTTAAAGTCATGATTAGACCATTCAAAGCAGTTCAAAAAGTTCAAGAAAAAATGATAGAGGCTTTAGAGAGTCTTAATTAGCTTTTATCTTTGGGTCTTGATTCATTAACAACTAGCTCTCTTCCATCAACTTCAGTTCCGTTTAATGCTTCGATAGCAGCTTCTGCTCCATCGCTCATTTCAACAAATCCAAAGCCTCTTGAACGACCAGTTGCTCTGTCTGTAATAATTTTTGCAGAATCGACTGTGCCGTATTCAGCAAAAACGTTTTCTAGATCTTGGTCTGTTAATCCCCAAGAAATGTTTCCGACATATATATTCATTTATTATCCTAAGTGAGAAAATGAAATCTTACATTAAATATAGAGATAATAGTAAAAAAATTTAACTTAATTTACGTATCCAAAATAAACAAATATTGACCAAAGAGAAAAGTAAATTATTGCACCAACTGATAATCCAATAATTAAAGTAGATATTTTTGTAAATAATTTGTTCATTCGCTTATAGTATCAAAAGTTATACTATGAAACTATGAAGATTGACTGGATATTAGTTGGCTGGATTATTGACATGATTTTAAATGGAGTTGTGTGGCTTATTATTGTTGCATTAGCTCTTCCGCTAATTGACAAGACTGATAAATGGACAAGAAAGGCTGTTAAATTAATGGGCAGTGCTGATGATTTTATAAGAAAAGTTTTAGAAGATCTCTTTGAGTTGATTGAAAAAAAGAATTTACAAATTCTTGCAGCTTTTGTATTAATGATTATTTTAGGTGTTCTAGCTCAAACAGGCTTAATACCAAAATTAATAACTTGATAAGTTCATTTTATGAATATATATAAAACAACAAGTTCAAAATTTATTTTGTTGCTTATAGTTTCAATTTTGATTTCTGCATTACTAGCTTATGCGATCATTGTATCTTCAGAAAAATTAAATATATTTACGGTAATTATTTTTTTGATTAATGCATACGTTTTAGTTTCCCTTTTTCTAGAATATAAAAATATTCAAGAACAAAGAATTGAGAACTTAATTAAGTTTGCTGAAGTTAGAGGTTATGACTTTGTAAAAAAGCTTAGCGATAGTCAAGTTACTGAATTTAAAGATTTTAAAGCTATGTCAAAATCATTGCTTCCATATGGAATGCATTCTTTTATGAATCTATTTACTCCAGAAATATCTACAGAAGATGGTAATAATGAAAAACCAAGCATTGTAACTATTTCAACAACTATATCTGCAGGAGAATCATCATCA
>NYXO01000010.1 GCA_002685415.1 Methanobacteriota archaeon
GTGAAGAGTTCCCAATCTTTCGTCAAGCATTCGTCCAGTCATCTTTGGATACCAATAGTAAATCGCTGAGAAGAATCCGAAGACTGTACCTCCTACCAGCACATAGTGGAAGTGAGCCACGACGAAGTAAGTCTCGTGTAGGTGAGTATCCATTGCGATGGACGGGAAGAACATTCCAGAAATCCCACCAAGCGTGAAGGTAACCAAGAATCCTAGCGCCCACAAAGTGTGCGTGCGATAGACAAGCGAACCTCCGTGCATAGTTTTCAGCCAATTGAAGATCTTGATACCAGTAGGGACAGCGACCAGCATAGTTGTCAGCATTGTTACGAATCTTAGCGAAGGTGACATTCCAGAGGTAAACATGTGGTGTCCGTATACGATGAAAGCCACGACTCCAATTCCTGCCATTGCATAGACCATTGATCGGTATCCAAAGATAGAACGCCTTGCGGATGTGGCAAGTACTTCGGAAATAACACCGAATGCAGGCACAATAACCACGTACACCTCAGGATGTCCGAAGTACCAGAACAAGTGACTCCACAGTAATGGGTCCCCTCCAGCAGATATGTCATAGAATGCTGTGGAGATAGTTCTGTCAAGGTATACTTGAATCAGCCCTACACCGAATGCTGGAATTGAAAGGAATAGCATTAGGTTAGCAACCAAAATACTCCATGTAAACAATGGCATTTGCATCCATCCCATACCTTCTGCACGCATTACTGCCATTGTGGTAAGGAAGTTAATTCCGGTTAGAGTAGATGATGCTACCAGCATTATCTGTCCTGCAACCCACATTGTGACACCAGTATGTGCGCCTTCTGTTACGATGTATGGGGCATATCCTGTCCATCCGGTATCTGCTCCTTCTCCGGTGAATACACCGGTGAAAATCAATAATGCAGCGAACGGTTGTAGCCAGAATGATAGCGCATTCAATCTTGGCATAGCAAGGTCAGGAGCACCGATTTGAAGAGGGACCATCCAATTTGCAAAACCATTGATCAAAGGCATTGCCGCAAGGAAAATCATAGTTGTTCCGTGCAATGTAAAGAATGAGTTGTACTGGTCTTGAGAAATGAAGTCATTACCTGGGACAGCCAGTTGAATTCTAATCATCATAGCAAGAATTCCACCGATTCCGAGGAAGAATAGACCTTGAACGAAGTATAGAGTTCCTATCTTCTTGTGGTCTGTACTGGTAAGCCACTCGGTCAACCAAGGTGCTAGATGCTCCCAATCGAATGCATCGGGATTGGTTCTGTAAAATCCATACAGGATTGTGACTGTGAGAAGTATTCCAGAGATAATGATGAGAGTTGCCAATACCTTGTATGGGTCGGCTTCTTCCAATCCAGGGCCTAATGACCCTGCAACCTTCAGAGTCAGTTTATTCCACTGATCTTCGGGACCAGCATTTCCATCTCCGTTAACAGAGTTCACATGGACTACGAAGTCTACATCTCTACCATGACTTGGAGCAATCCATTCGACTGTCCATGATGTGTAATCGTTACCGGCTTCGGTATGGGTGACCTCAGAGGGGCCATTGGATTGAACAGTTGCATCTAGAGGAGTAATTTCACCGCCGGATGCCCAAAGATTGAATCCTCCAAGATTTGCATTTCCTTCAGCAGATGGGCCACCAGTGAATGAGATTGTAACCTGATAGGTCTCAGACATGTTGTATTCTTCTGGAAGGCCATCTAGAGTCACCATGACCGCAGCATTTGGAGCAGCGGCGTGACAGTTACATCCACCAGCACTGATTTGATCGTAATTTACACCAGTCGGTAATGAGTTCACTGAGGGTGATACAACCATTGCGATAGATATCAAAAGAAAAGCTACCATACTTCGTGAAATCGTAATGTTTCTTCCCATATCTTTCAACCCCCTCAGGCATGAATACTAACGCCAGCCATCATGTAGGCGTGATCGTCTCCACAATATTCGGTACAGAGTAGAAGGAAGTCCTCAACATCCTCTGCGAGAATCCAAACAGTGGTTGTCTGTCCCGGAAGAACGTCTTCTTTGACTCCCAAAGAGACAAACCAAGGTGCGTGAGTTACATCTTCTGAGGTCATGTATGCGAGATATGCATTCCCTGCCTGTAGAGAGAGATGAGGAACGGCTCTTCCGTCTGCCTCAGTAAATCCTGATTCACATAATTCTGCTTCAAGCGTTCCACAATCAAAACTCCAAACCCATTGCTTGGCTGTAATTTCGATGGTGTGATAGCAATCTGCTTTGTATTCCCCTTTCAGATTTGCATCATAGTCGAAGTACAAGTTCGAACCATCGTAATCGGGGCTATCGTACACACACTCGTTACCGAAATGCCCATCATTTGGGGAAGACCAAACATTGTCTAGTGGCGCCCAAGAAATGTAAGTTAGGTAAACAATCAAGATAAATGGCACAATAGTCCATGCTAATTCTAATTTTAGATTATCATTTTCAGCAGGAAAAACTCCAACTTCTAGATTGTCAACATTGGGGTTTTCGCCATCTTTTGAGCGATAGAAAAATGAGTGGTGATATAGCCACCCAAAGGTGAACAATGCAACCAAAGCCGACCATGCAAGATACTCGTTGAAGAGGCTATCGTATAGAGGTGTGATGAGACTCATCGTTATCTCCAATCTGACCGCGTGTGAAAGTCCCTCATAAGTGTGAGGTTTGTCATCCCTGAAGAGAGGTCCGACATAGTCGGAAATGACTTCAAAAGAACAACCAACGTGAGCCCATGTGGATAAGTTCTGAATCAGTCGAATATTACTGAGATTTTTGATTTGAAGGTGAGGTTAGATGGGGGCCAGTGATTGGATTCAAGATAAGGGAAAAATTTCTGGCTCCCCCGATCGTGAAGTTCGCTTTAATTTGGCAGCCCGTGCCTTCGCAGAAAGTCAAATCAGAAATCGCAATCCTTCGGATGGAGGAGCAGGTTGTCCAATCGTAGTAGAAGGTAAAAGAGACAGAGAAGCACTCATGGCTCTAGGTTTTCAAGGACCTATTGAATTGATTAATCGAGGTTGGGATAGATCTAGACTTGTAGCATATTTCTATGATACATACGGAACTCGGAATACAATCGATGGCGGCCCCCCTCTAATTTTATTGATGGATTGGGATCGTACTGGAGGACGGATACAGAATTCACTACGAGAGCGACTGAATTCACTCGACGTTCCAATTGATGAAAGTCTCAGAAATGTTCTGTTGAAATCGATGAAACCAGAGGGAAAAACTGTCGAAGCACTAGCACCATTTGCTAATGTTCTAAGGTCGCTGATTGATATTCACCTGGACAGTTTGTGAAATCATTTCGGGAAAGAAGTAGGCCCTTCTTTAACGGTATTCAGAACTAAATGAGTAACGGAACGTACAACTCCGTCCATAGATAGTACATTCTTCGATAAGTCATCGAGGTCACTCCGATCCACTGCTCTTGCTATAACCATGGAATCGAATTCCCCGGTTACGTCATAGACTCCATAGACTCGATTATCACGAGCTATTTTCTCTTGGATTTCAATCAATCTGCCTTTCTGAATTCTTAATCCGATAACAACGTTGAGATTCCATCCGACTTTTTCAGAATCTAAAATCACTCGATAATCCTTGATGACTCCATTATCTTCCAATTTCTTTACTCGATTACTGACGGTGCCCAGCGAAACACCGACCTCTTCTGCTATGCCTCGAAGCGATGTTCTAGCATCTCGTTCGAGAACCTCAATTATCCGGCGGTCGGTGTCGTCGAGCATGAATCTCCCTCAGGAGACCGGCCTGAAAGCACCCGGCTATTGAACATTCAGTTCAAAATAAGCCACTTAATTGAACGTATGTTCATTCTTCTTGATTGACTTTGACTCCTCTCATTAGTCGTAATACACGTACCTCGGCTGTCCTCATCATTAGACTAACTCGCCCGCCAATCCAAACTGGAATAGTAGTCCCGTCGGACTCATCCACCAACAGAAAATTCCCTCTTGTGGAGATTAGGTTCTGACTCACCTGGCTAGGTTCCGGCTCATCTCCAGAGAGTAATGAATCGATAACTTTCGGCGACACTTCAGTACGTCCTTTGTCGATTATATCGGCGAATTTTTTTGCAGAAGAACCAACAATTCGTTCAAACTCTCCACGACGCAAATGGATTGCTTCAAGTCCGAGATAGGCCACTTTAAGCGGGCGCCAACGTCCACCGGGAATACGGGTTCTTCCACCTCTACGGCTCCTTTCAGAGGACCAAATTTCGTGAGCTTCGGGTGTTGACCAGAGTACTTTCTTTCCTCGTATCCAAAGGTCCTCTGGTAAGTGTCCCAATTGCTCTTCCAAAATGGTTCTAGTATCCGATGAAATTGGTTTGGGAACATCCTCGTTATCTACTGGTGCTTCTTCATCCGTCAACTCTCGATTAACTTGAGGATTAACTTCTGGTTCTACAGAGGAATTTTTCTCAATTACAGCTAGGAAAAATCCTCCACCATTCGACTCATCATTCCACACTCTCATACATAGTGGCAGAGATTCAATTATTTCTTTTTCAGAAGGAGAAGAGAAACTGTCTCCCGCCTTCTCGTCCTGAACAATTGAACATTCATCGGAAAGCACATGCCATTGGGTCATTCCTTCAGATCCGGACAATTTTGGAATCAAATCATGGGCTGAAATCAGCTTCAAAGAAGGGTCGCTTCTCAGAATCTCGGCAACTACAGCTTCGTTTTCGATTGGATCCAGAGAACAGGTTGAGTAGACAATTCGCCCTCCTGTTTTGATTAGTTTGGTAGCTCGACTTAGAATGTCGATTTGCAGCCTCTGCATTGAACGACCACCACTTGGCTTCCATCGAGACCACACATCGGGATTCTTGCGCGTGGTTCCAGTGCCTGTGCAGGGTGCGTCAACCAAGATTCGGTCATATCCAAATTCCGGAACTTTGGGAAAATGACGTGCATCGTGGTTAACGATGATATTGCTTCGAGAACGATGTCTCTGCATATTGGAAACTAGTAGATTTACTCGACCTCTGACTATCTCGTTTGCGACAACGACTCCAGAATCATTCAGATGTTCTGCGATTTGAGAAGTTTTAGACCCTGGACTAGCGCACAAGTCGAGAATATATTCCCCTGGTTTTGGGTCTAAGGCCAGAACAGGCAGCATTGATACAGCCTCTTGTCGAGTTAATCTTCCAGTCTCATGTAAAGCGGCAAGGGCAGATTTGACTTCACCCTCAGCCTTACCGCGAGGAAAAGGCATAGTCCAACCAGATCCGACCCCGTTGAACCATTCAATAGGCTTACAGCCTAATGATTCCAACCATTCTTCGAGCCATTCTTGATCTCCTGATAAGGGATTCACTCGTACTGTTTCTGGGAGTCTTTCATAGGCGTGTGCGAACCATGAATCGGAATTTCCCCGCCAGCAACTTACCGCCTTCAATAACAGGCTGGCGCGCGCGGCCTTATCCCAATCGACCTCGTCTCGCACAAGGTCGCGTCAATCATCTTCAACATCAAGCGATTGGCTCTGGCAATCTCACTACCCCCAATAATTCTCATCCTTCTCCCAAACAAATTCGTAAACGGTTAAACCTCTAACTATGCGCTCACGACTCACGGCCTATGCCGTATGGGATGCACATGACAGGACTGAGAAGAAGAATTGCAAGAAGCCCGACCGAACCTAATCGAACGACAAATACCGAAGCAACTCAAAAGTTAGTTGGCCTTGTTGAACGAGCTAGGACGAATGGTAGAGAGCAAGGTCCACTAGTACCTGTTGAGGCCTTGATTACAGTTGATCGAGAAGAATGGGTTTGGCAGGTTGTTGACAGAAATGTATTGGAAGTCTTGTCACACAGATTGGTATTCGAATCATCGGCTGGAAAGCGCCGAGAAATTTTGATGACCGCCAGTATCGATGCTGCTATGGATGCGGCCTCAAAAATTGTCGAACTCGATGGCGGATGTGTACTAATTGAGACACTAGATCCTTGATTTCGACTCATTTTCAACAATTTGTTGTGAATTTACTGATTTATTCTGTTTCGCCGTCTTGAAATAGTGCAGGTAGGTGCGACGGCCCGATGGCGAAGGAGAAGAAGGGCAGCGGCATCCAGCAAGCAGCGGGATTAATCCGCTACTTCGACGAGGAGTCAGAGGATGCTATTCAGATCAGTAAAGGAATAGTCTACGCTGCATGTGTAGTCTTCTCTCTAGCAATTTATCTTCAGCACCATGGAGTATGGGCGTGGATGGGCGACGTCCTTTCTGGAATTGTCTGATTACTCTTCACCGGTTAAATCGACAACTGGTAATTCATCATCTAGTAGATGTGAAGCCTCCACCTCATCTTCCTGTTGGTTCTTGTCCCACCATGTGAGAACTCCCGAACTTATTGCGGCTGCCTCTGATGATCTGACTTCGGTAGTAGGGTCTGCTTCCACTAGAGCCTGTGTTGCTCTAGCTAGAGCCCTTTCCACGGCAGGAGCATTGTGATCGGAAAGTGCAGCCCGAGCCTCATCCAAATTTCGTTCAGCTTGATTTAGGATGAGCTCGATATCCTCGCTTCCACGTAGCGTAGATATTTTTTCGGATAGATTCGTGATTTCTTCGTTCATCTCATCTCTTGCGTGATGAATGAGTCCTTCCCAAGCGCTACGATGTTGGGAAATTGTAGCGCTTGTCCTTTTTTCAAACCTCGATGTCCATGATGGCTCCCAAGGATTTCTACCCAAGGTGGCAGCGATATCGTGCACAATTCGCGCACGTAGAGCCAATGGTCCTGTGATTTCGATTCGATTGAGAAAACATCTTGCCAGCAATCCAAATCCCCAATATGAATCCGATTTTACAACCATAGAAACGTCTCCTGCTGAGGTTGAAAATCCCCACCTCTGTTCATCATAAGCAGGTTTTGATTCGAAAAATGGTGGATCAGCAGGACCTAGGGAGCGGAGAGCAGCCCTAGCAACATCTCCGAGATATACAGTTGAATTGTCCTTAATTCCGGCGGGTCGAAGCCTTCCTTCAATGTCTATTGACATCTGAGGTTGCCCTTCCCTGACCTGAGCCCATAGTATGGTTTTGTTTGGATCGAGGCCGATTGTTCCCTCCTCTATCGACTCGGCCTCGCCATCCATGATGACGGCTGAACAGACTTCGCGTTGAACGTTACGTGCAGACGAGAATGCTCAAGTCCCGTCTGTTTGAACACTGCTACGTGCCACGACGCAAGTACGGACGACTTACCAAAGTCGTAGAACTTCCTCCAAAGGATAACTGTTCGCGATGTCGTGCTGGAAAGTACTGCCCACTTCCAGGTCATTCAGGAAATAATGTTCAAGCGGAACGCGAATGGCAAGGCCCAGAAGTAGTCGATAAGCGACAAAATAAGAAAAATCCAGCCAAAAAATGACCCTACTAATCTTGCTGAACAGCAGTTGCTGGAAGTACCAGATATTCGCTTTCCAATTCGTCTTCGACTTCGGAATCAACTTCAAATTCTTCCAATTCCGGTAATCGCTGGGCTCTGTGGTAAATCTCTCTGAGCGTTTGATCACTGATTTCCAGATATACTCTGGTTGTAGCGATACTTGCATGCCCCAATAATCTCTGAATCGTAACTAAATCTGCACCGCGCTCAAGCAATCCTGTCGCGAATGTGTGTCGCAATGTGTGAGGGGATAATCGCGCGCGGGGAATTTCAGCCTCATCAGCCAATCTGTCAATTAATTTCTGAATAGAACGAGGATTGATTCTATTTCCTCTGCTAGATATGAAGAGGGCCCTTTCCGAGTCTTCATTTTCTACCATCTTTGAGCGCATAGTTCTGATCGGATTCCAAGCTTCAATTGCTTCGGTAGTCTTCTTGGTAAACAGAACCGTTCGGTCCTTTTCCCCCTTGCCCCCAATTACGAGAGCAGATAGGTCTTCATGGTCAACATCATCGATGTCTAAATTACATAATTCAGAGATTCGCAATCCGGTGTCCAACATTGTGGTAACTATTGGATGAGCTAGTGGGTCTTCCATTCTAAGCGCCGCTGAACGAACTTTCAGTACCTCTGAACGACCTAATGGTCGAGGCAAAGGTCTTCGGCGCGCTGGTCTTTGTACCCATTCAGGAACATTGTATCCTAGCCATTTGAGAAGATGAGATACAGCCGCTAGTCTGGCGTTTATTGTAGCAGGACGCAACTCTCCTAGGCTGTTTAACCAAGCATCGACACGCCCAGAAGAAGGATCTACTCGCTCATGATAAACTCTTACTGGAATTTCCTGAGCCATCTCCCAAGACACCTCTTCTTCACCTGGTAAGACCGTGGTTGAGAAATCACGAGCTGCTACTGAGTATGCACGAATTGTATGCTTAGATTTCTTTTCAGTGCGTAATTGTCCAGCCCAGCACTCAAACCAAGGAAGGGCTGCCAAACGCATTAATCTGGTAGGTAGAGGAATTACTGGGTTTGAATGACTAATACTAGAGGAAGTTTCGAACCGCCCCTGCATAACCTCTCGGTTAGCAATTCCTCTATCTTCGCCTTCCATATCAAGCTCCCTCGCCTATTTCCGTCGCTAACGACGGGTGCATCCCTGCCCATACGGGCGAACCCAAGGGGGTCTATCCAAACTTGAATGCTTCTGATGTGGACAACCTAACGGCTAGGTTTTTCCAGCAATAAGAAAAAAGCCGATTAATGGATTTAATCAGTAATCATTGAGGGTCCATCAGAGGCTGAATTTGACAATTTCGCTTCTTCTTTTTGTTGTCTTTCGAACGCTTCCAGACGGTTATTCAGATGTTCAGCAACCGCCCCAGCGACATTTACTCCAGAAGCACCCTCGATTCCTTCTAGACCAGGACTTGAGTTGACTTCCAAAACAAGTGGGCCGTTACTCGATTCCAAGAGGTCGACACCTGCAATATCCATACCGAGAATATTTGCTGCTGAGAGCGCTACTGAAACGAACTCTTCACTCAATTGAACTCTCTCTACACTTCCTCCAAGATGGAAGTTGGAACGGAATTCGCTTCCTGATGCTCGTCTTCGCATTGCTGCGGCGACTTTTCCACCAACAACGAGAACTCTGATGTCTTTACCATGAGACTCCTCAATATATGTCTGGACTAATGGTTTCATTCCTCTCTCTAACATTTGGCTTACGAGTTGTCTAACTTGAGGGTAGTTTCTAGCGAGGAATACACCGGAACCCTGAGTTCCTTCGGTCGCTTTGACCACACAAGGCACTCCGCCAACTCGAGCTAATGCACTGTCTACGTCTGTTGTAGAAGCGACATGGGCTGTTACAGGGATAGGTATTCCAGCGTCCGCCATCAGTTGGCTTGCTAGGAGTTTGTCACGACTCTGTTCAATAGACCGTGAATGATTGAGAACAATTACTCCCATTTGCTCGAATTGACGAACTATTGCCACCCCTCGTCGAGTAATTGAGAATCCAATTCGAGGAATTACTGCCTCACATTCGATAGGCCAACCTTTGTGGAAAATCCGACCTCCTTTCTCATCAACGACTACAGTAAGTGATAGTGGGTCGATGATTCGAACCGCCCATCCTGCCTTCTGGGCTTCTTCTGCGAGACGACGGGTTGAGTACAACCTCGGACCGCGCGAAAGAATGACCAGACGTGGGTACATGAATTCGGGCCCGCCACAAGTCCTTTTTGACTCTGACGGATTTATTCATGGAAGAGAATATACTCATTTCTCCTTTCTATTGTAAAAAATTTCTCAAAATTAACCCCTTTGGCGATATCGTTCAAAGATGTGGAATAGCGCTACGCAAAGCAGAACGCCGAAGGGGTTGAAAGCCCCAGCGCACGACTCCCTAGCGTTAGATGGACAGGAGGGATGGGTCTGGACCGTGATTCACTATCTACAATGAAGGTTTCAGAACTACGCAGTTTGTGTAAGGAAAAGGGCCTACTCATCTCCGGTAAGAAGGAGGAGTTAATCGCTCGTTTACTTGGAGACAAGGCACCTGCAAGTACATCTGAAAACAAAGTGACTTCGTCTAGCTCAGAACAAGACAAGGACGATGCAATTGATCGTCTTCTGTCTCGTATNGAATCCGGAGGTGCGGGAGNANCTCTGGAAGAAGTAGTTGAATCTGCTCCCACACCTGAAGAAGTCATNGAAGCTGNAGTNNTNGAAGCAGATATCGTACAGGCTGAAACTGAACCACATCTCGATGAAGAGGCTGATTTATTTCTAGAGAGCGATGAAGAAGAAATAACTCCCGTAACGAAACAACCAGAGTTAATCCTCGACGAAGAGGAAGTAGATGCTTGGTCTGGAGGCGTCATTGCCGATGAGACTGAGCCAACCTTGGTTGCTAGTGAAATCGATTCAGATACGGAAGAAGCCTCGATTACGATTACTATACCTAGCTTCTCTTCAATTCAATTCTCTCCGAAAGTTATCGCAGCAGTTACCATTTCTGCACTTATTCTTGGAGCGATAGCATTCACCTTCTTTATGCAACAGGATTCCTCTTTCCAAGCACGAACTCTTCACTATGGAGATAGTATGCAATTCGACATATTGAGTTCCAGCATAGATGTTGAGGGTGACGACATGGTGGCGATTTTTCGGGATGCTGCTTCTGGCCCTCTCGATGATGCTTGTGGAGAACTTTCCGCAAACATAGTCTCGGGAGTTGGAAGCATTAGTATTCGAAATGGCGATCCTGCTAATATCATTCATCCCTCAGACAAGCAATATAGCGGCGCAGTCAATGCCTTGGATGCATTTGGGAGGACGCATTTGACTGCTGAGAAAGTTATCAACCATGAGATGAATATCGACTTGAGTGGTAAGACTTGGCGAGATGAAGGAGAATGTGGAACTGTAGGTTGGATTCTGGATGACAACAATTTGGATATGACTACTAGAGCTTGGACCGATATTGGAGACAAACAATTGATTAGAACGGGTACAGATTTGACGATTTTGAATTCTGAAAATCAGGCCACAAATCTCGAAGCGACAACCTTTGGATTAGAATCAATTTCAGGTCTAGGAGTGGTTTCGTCCTACGTCTTCCTACCTCTCACACCCCTAGATTTGTACGAATTCTTTGGAGATGAATCTTTGACTTCAGGCGCAAAATCTGAAGCAGGCTCAGAGTGGTCTTGGTCGGTGGATAAAGAAATCAATGACAATGACCATGGTTTGGTGTATCCAATTTCTATGTCTCATCCGGAATTTGATGATTGTAATGGTCACATTAGAATCGATATGTTAGTCAAGAGTAATGTCCCGTGGCCGGTGGAACAGACTGCAAATATAGTAATTGATAAGAGTCAGAAATCAAGTGACTGCGGCTTGATTGAAACATCGCTTTCCGACGCCGCAATTCCAGATGGGAGAATTTCAATTTCATTCAAGATGAGGGCTATGAAAGGTGGAATTAACCAAGGTTCCAATGCAATTGATTGGTTGGCAGATTACACCAGCAAACCAGGGCCTGGTGAAGATCGACCTGGCACTAGTGCCCAGAGGTCTTGGGGTGCTGCTATGCCAGATGAAAGCACCATTAGGTCATGGGACCTTGAGTCNGCCTTGGAATGCACTCTTGCAAATTATTCCACAAGCGGTGTTGCTACAGCCATAGAACAAGGTGGATACGTTTGGAGCGCATCAACTAATGTTCTCAACTCAAACATTCGATGGAATATGTCATGGGTAACTGAAGATGAGAGAGCCGGTTGGACGGTTGTTGAGGAAGACAACGGTGGTTGTTCTCTAATTGATGATGATAACATGGACGATGGAACTGTTCAATGGAATCGAAATGCTATACCTGAGACATTAACCATGAATTCATTGGAGTCCAGATTGCTTTCATCTTCTAGATATCCCGGATTGAACACTCACATCAATGACGGAACTGGAGGATGGGATGATGGAGTAGAATATGGTTACAGATTATCAGTAACACAAGATAATGAAATCTTAGACCTCATTCCAATTAATTTGGGAGAAGGCGCAGTTAGTGTCAACGTACAGAAATCTTGGACAGATGGCAATAACAGAAATCACGATGTGGTTTGTGTGATGGATGCTGAGAATGCAAGACTACTCGGATGGTATCACTTTTGGGCACCACCTAACTGATCCGGCATCGCCAATTCAGTCTACTAAAGCCATCTGAATTGTTAGTCAGTGTCGGCACATTGAACAGCCCTCCGAGCGCCGAAGGCGCTCGTATGTCCGTCGATAGAGAGGTGGAAGGTCTGCCTGAGGCAGGTTCAGCACCGCTGATTATCGATGCTGAATTTACTGAGGTCGAAGACAAGGGTCTGCCGACTTTAGATTCCGTAGATGAAATTAGTACAGCGAGGGCAAGAACTCCCCTTGAGTTGCCAAAATCAGAACCTACTCCAGAGGGTAGGGCTAGAGTTGTTACCATCATCAATCAGAAAGGAGGAGTCGGAAAAACCACGAGTGTAATCAACATCGCTGCGCAATTGGCCTTACGNGGACATAAGGTATTGGTTGTCGATGCAGATTCACAGGGCAATTGCGCAACAGGNCTTGGAGTAAACAAGAGTCGAGTCAANACTACCACACGAGANNTAATTCTCAATCCNGAAAGTGCAGTNGAGAGNCGCCATGCNACNGCNGTTGATGGNGTTCACATAATCGTCGGAGATCGTTCTCTCGTTGGCCTGGAACAAGAGATGCTGAGACAACTTGGTAGAGAGCGAAGATTGACCGAAGCTCTAGCTCCACTATTACCGCATTATGATGTTGTAATCATTGATACACCTCCATCATTGGGAATAGTGACAATCAATGCACTGGTAGCAAGTGATGGAATAATTATTCCAGTCCAGACGGAATATTTTGCCCTCGAGGGATTAGCCATGTTGGCGGGTACAATTAGAGAGGTAAGAGGACTTCTAAATCCTAGATTAGGAGTTGATGGAGTGATGCTAACTATGCATGCTCCAACTACACTTAATCAACAGGTTGCGAGCGAAGTNAAAGAGGCATTCCCAGAATTACTAATCGAGCCAGCAATCCGNCGCAATATCAAGNTGGCAGAAGCGCCCAGCCACGGNATACCAATCCATCTTCANGATCCAAACAGCAACGGNGGTCAGGACTACCAACAAGTAACTANTGTGCTAGAATCACGTTGGGGGCTCTGAGTTTGTCGGAACCAGTTGATNCACCTCGTGTTGCNGTGCTGTGGATGATTTTTGGAAGCCTTTGCTTTGGTACNATGAATGCCTTGGTAAAGTANACCAGNGGTTTGGANGGGATCGATGTTTGGATGGTGATTNTGGTTCGTTCTGCTGTNATAGCATTCGCNGTTNTTGCCTTNGCATTAAGTCGNGGAATNTCATTGAAAATTAATGATNCAAAGACGATGTTCNNACGTTGNGCNGTNGGCCTAACAGCGATGATTCTGTATTTTTCNTCATTAGCAAAAATCCCTCTNGGTCAAGCCGTNACCTTGCAATANACCGCTCCTTTGTTTGTAGCATTACTCTCTGGTAGAATAATTGCCGAGAAGGTACAGCCTTCCGTAATCGTCCTGGTAATTACTGCATTTACTGGAATTGTACTGATAGTTTCACCCAATTTAGAATCAGTTGAGCCGTATGCTTTGCTTGCACTTGGCTCAGGTTTCTTTGCTGCTTTAGCATACATCTATGTCAGAGAATTGAGAAATACAGATTCTGCCACCTCAGTTGTATTTTGGTTCGCAGTTTTTTCAGTCGCAGGCTCAACTATTCAGGCGGCTCCAGATTTGTTTAGTCTGGACCTCCACACCTTTGCCGCATTGGTAGGTGTTGGTATCGGAGCAGGTGGGGGGCAAGTAGGGATAACTATGGCTTATCACAAAGCCAACGCAGCTTGGGTCAGTGCCTTTTCCTATGGTACTGTGCTTATCGCCACAATGTATGGCTTCTTTTTGTTCGATGAGGCGCTCAGTATTGCTGATTGGGCTGGTGGAGTGCTGATTGTTGGTTCAGGAATCGCCTTGGTTTTCTTAACCCCTCCAGCTCAAGATTTAGACAAGTCAAATCAACAATAAATCTCAAAATATCCCTTGCAAAAATTGTTTGACGGCTTCAGTTATATCACTAATTATACCCGAAGCGAAATCCACAATATTTTCAATCATAATTCCTATCATAATGATTCCAAAAAATACACCTAAGATTACAAATAAAGGCCAAATTGTCCCTTTACCAGGCTCTCCATCGGGAAATACTTCATCATGTTTTGGCGTTGGTAATCCCAATAATTTAGCCAACTCTTTAATCAGTTCAAAGTCAGGAACCTTAGACCATCCAAGGCAAACAACCTCGCTAATTTCAAGAATCCATGGCTCTCCTTGAAATGTACTATATCCGTGTAATTTGACAAAAAATTCTTCAGTAGTACGTTGATTTACTTCTGGGTCGAAACTATCCTGATAACCTATGTCACCAGGAGATAATTCGTATCTGTAACTCCTTTCTCCAAATTCTATATTGGTTAATTCAGAAAGTGGTCTTTTCATACTGCGCCAATAAATCCCAGGAGTCACAATTAACGATTGTCTGAAAGCTACTTCGTTTCTTTCTACATCGATAGACACTTCAGATTTCGACCATAATCGGAAATATTGGTAACCAATAATCCACGTTGCGAAAAAACCGGGAATACCACAGCACACCGCTGCATCAATAGGTAATTGAGAATCTTCAGGTAATACAAAGGGTGACCAAAAAGGCCAACTAGCAACCGATAGAAATGGCGATAGTAAAATACTGAAAAAAATCAATTCCTTTAGAGGAGGTTTAGAACTGATCACTCCACCTTTTGCCTTCTCGGACTTCATTCTGTCTTTGACGAATGGTGAAGGCGGCTGCTCCATGTTTTTCCTTTTTGATTAATAATCCAATAAAATATTCTCCGAATTAACAATTTTCAGACTCAAAATTACGCAACGCTTGCGAAGTCCAAACACAAGATATATTACTCTAGTATTACTCCACGAATACATGGGTTCGATGATATCGATTAGTGATGAAGACAATATAGAGAACGAATTGTACAAGGAATATCGTGAACGATTTAGTGGATATTCAATTGAAAAACTCGTTGAATGTTACAATATCGAGCAACCAAAACAAGTTTGGATAACTGCTAGAATGTACTATTTGATGGCATTAAAGAAGGCATTTCTTGAGTCTGGTTATGATTGTTCGAGTTTTATCCTAGAGTCTAGAATGTTGTTTGATTTCCAAGTGAAGATAGATGGCGATAAAATAATTCCAGCTTAACTCTGTAAGAATTGTTGATTCGGGTCTCACTTTGGTGTGATTCCTTCTTTCTTGAGTAATTTTTCGAGTCCCTCCTCATCAAGGGGTACATCGAATAGACTGGAGAGA
>NYXO01000067.1 GCA_002685415.1 Methanobacteriota archaeon
TAAACAGCATATAAAGTTTTTTGCCTATCTAATAAAGATGTACCCTTTAAATAATTAAACCCAAATATGAATAGAAGTATCGAGGTTAATACAAATATTGCAGCTCTAATTTCTTTAGACAGTTTCAAGGTAGTTTAGGTTTAATTTGTGTAAAAATAAGAATTATTTAGTTAGTTAATTAGTTAGAAACTTTGTCAGTTTAAACTAATTACCTTATTATTTTCATATTTCACAATAAAGGAAGATTGATAACCGCTCTTTTTAGCCTGATTTAGGGATTTTTTTGCATCTTCTAAATTATTATGGTTACCATATAAGTATTTATAAAGGCTACCCTCCTTTACTACATTTACTGACTTTAATCCTCTAAAGTTGTAGGGCTTAAGTTCCAAAAGTTTAGTACTTGCTGCAATTTGAACTCTATATGACATTTTAGATTTACTCATATCATTACTTAAAATAGTTGTTGATAAATTTTTAAAAAAATCATTTTTATAATCAATTACAGCAGATGCAATTGCATCAGCCATTTCATTCTGACCTTTTAGTGAATTAAGATATGCACCCTCAGAATTATTTGTCAAAAAACCAGTTTCTACAAGTACACTAGGCATATAGGTGTATTTAAGGACAATAAAACCAGCTTGCTTAACTGTTCTATTCCTTCTCTTTAACTTATCTACAAAACTATTTTGAATATAGGATGCTGCTACAATACTTTGATCAAGATATTCCTCTTGCATTAAAGTTAATCCAATTACAGACTCAGGGTTATTTGGATCAAAACCTTCATATTGATTAATATAGTCTTCTTCAAAGAAAATTACAGAGTTTTCTTTTTTTGCTATCTCAAAATTTCTTTGATTAGCATGAAGGCCCAGAACAAAAGTCCCTGCACCATATGCTTGAGATGTATGTGAGTCACAGTGTATTGAGATAAAAAGTTGAGCATTAGATCTGTTAGCAATATTTGCTCTTTCAAATAAATTTACAAATACATCACTTTTCCTAGTGTATACTACTTTAACTCCATTATCTTCTAATTTTTTTCCAAGCTTTAAAGCAATACTTAATGCGATTTTCTTTTCTAAATATCCATTTCCAGTATTACCAGGATCTTTACCACCATGACCAGCATCAACAACAACAGTAAATTGAGAGTTTAAATTTTGCTGAGAAAATATAGAGTTTGTTATTGTTAGCAATAAGACTAGGACAGTTAACCTAAATGAATTCATCAAGTAAATTATTATAATTAAAATTATGATTAATTTTGATTAACCTAAGTGTCTTGTTAATAACTCAATTTTAAATCTTGAAAAAAAACTTAAAAGCCTTATTAATTGTATCATCTCTTTTAGGTTTAAATGTTATTTACGCTCAAAATAGTTCTCAAGAATTAGATACCCTTGAATTAGGTAGACAAGATAAAAAACCTCTTCTTTTAGATAATATTAAATATGATGCAACTGATTCTATTTCGATAGATCAAAAAAACAGTAAGATTATTCTTTATAATAACGCTAAAATTATATACGGGGATATAGAGTTAACTTCTGGACTTATAATTCTTGATTACAAAGACAACATTGTTACAGCAGGAAGAATTGCTGATAGTGAAGGAAATCTTAGCCAGTACCCAACTTTTAAACAAGGTGGAAATGTAGTAAATCCTGATTCTATAAAGTATAATTTTGACAATCAAAAAGCTTTAATTTGGAATTCAAAATCTGAGGAAAATGGTATGAATATTCTTTCATCTCTTACAAAAAAACAAAATGATTCAGTCTATTATTTGAAGGATGGAAAAGTTACTACAGGTGGAAATCTTATGGGTGATGATAATGAAGAAGCTGATTATTTTTTTAAAATTAGAAAAGGTAAATTAGTCCCAGGAGGTAATATAGTTACAGGTTTTACTAACCTATTTGTCAAGAATGTGCCAACCCCTATTGGACTCCCTTTTGCATATTTTCCTTCTCAACAGACAAAAGATTCAGGTTTTATAATTCCAAATATAAGTGATAGTAATGAAAGAGGATATTCTCTTCAGAATGGCGGATATTATATTCCACTTTCTGAGTATTTTGATTTAACGGTACTTGCAGATTATTATACCAATGGAAGTTATGGTTTAAATATTAGTTCTCAATACAAAAAGAATTACAAATATTCTGGAAATTTTTCAGTCAGATATGAAAATTTGATTAGCGGTGAGAGAGGCCTTCCAGGATACGGTAAATCAACAGTATACAATGTAAGATGGAGTCACTCTAAGGATTCTAAATCTTCTCCAAATTCTTCTTTTAGTGCATCAGTAAATTTTGGAAGTAGCGACTACTTCAGACAGTCAGTTAACCAACTAAATACAGCTAATTTTTTAAACAACAATCTTAGCTCCTCAATATCATATTCAAAAAGTTTTCCAGGCAGTGCTGGAGTTAGGTTAAGCTTAACTACAAGTATGTCTCAAAACACTCAATCTAAACAAGTAAATCTAAATCTACCTACTTTAACTTTAAACACTGCAAGATTCTATCCTTTTGAAAGAAAGGGTAGATCTAAAAAAGGTTTTATTCAAAATATAAATATCCAGTATTCATCAAAACTTTCAAATAGAGCAATTTTCGCTGATGATCTACTTTTAAAAAAAGGTATGTTTGATAATGCTAAATCTGGTATTCAACATACAATTCCTTTTACTACTAACTTTAAAGTTCTTAAACATTTTAGTGTTAGTGTTGGTGGAAATTACCAGGAGACTTGGACCGGCAAAACAATAAAATTTAACAACTTTAGTGAAAATGTAGGAGCGGTAAAAGATACAATCAGTGGTTTCGATAGATTCGCTGTATATAATTATAATGCAAGTATTACAACTAAGGTATACGGTATTGTGAATTTTAAACCTAAGAATAAAGTTCAATCAATTAGGCATACTATAACCCCAAGCATTACATACTCAAATAATCCAAGCTTTGAAGAATATTACGATACATATATAATTGATGCTGAAGGAAATACAGCAGAATATACAAGGTTTCAGGGTGGGTTATATGGAACGCCTGGAAAAAGTTATTCAAGTAGTATTGGATTAAGTATTGCTAATACTATTGAAGCAAAAGTAAAGCCAAGAGATTCAACAGAAACTGAGTTACGAAAAATTAATATTATTAAAAATTTAAATATTTCTACTTCGTATGATCTTGCAGCAGAAGAATTTAACCTCTCACCTATTCGTGTCTCAAGTTCTTTTGACTTAGCCAAAGGGTTTACAATTAACGCAGGTGCAACTTTTGATCCTTATGCTTTGGATGACAATAATACAAGAATTAATAAATTTAATGTAAAGGATGGAGGAGGTTTATTAAGGCTAACAAGTGCAAATGTTTCAACACAATATCAAATAAATAATAATACTTTTAAAAGAGGCCAGACACAAGAGCAAATTGATGAATCCACATCAGGAGGTGGAAGAGCGGATGATCTATTCGGGGTTTCTCAGGATTTCTCTAACTCAAGACAAAATATGGATGATGAAGAGGAGGAGGAGGAAATTGATTTAACAAATTATGTATACAAAATGCCATGGAGTCTAAACCTAGCATATTCTCTAACCTATAATAATGCAAGAAGACAGAATGACTTTTCAACTAACTCCTTGATGATATCTTCAAATTTCACACTAACACCAAAGTGGAAAGTAGGTATATCCTCAGGATATGATTTTAAACAAAAAGGGTTTACTTATACTCAGATAAGATTTGATAGAGATCTTGACAGTTGGAGACTAGATTTTTCCTGGGTACCTTTCAGTCCAAGAGCTTCATGGAACTTTTTCATAGGTATCAAATCGGGTCTTTTAAGTGATCTTAAATATGAAAAAAGATCCGAACCAGATAGAAGTTTGTAAATTTAATATTATGAAAAAAATAATAAACACTAATAAGGCACCGTCACCTATTGGGCCTTATAATCAAGCTATATTTAAAAATAATATGATATTTATTTCTGGTCAAATTGCATTAGACCCTAATTCAATGGTTTTGAAGAACAACTCAATTGAGGATGAGGCTCACCAAGTAATGATGAATTTAGAAAATATTTTAAAAGAAGTAAATATGGATTTCAGAAATGTAGTAAAATCAACAATTTTTTTATCAGATATGAGTCATTTCAAAGAAGTTAATGAAGTATATGGAAGTTACTTAGAGACTGGACATGAACCTGCCAGAGAGACGGTAGCAGTCAAAACATTACCAATGAATGTTAATGTAGAAATTTCGATGATTGCTGCTTTATAAAGACTTTATTTTAGAATATTTCTTATATGATAATCAACAAGTCCTTCAATAGGTCTTTTAATAAATCTACCTGTATTTAAACCATATTTTTTTCCAATTCTTTTAATCTCATCCTGAAGATAGAATGCAATTGAACCCACATAATGAATATCTACTTTACTAAAATCATCATATTGAAGTATTTGATAATCAATAAATCTCTCCAATCCTTTAAAAATTATTTCCTTGAAATATTCATTTGATTTATTTTCAATCAAAAAACGAGCAAAACTAGCTAAGTAAGTATTTGGATTTTCTTCTCTATAGAGCCTATTCTTAATTGTATTAGGGGTTAAATCATAGTTTTTAGCAAATTCATCTCTTAAATTTACAGGCATTTTGTTGAAATAGTATGCTCTTATTAGATATTTTCCATAATAGTTACCACTTGCATAATCCATGAGCACATAACCAAGTGAATCAACTTTTTGAATGACATTTTTACCGTCATAGTAAGAACAATTAGAACCAGTACCAATGATATTAACAATAGAGGGAATTCCTTCATCTACTGCAGAGTATACTGCAGCATAAGTGTCTTCTTTAATATCAAAATCACTGTTTGTAAAAATTGATTTAAAAACTTTTAAAATTCTGTCTTGTGTAGATTCAACTCCACAACCAGCTCCATAAAAGAATAGTTTTTCAACATTTTTTCTATTTTTATAAATATCAAAGTTATTTTTAATACGCTCGTTTAATATTTCGTTAGAGAGCATTTGAGGATTTAAGCCAAGAGTTTGTGTTGAGAACAATTCATCACCATTTTTACCAAGTGCTATCCAATCGGTTTTAGTAGACCCACTATCAACTATTAAGATCATTTTAATTTATATTGAGAAGATGTGTTTAGATAAATCCAGAAGCTTATTTGAATAGCCACACTCATTATCATACCATGAAATAATTTTAAAGAAATTAGAATTAAGTTCCATCCCTGCATTAGCGTCAAAAATTGAAGTTCTTTTATCTCCAATAAAGTCTTGAGAAACAACTGGATCATCACAATAACCAAGTATTCCATTAAGATCATTTTTAGATGCATCTAGCATTGATTTTTTTATTTCTTCATAGCTTGTTTTTTTATTTAACCTAACTGTTAAATCAACAACAGAAACATTTGCTGTTGGAATTCTAAATGCCATTCCTGTAAGTTTACCCTCAAGAGATGGTATTACTTTTGTAACAGCTTTTGCTGCACCAGTAGAACTTGGAATAATATTTAAGAGTGAACTTCTTCCTCCTCTAAAGTCTTTTCTTGAGGGACCATCAACAGTAAATTGTGTAGCTGTAGCAGCGTGAACTGTTGTCATTAGACCTTCCTCTATTCCAAAGCTATCATTTAATACCTTAGCAATAGGAGCTAAACAATTAGTAGTACAAGAAGCGTTAGAAACAATTAAATCAGATGATTTTGCTTCTTTATGGTTTACACCCATAACAAACATTGGAGCATCTGCGCTAGGTGCAGAAATTACAACTTTTTTAGCGCCTGAATTTAAATGAGAAGAAGCCGAATCAATAGTAGTAAAAATCCCAGTACACTCAGCTACAATATCAGTATTCATTCCTGACCAATCAATATTATTAGGATCTCTCTCATCAGTAATCTGTACTTTTTTTCCATTAACAATCAAGCTGTTAGCACTTACTTCAACAGATCCATCAAAAGGTCCATGAACTGAATCATATTTCAATAGATATGCTAAGTGATTTATATCTAAAAGATCATTAATACATGTAACGTTAAACTCATCATTATTTATTGCAGATCTAAAAACTAATCTACCTATCCTACCAAAACCATTTATACCAATATTTATTGCCATTTTTAAAAAAATTAAATTGAAATTATATCACATACCCTTACAAGGTCATCATCAATATCTTGACCTCCTTTTAATGCATCATCGATTGGGACTGCGACTATTTTATCACCGATGATTCCAGTCATTATTTTGCTTTTATTTTCTAACAAACAATCAACTGCAAAGACACCCATTCTTGAAGCTAGAACTCTATCAAAACAAGATGGAGATCCTCCTCTTTGGATATGCCCAAGAATTGAAACTCTTGTTTCGTAGTGTGGGAAGTTTTTTTCTATATATGAAGAAAATTTGAACACATTATCTCCAATTTTATCTCCTTCTGAGACAACAATTATACTTGAGGACTTTCCAGATTTTTCACTATGTTTTAGAGATTTTAGTAATCTATCAAGATCCATATTTTTCTGTGGAATTAGAACTTCTTCCGCACCAGCGCCAATTCCCGCATTTAAAGCAATATGACCTGAACCTTTACCCATTACCTCTATGAAAAAAAGTCTATTATGTGAAATAGCGGTGTCTCTAATTTTATCAATTGCATCTACTGCTGTGTTGAGCGCAGTGTCATAGCCTAGAGAACATCTAGTTCCAGCAAGATCATTATCAATAGTACCTGGAATTCCAACAACTTTAACACCATGTTCTTCTTCAAAAAGTTTACCTCCCTCTAATGATCCATTTCCTCCAATGATTACAAGAGAGTCTATTTCATATTTATCTAAAGTCTGTTTTGCCTTTACCCTACCCTCTTTAGTTCTGAANTCATGNCACCTTGCAGATTTTAAGATAGTACCACCTTTNTTAACNATATTTTTAACTGATCTTGCATTTAGTTTTTTTATNTCATCTGATATTAATCCTTCNTAACCTTTNTAAATACCAAANNAGTCNATTTTATGAAATTCAGCAGATCNAACAACTGCTCTAACAGCTGCATTCATTCCAGGAGAATCNCCTCCTGATGTTAATACGCCTATTTTNTTTATTTTACTTGTCAATTCTAGTTAAAGTTGCACAAATTTACTTATAAAATTCTATTATTTTAAACGATTATTAATATTTAAAAGCCATGATTACTTGTTTTTGTCAACAAGCTTAGAGATAAGATCTCGAAATGTTTGAAAATCAACTTGATATGTTAGACCAACACCTTGAGTATAACCCAACTTATCACCAATATACCTAAATTCATTTTCTCTATTAAATACTTTAGCTTTAAGAGATCCATCTTCATTTAGAATAAAATCAATTTGAACATCTCCAATTATTAAAGTTTCTTCTATTCCACCTATTGGAACACCAATTTTACCATTAAAAAGGATTTTATCACTAATTTCTGTAGATAAAGTTACCCCAAATCTGTCCTCTGTTTTAATATCAAGTATATCACTTTTATCTCCCTGTAAATAGTTTAAACCAACTTTAAGCGGACCCTGGGACCCACCTAATAAATCACTAAATACATCGGATACTTTTTCATATATATTATTTGTTATTCCTTCAATAGAAACACTAACTTCATTAATAAATATACCTTGAGTTAAAAGAGAAATAGCTTGAAGCTGTCTCACTTCAGGATCATTTAATTTATAGTTAATTTCTGATGTTACAGTACTACTTGTATTTGGAAAGTAAATCTCAAAATCTGGGCTATTTGGTTTTGTTAAATTTCCTGTAAGCTTAATTTCAACATCAGTAGGAATTTTTTTGTTAAAATTTGGATTATCCAAAAGCAAGGCTGGATTTGAACCGCCAGGTACTTCATAGGTTGCAAGTAAATCCATTTGTGCTCCAAGAGGCTCACCGTCCCATACTATTGTTCCACCATCTTTTAATTTAAATTTTTTATCAATTAAAGCAAGATCTTTAAAATTATACTCACCTTCAGTAGTTATATAGTCTCCATAAATATTAAATTTTCCATCTGAATCTATTTCCATAAATAGGTTGCCATTTCCAGTTCCACTTATATAGCTTCCTGTTTCCTGGTCTATTGTTATATCTACTTGGGCATTATTATCAATTTCAAGGTCAATATTTAAGTCAAGAGTTTTATTATTTAACTGATTGACATCTTCAAATAGATTATTTTCATTGTAGAGATTTAAATTGTTTAAGTCATTAAATTCTATAAAAGAAAAGTTATCAATTGAGTAGCTATTAGTTCTGGGTATTGTAATGTATGTTCCTGACTTTGTTATAGCATCAATATCAATTGCTAGCTGATCAGTTGGACCTAAAATTGAAATTTGACCATCGATATATGCTTTACCATAAAAACTTTCATCTCCACTAAAGTCTTTATTTAAAATAAATAATCTGTCAGATTGAAAGACTAAGTCTAAACTCCAGTCTTTATAATCTGTGTGGTTGATTTTTCCATTTAGAAAAGAGGAAGAGTTTGACTCAATATGACCTATTGATATATTATTTAATTCAATATTTTGATTATAAAGTGTTAGCTCTGAATTATCATTTATCAAGTATTCAATATTTAGATATGGAATGAAAAATTTTGTCTTATTTAATATCAAGTTTCCATTGTGTTGAATATTATTATAAGCACCCCATAGATTAACTTGTCCAGATATTGAGCTAGAGATTTCCTTTAAAGTATTTGAACCAACTTTTTCGATAAATGATATATCAAAGTCATTAAAATTTAAATCTAAATCTAAATTTGGTTTTTCATTAATTGCAATAACTGTTCCTTCAGACTCAAGAGTAATATTTTCGTTATTTAATAATTTTAAATCAACTGAGTATGAATCAAAATCCGTATTTCCAAAAGCATTAATTTCTAGATTTCCTATTTCATATTCTTTAATATTAATATTATTTATTGAAGCATCTATACTAAGTGTTCTATTTGTCTCGCTCCTTTTTAAGTTTATTTTAGATTCAATATTACCAGAAATTGGGTTTTTATTTATTTCAAAGAAATTTTGAATAAATAAGTTTGAAAGTTCAAAATTTAAATCAATATCATTCTCATTATTATAAAAACCATTGATTAAAATGTTAGAGCCAAGATTTGATCCTATATTAAGTTTGTTGTCAACCCATTGAATATTAAAATCATAATTATTATTTGTTTCTACGAAGTCATCATCTAGAATTTCATTTATTTCACTTAGCTCAGCTAAATATATTTTATCATTAGATGTATCAATATTAATTTCTTTCAATTTTAAATTAGATTGTATAAAATTTTCAACTGAAAAGTCAATTTCAATATTAGTCTCAGCACTAATATTATTTATATTTTTTACAGGAATGGCCTCTAGAGATATATTACCAGAT
>NYXO01000068.1 GCA_002685415.1 Methanobacteriota archaeon
TTCTCCCTCATAAACTCTCCATCAATTATGACTTTATTTCTGTCGGTTCCTCTTAGGGTTAAATATGAGGTAGTAACTGTGACACTTTCGTTATACACTCCTGGACTTATCAGAACTAAATCACCAGTGTTTGCGCTATCTACAGCGTCTTGAATTGTTGTGTACTGTTCGTTTTTTCCAACTTTTAGAACATTGTCAGTCAAAGTAACAGAGACGGCTTCAACAGTTTCTGTATAATCTACATCACCAACAACAATTGTTCCAACCATCCCTTTATTGTTTGTTCCATGATAGGGACAGTAATATTCATAAACACCAGGTTCATTAAAGGTGTGTTCATACTGGTCGCCTTTAGTAATAATTCCATATTCAAAATAGTCAGAAGATATAGCTTGCCAACTGCCATCACTAGCAATTACATTGTGATTGTTAGCTCCTCCGGATTCCCAAATTACTGTTGTGCCTGGCTCAACACGTAAGACTCTTGGCGAAAACTCATCATCAACAACTTTTACAATTTGAGGATCAAGATTAGCAGCTTCTTCTGAGCCACAAGCCAATAAGATTAACAAAGTTGAGAGAAATAAGACTCTAAAAAATTTAGACATACTAAATTTTACCTCTGTATTATTTACCAGTCCATTTAAAAGAAATATAAGATATACCTATTATTCTTAAAGTTATGGAACAAGATAGATACCCAACACAAAAAAAAGTATGGACGTGTCCAAAATGTGAATCTAATAGCTTTACNGAAGACACCGTTACTATGACTGGAAAAACTTGGTCACGTTTTATGAATATTCAAAATCGTAAATTTCTAGCNATTACNTGCACAAATTGTCAATATACAGAATTTTATAANGGCGTATCTAAGGGNTGGGAAAGTGTTATTGATTTCCTAGGGAATTAAAAGTCGNATGAAATATACAACAAAAAAAATAGAATTAACAAATGATCATTTTCTAGCTGTTACTGATTTGGCTGAATATACTCATGAAATTTTTTCTGATTTTAAAAATTCACATTTTTCAAAAAAATATAAAAATCAGCCCTTTCCAGGACAATATCTNTTGTTCATAGCTGGTGGACTTGCAGAAAGTTACGATAAATTGTTNAAAGATATTTACGCATTAATTGAAATTAANAANGTTAAATTTTTAAAGCCAGCGTTTATAAATGANAAAGTTTACTTAGATGCANAGCTTTTAAAGACCACAGAAAAGTTTTATTATTTTGATTGGAAAGTTTTGAATCAAAATAAGGAATTATTATTGTTTTGTAAAGTTAAGTTCTTACGTTATAGTCAGGAATCATGAAAGAAAATATTCAATGGAAAGATGCTCCAATGCCAGACAGCTCACCTGGCACCAAGCTTTCNACATTATTTGTAANTGACACAATNGAGCGAAGTAGGCTAATGTTAGTTGAGTTTCCCAAAGGCTTTTCCAGAGAAACTACTGGCCATTACCCAGCTTACGAAGAGCTGTTTATTATTAGCGGTTCTTTNGAAATTAGTGGATANACTTTCAAAGAAAATGATTATGTTCTNTTTCCTCCAAACTTTACGAGATCAGATACGGCATGTCCTGAAGGTTGTTTTGCAATNGTTTGGTGGAGTCACAAGCCNTCTTGGTNTAAAGGACCTAATGNAAATCCANATAANAATTTAATAAGTAAAGAAAGTAATAATATAAACGAGGCATTCATCAATTTATTACAAAACGATGAATTTCACTCTATATTTTTAGGNAGNGACAACACNACATTTGATATAAATGAAGAATTTATAGGGGTTGATATAGACAATTATGATTTTGTCCAGGGGAATAGCCTAGATAGCCTAGACAATGGAAGATATTTTTTAAAAATTAATAAGTTTTAGATTTTCCAATCAGGATCACGATTTTCTATATATGACCAAAATCCCTCTTTTGCATCATGTCCTCCAAAAACATATTCTTTAAAAATTTTAATTTCATTTTCAGTACCTTTTNGCACATCTAAAGCCAAAGATGTATTTACCATTTCTTTAACTGTCTTATGAATTGATCTTGGTTTATCGATTAANCTATTTACCAATANNTCAACTTCTTTNTCTAGTTCAGTTTGTGGAACNACTTTATTAACTAATCCAATCTGTTTTAGTTCATCAACAGATAACCACTTTGCAGTCATAATTAATTCTTTCGCAATTTTTGGACCAACGATTTTTGGTAATCTAGCTGTTGAACCTCCCCCTGGGGGTACTGAAAAGTTTGTGTGAACATCACCAATTTTTGATGCATCGGAAGCAAAGATTATGTCAGCACTTAACATCAGCTCAAAACCCCCAGCTCTAGCTACCCCATCCACAACTGCAACAACGGGTGCAGAAAGAGACTCTATTTGGAGGTATATACTTCTTAATCTTTTTAAGACCGAAGAAAAATAATCGTCATCTGAAAATGCCTTTTTTAATAGATTAATATCTAGACCAACGCAAAAAGCTTTTCCTGTTGATTTAATTAATACAGCTCTAATTTCGGGGTCATCTTCTAAGCTTTTTAAAGTCTCAGGCATTTCTGTAAGAAAGTCTTCATTAATTGAGTTAAGTTCATCTGGTCTATTCAGTACAATCTCTGCGTATGAATTATTAATTATGAGTTCGTGTGTTTTAATTTGCTTCACCATCTTTTACTAGTTCAAGGATTGATTCTTGTGCAAATCTTGTTTGTTCTTCCGTTACGTAGTGTGTTGGAGGAGTCAGCTTAATTTCATCCGCAAGACCTCTGTACCTATCAATTGCTTCTTTTACGAATTCTTTATTCCCAGCTATTGCAAATGTATCCACCATTTCATCAGGAACACTTTCAATCATTTCATTAATTTTTCTTTCTCTAAATAACTTTCTGATTATTTCTGCTTCAGCTCCAAACCCATGGCTTGTAAAGAACTCATCGTATGTTTTTACTGATGCATAAAAGGCAACAGTCCCAGCCGCTATTCTCTTTGCGTTTTTTTCATCATTGTCAACAACTGTTAATCCTGAAACAACAATTTCAGGAATTTTGTTACTTGTTGACCCTTCTTTTAGTTTTGGAATTATATTATTTTCTAAATACATTGGTGAGCATAATTCATGTGAAATCCAACCTTCAGCAATTTCTCCACACTTCTTAGTCATTAGCGGACCNACTGTTCCTAAATATATTGGTATATGTGTATTTTTNGGAGTGAAGGGCCTATCAAAACCNGAAAGTGAAATTTTTTTCTCCTTNCCTTCATAAGAAATAGGNTTTAGATGGCTTTCAGAGATTACCTTTCTACAAATATTTACAACATCTTCAATATGGTTTACAGGTTTNCCAAAATCTATATCATGCCAGTAAAGGTTTAAATTCTTGACACCAGAGCCAAGGCCTAATATAAATCTATTGTTTGAAATTTCATCAAGATCGAGGGCAGTCAAAGCAAGAGTAAGAGGAGATCTTAAAAATGCAAGGGCTACACCAGACCCAATCTTTATAGTTTTAGTTTTGGTTGCTAAAGCAGTTAGTGGAACAAAAGGAGTTCTGTGAAGTTCACTTGCCCATAGTGTTGAAAAACCCTTNTCTTCTGCGATTAATCCAGCTTNGACAAATTCATCTAAAGTTTCACCCCATGGACCAAAAGATAATTTCATAATTCNAAATCTTCTATATTAATTTCTGCTTCAGGAAACCAGTCTTTGTCTTGTGGAGCATCTTTTTTATAAACAAAAAATGTTCTTTTCCACTTAATCACAGTTTTTCCATCTTGATTTATTCCACGTGTTTTGGCTGTAACTATTCCTCCATAAGGCCTACTCTTAGATTCTCTTTTTTCTAAAACCACACTCTCTGCATAAATTGTATCTCCTACAAAAACAGGATTAGGCATAGTTATTTTATCCCACCCTAGGTTGGCAAAGACATTTTGGCTTATGTCTATAACTGATTGTCCAAGCACAATTGCAACTGTTAGGCCNGAGTTAACTAAAACTTTGCCAAAAGGGGAGTTCTTTGCAAACTCTGAGTTGAAGTGATTTTGATTTGTATTCATNGTTAANAGNGTAAACCATGTGTTGTCAGCTTCAGTTATNGTTCTCCCAAAAGGATGTTTATAGTGATCCCCAATTTCAAAATCTTCAAAATAACGCCCTTTCCAACCATCAACTTCTTGTACCATATGTGACTCCTTAGATAAATCTCTTTATACTATTTTAATATAAGAAACTTTAGGATGCTTTATGAAACCATTAGATGATATAAAAATACTTTCTTTAGAACAGTANGGNGCAGGACCATTTGGCTCTTTACATCTTAGTGACCTAGGTGCGGAAGTTATCAAAATTGAAGATCCAAATTTTAANGGGGACGTTGGAAGATATGTNCCNCCATTCAATGAAGGAACNGATTCTCTTTTCCATGAAACATTTAATAGGGGTAAAAAATCTATTGTTATGGATATAAATTCAGACGAAGGAAGAAAAGTATTTAACGATCTAGTTAAAAAATGTGATGTAATGTACTCAAATTTTAGAGGAGATGTTCCCAAAAAGTTAAAAATAACGTATGACGATTTAAAGGATATTAATGAAAAAATTGTATGTGTTTCTTTAACTGGATTTGGAATGACAGGTCCACGAAGCAAAGAACCGGGATATGATTACATTATGCAGGGACTTACGGGCTGGATGAATCTTACAGGAGAACCTGACGGACCACCTACAAAATCTGGGTTATCAATGGTCGATTATTCNGGGGGATTGATAGCGTCAATTGCTATTCTTGCAGGCGTTCACTCTGCTCAAAGAACTGGAAAGGGAATGGATTGTGATTTAAGTCTTTATGACACAGCGCTGTCTCTATTAACTTACCCAGCAACCTGGTGGTTAAGCAAGGAATACGAAGTACAAAGGTTTTCAAGATCTTCACATCCTTCATTAGTTCCTTTTCAACTATTTAAAGCCTCTGATAATTGGTTTGTTGTTGGTTGTGCAAAAGAAAAATTTTGGGAACGACTGAGAGACCTTCTAGGGGATGAAAGACTGAAAGATGAAAAATTTGAGAGCTTTGCATCAAGATTTGAAAATAAAGAAGAATTAATTGAGATACTTGATGAGATATTTGTTAATAAGCGTGCAGATGAGTGGCTTGTGATGCTAAAAGAAAAACAAATACCTTCAGGTCCAATAAATGATTTGAAAAATGTTTTCGATGATGAGCATGCAAAGTCGAGAAATATGATTCTTGAATATGAACACCCGACTTTAGGTCAAGTAAAACAAGTACTTAGCCCTGTAAATGTTGGTGACAGTAATAAAGTAGACATTTCAAGAGCACCGCTGTATGCAGAACATACTGATTATGTATTAAGAGAAATATTGGAATATGATGACGATTATATTAATAGCTTATTAGAAAATAAAGTTGTTGAATAAATATGTCTATTTCGAAAGACTTAATTGATTCTTACTATTCAACAAAATTTGAAAATTTAGACCAGGAATCAGTAACAGCATCTAGAAATTTGCTGATGGATTGTGTTGGTAACATAGTTGCTTCATATAGAGTTGATAAGAATGAAAAATTAAATAAAAAATTTATTGATTCATTAAGCAAGGAAACTGAATTCTTACCTTTTTTTCTAGGTATGTTAATTCACAGGTTAGATTTTGACGATACTCATTATGGTGCATTAATTCACACTGGAAGCATTACAGTACCAGCAGCTATTTATTCTAGTTTTTTAAAAAAAACCTCGGGTAAAGACTTATTAACATCAATATGTATTGGTGTAGAGCTTGCCGTTACGCTTGCTAGTGTTGAAAAACATATGTTTCATAAGAAAGGATTTCATGCAACTGCACTAGTAGGACCATTTTCTTCATCTTTAATATATTCCTATTTAAATGGTTATTCCAAAAATAAAGCAATCGATGCATTTGGAATTGCAGGAAGTTTTACTTCAGGTAATCTTTCTTTTTTAAATAGTGGCGATAATACCAAAATTGTACATCCAGGCTGGGCTTCTTTTAGTGGTTGTAAAGCAACAGAAATAACTAATTATTCAGTTACTGGTTCAGAGAGCATTTTCGAAGACGATTATGGGTTTTTTAGCCTGTATTCAAATGTTGAAAATATAAGCAAAAAAATTAAAACAAATGTTGATGATTACGAAATTAAAAAAGTAAATTTTAAACCCTATCCGATTTGCCAGTTAAACATTGCTTCGATTAGGTTATTAGAAGATTTAGACATAGCNATAGACNNTAATACCATAGATAAAGTAACTGTNTATTTACCTGAAGATAGTTATGATATAGTTGCNNTNGANAAAGATTCAAAATCNAATCCTCAATCGNCTTACGAAGCAAAATTTAGTATTTATTGGACTTTAGCTTTTTACCTATTAAANAAGGANTTAAATGTNGANAGCTTTGAACAAAATTATNTAAATGATTCCCAAATATCAAATTTAGCAAACAAAATTGAAATTGAACAAATTAANCACACTGAAGATGCAGCGAGTGTAANAGGTAAGGTTGAAATTTTTTACACNGATAANANNAGTAANGTNTANACCGAGAAAAATCCAAATAACTCTATTACTGATNCAGAAAAAGTTTTAAATAAATTTNATCAAAANACTAANTTACCGACTGAATCAAAAATCTTGGATGAATTAATTAATATACAAGATTCAGATGATGCAGGTAAAATTATTAAGGGAGTGATAANTGAATGTATTNAANAGTATTAATCCTGANAACTTTAAATGGTTTGATTATNAGCGTTATAGTTTCTCATTAGGTCTTAATCTCAATAATGANTTGTATTTGTCAGGTCATTCTGCTTCTGANTACAGCCCCGCTGAGAAAAAAATAGTAGTAAAAGGTGACATGGCAGACCAAACTAATACAGCTTTAGATAAAATTGAAGCAATTTTACGTGCTGAAAATAAGTCTTTATCTGACACTACACATTTAGTTGAAAATATCACTATGAAGGGACTTAAGTATTACAAAGAATATGATGCCGTGATATCTCAGAGGCTCCCTAAGAACTTTAGCAGGCAGCTTGTCATTGTAGATTCTTTACTTAGGCCAGACGCATTCGTGGAATTAGAGATCCGTATAGAAAATGTGGATACCGAATCTGATTCTGTTGTATCCTTGCCAACTTTACTTCCTTTGGAAGATGTCGATAAAGATGATCTAGTTGCCCAGACTGAAAGTATTTATGCTCAGGCTAAAAAAATCCTTGAGTCATTGGAGTTTAGCCTGTCCGACATTGTTAAAACAGTTGATTACCTAACACCTGAAGGACTCTTAGATTATAAATACACTGGAAAAGTTAGAAAAGAAAATTTAGGACCGGTTTATCCAGGAGCAACTGGAATTTTAATGTCAAAAGTTTTTGATAATCAGTCAATGATATCAATTAATATGACTGCAGCTAAAGGTGAAAAGGAATCTATTAATCCAGGATGGGATCGGTATNAAAAACTAACATACTCACCAGCAGTAAAATGTGGCACCAATTTATTTATGTCAGGCCAAGCTGCATTAGATCCAGAAACTGAAAGAGCAGTTTATGTGGATAGTATTTATGAGCAAGCTAAATACACCTACTTAAATATTATTACTGTTTTAGAAGCAGCAAATTTGTCCCCAAAAAATCTTATTAAAACAATTGAATATGTAACACCACCTGGTCTTGAAGACTATAGGTCAACTGCAGGAATCAGAAAAGAATTATTGTTTGAACCCTATCCAGCATCTACAGGAATTATTTGTCATTCGTTATTGAGGCCTGAGTTTTTAATTGAAATTGACCCTTTTGCAAAGTATTTTTAATGACTAAAACACTATTAACTCCACAAATAGAAGAATTAGCAAAGCAAAGTTTTGAGTACATTTCGCCAGATCCAATTTCCCACTCTATGGTGAGGTATTATTGTTTAGCAATNGGTGAAAANAATAAAATTTANAGTGATGAAAAATATGCTATTGACTCTGGNTANAAAACGACTCCGGTTCCGCCAACCTTTGTNACAGAAACAAATAGCTTCATGCAAGGCCCCCCCGGTAAAGATGGAGCAATAGCACACGAGTGGGGCATTAATTTACCAGGTACAAGATATATACGTGGGGGTAATAAATATGAATTTTTTGAACCTTTTTACGTAGGAGATATAATTAAAGCCCAATATACTATTGAAAAAATTGCNGAAAAGCAATCTTCTAAAAATAAATCGCTTTTAATCCTAACAAATTTANTTAAATACTTTAATCAAGACAATGTTCTTAAGTGCAATAATTATGAAACAGTAATTTANCAAGAAATATGAAAACTATCCANAATTTGAAACATTCATTTGATCAAGCAAACATGATTTTGTATGCTGGNTCAACATGGGATTGGCACAAAATTCATTATGACAAAAACTATCTTGAGGAAAACAAGATTCCNAGCCCTGTTGTNGATGGTCAAGTCTTTGGGGCTTTAATTTCAAAACAACTATTAGAACACTTTGGCNANTTTTCNAGANTATTGTCAATGGANTTTCAATATAAATCAATGGTTTTTAGTGGTGAGTCTATTGAAATCAGCAGTGTANTCGTNAATGANGCCTCAGATAAAATTGAAATTCAATCAAANATTTTGTGTGGTGATAGAGTTGTNATCGANAANGCTATATCNTTTATTGGTTTTTTAAATGAATGAAGCTTCAATTAACCTTGCTGTGGACAACACACCATTTGAAGATCAGAAAAGTATTTATGAAATACAAACCGAGTCTATTCTTACACTTTTAAAAAAAGCAGGACTAAGCACTAAAGATGTAGATGGGATTGCAACAAATGGTGTAGAAAGGTTTTCAAGTGTTGGTATGGCTGAATATCTTGGTATTAATCCAAAATGGAGTGAAAGTTCATTTTTGGGGGGTTCTTCATACCTTACATTTGTAAAAAGAGCAATAGAGGCTGTAGAGATGGGGTATTGCAATGTTGCAATTGTCTCTTATGGCTCTAATCAAAGATCTGCTAAAACAAGAAAAATAGGAGGAGTAATCGAAGATCATACACCACAAAAATATTTTGAGTATTCCCAGGGTATATTATCTCCACTTTCGCTTTATGCTCTTGTTGCTCAAAGAGCATTTCATGAATGGGATNTTAATTCAGAAGATTTAGCTGAAATTGCTGTATCAGCCAGAAAGTATTCCCTACTTAATGAAAAGGCCTTTAATTACGGCAAGAATGAACTAACTGTAGATGACGTATTAAATTCTGGAATAATTTCATCACCCCTGCATAAATTGGACTGCTGTTTGGTGACTGATGGTGGAGGAGCAGTACTTATAACTAATGATAAAATAGCCAAATCATTGGGCCTTCCAAAAATTAAAGTAAAAGGATTTGGACAACTAGATACTCATATTAGCTACAGCCAAATGCCAAATTATTTAATTACTGGTGCAGAACAATCTTCGAAAAATGCTTTGAGTCAATCAAAAATGTTATTAGATGATATAGATATTTTTCAGGTGTATGACTCTTTCACAATTACAGTACTATCAACTCTTGCATCTATTGGTATGGATCAACCAAAAAACATTATAGAAAAATTTAAAACGGGTCACTATTCATTAAACGGTCAGCAACCAATTAATACTTCAGGTGGAGGCTTGTCTTATTGTCATCCAGGAATGCTAGGTCTATTACTTGTAATTGAAGCTGTTAAACAGTTGTCAGGAGAATTGGATAATAGACAAGTTGAGAATGCTTCAACTGCACTAGTTCACGGAACTGGNGGAGTTTTTTCTACACATGCAACAATGATTTTAGAAAGGATTGGATGATGTATCTTTGGGAGGAGTGGTTNAATTTGGNAAAAAAAGGAGTCTTTACTCTACAAACTTGTAAAGACTGCAGTGTTCAGCAATTTTATCCAAGATCCTTTTGCGTTGAGTGCAATGAGGATAATCTTGAATTAGAAAAAATTGATGGAGTTGGTAAAATCTACTCCTATACTGAAATATTCAGATCGCCAAATCCAGAAAAATTTACNACACCGTATATTGTTGGACTCGTNGAACTTAATNACAAAATTAAAATAATCTGCCAATTAGATCTGGATACAGATGACGTATCAATAGATAAAGAAGTGAAATTTAAAGAAGTTAATAATGAGGGAGTTATAATTTTTCAATAAAATTTAAGATTTCTTCAGCCTTTCTTATCATTGCAGCATCAACAATATCTCCCTTTTCATTTACAAAAACACCAACCCCAGAGTCTTGATTTTTAGATATTGAATCCAATAATTTTCTTGCATTCTCTATTTCTTCATTTGAAGGAGTAAAGACTTTTCTAACAACCTCTATTTGATTTGGATGAATTAATTGCATGGAACCAAATCCTAATTTGCTCAATTCATGTGCAAAATTTTCTAAAGCCTCTATATCAGTAAAGTTCTTAAAGACTCCTCCAATAGGCTTTGGCAAATTTAGTAATCTTGATAAATAAACTAATTTTGAGCGATAAAATTCAAGATATTTTTCTTCTTCAGCAACTCCAAGGTCGGCTGCAAAATCAACCTCTCCAATGCCGACTCGTTCAAGATTTAAAATCTGACCAATATCTTTTAATTCATCTAATCCAAGCGCAGTTTCAATAAGTCCAATAATTTTCTCAAATTTTTTATGTAGACCCTTTTTAATAATTGCTGAATTTTTCTCTAATTTTGGAATTACAATATTTTTAAATTTGATTTTATTCAATGCAGAAATGTCTTCTTCTTGAAAGCTATCAATGGAATTGATTCTCACATATATGTTTGAAGGCTTACCTTCTTTTAAAAAATTACATACAGAATCTCTTACAGCGCTTTTTAACTGAACAGGAATTGAGTCTTCTAAATCAATAAATATATTTTCAGCACCTTTATTAAAAGCCTTTTCTACAAAATCGAGTTTATTGCCTGGTACATATAGATAGGTTGTAGGACCCATAGAACGAACACTCCAATTTTCTTTTCTTTAATGATAAAGGTAAAATATGTAAATAACATTATTTAGGAGGCAATTTTGGATTTTAACCTATCACAAGATCAACAGTTTTTTAGAGAAACTATTAGGTCGTTTGTTGACAAAGAAATTAGACCTGTAGCTTCAGAACTTGAAAAATCAGGAACATATCCTGATGAAATTGTAAAAAAAATGAAAGACATGGGTTTATTTGGAATACTCATACCAGAGGAGTATGGAGGACAAAATCTCGATATGGTCTCCATGTCAATATTGTTTGAAGAAATATCAAGAGGATGGATGGGAATTGCCGGAATTTTAGGAAGCCACTCTTTATCAACTTGGATGATCAATAAGCACGGAACAGAAGAGCAGAAAAACGAGTTCCTTCCAAAATTAGCAACAGGTGAGTTACGTACAGGTGTTGGGCTGACAGAGCCTGATGCTGGTACTGATTTGCAAGGCATTAAAACAAAAGCAGTTTTAGATGGTGATCACTACATTGTTAATGGTAGCAAAATGTGGATAACCAATGGAAGGTATGCAAACCCATTACCTGTTCTTGTTAAGACTGATACAAAAGCAGAACCCGCACATAAGGGAATGAGCGTTTTATTAATGGATCAAAATGCTGAAGGTTTTGAAATAAGTAAAGATATTGGAAAATTGGGATANAAGGGTCCNGAAAGTTGTTTNATNATGTTTTCTGATGTNAAAGTTCATAAATCAATGTTGCTTGGAGAAGTTGAAGGCAGNGGACTTCANCAAGTTCTTTCAGCACTTGAAATAGGAAGATTGAATATTGCAGCTAGAGCNGTAGGNATTGCTCAAGAGTCTTACAANCAAGCNTTAGCTTATTCCAAAGAAAGAAAAGCTTTTGGAAAAGAAATTAATGAATTTCAGGCTATTCAACTTAAGCTTGCTGAACTAGCTACTAANGTTCAAGCTTCAAGGCTTTTAACTTGGTGGTCAGCGTCAATGGCAGATCAGGGAAAACGTGTTGATACCGAAGCTGGGATGGCAAAGTATTTTTCTTCCGAAGTNGCAATTGCTAACAGTTTGGATGCAATGAGAATTCATGGTGGAATGGGATACTCAACTGAGTANTCAATAGAAAGGCTTTATAGAGACGCACCNTTGATGGCAATTGGTGAAGGAACTAATGATATTATGAAAACAATTATTGCAAAGGGCCTNGTAAAAGGTGANGTGNTAATTGATTAAATTTTATGNAATTTAATAAAGATTTTTGTGAAAAATTNGATATAAAATATCCNATATTCCAAGCAGGNATGGGNAAAACNATGGGAACTCCCACAACTCCNGAATTNGTTTATGAAGTATCTAATGCTGGAGGNGTNGGNTTTCTTGGCGCAAGCGGTCTTACTTTGGAAGAGATTGAAANGTCCGTTAAAGAAATNAAAAAAAACACNGANAAACCATTTGGTGTTGGTACATTACTACCTTTTGATATTGCAGCTCAATCGGAGAGCAGGGATGAAGTTAGAGATATCATTAAACAAAAATATCCCGAACACTTTTCTTACGTAAAAGCATTATGTGAAGAGTATCAAATTGAGTTCNAAGAATTACCCGCTAAAGAAACTGTATCTAGAAGNGTTGCAGAAGAACAAATAGATCTTATNTTAGANCTNGAAGTTCCTTTTATTTCAATGGGGCTTGGGGATGTTNCATATTTGGTGACCAGAACTAANAACACTAATACNAAAACACTTGGTTTGGTNGGTAATGTAAAGACTGCAAAAATTCATAACGATGCNGGAATTGATATTATTGTTGCTCAAGGCTATGAAGCAGGTGGCCACACAGGCAAGATTGCTAATTTCGCACTTTTACCTCAAGTTGTGGACGCTGTAAATGTTCCGGTACTTGCGGCTGGTGGAATTGGAGATGGAAGGGGCATTGCCGCGTCTGTAGCATTTGGGTGTGTTGGTGCGTGGATTGGTACAGCTTTTCTTTTTTCAAAAGAAGTTGATATTTACAGTCAGCACCAACGTCAATTGATAGAGGGTTCCTCTGAAGACTTTGTTGTAAGCACTACATATACTGGTAAGCCATCAAGAATTTATAAAACAGAAATNCTCGAAAAGTGGAATTCTCAAAATTTACCTACATTACCAATGCCACTTCAGTTTGTATTNTTTGATGATTTTGTCTGGTCAGCTGAACAATCTAAAAAATATGAATTAATGAATAATCCTGCAGGTCAAATTAGCGGAATGATTAATGAAGTTAAAAATGCTAAGGACATTGTGAAAGAAATGGTTCAAGAATTTGAAGCAGTATGAATAAAATTACTCGGCATTACGTTGAATCAGAAGGACTACAAATTCATTATTATAAATCTGGAGATAGTAAGAATTCTCTTTTACTTTTTCATGAATCTCCTCAGTCAGGCCAGGTTTATTTAAAAGCATTTCCTTACCTGTCAAGAGACTTTACCGTCTATGCTTTCGACACTCCAGGATATGGTATGTCTGATGCACCTGAAAAGCCTCTAAATATAGTTGACTATTCAGCCCTTTTAGTTGGTGCTATAAAAAATTTACCAATAAACAATTATGCTACTGGTGGGTGTCATACTGGTGCTTCAATTGCACTAGAAGTAATTAAACAACTTGGTCAACAAAATGCATTGTTTTGTGTTTTAAACGGTGTTCCATATTTTTCCGAAGAAGAGAGAAACAAATATGCAAATAGCTGGTCACCAGAAGTTCAGATTGACGATAAAGGGGAACATCTTATGTGGGCATGGAATCGGTATAAAAACATTTACGGAGACAAGGCATCTAGCGAGATGATAAATTTTGGAACTATAGGAATTTTAAATTGTTTAGATAAATATAACTGGGCATATAATGCAGCATTTGATTACGTTCCTGATAAGTTGATTGAAGAACTTGACGTTCCAATGCTTTTTTTGAATACTAATAATGATTTATTAACTCATTGTGACATTGAAGCAAACAAGGTAGCAAAAAACAGTACAATTTCTCTACATACTGATCATTTGGGACAATTACATTTGAGAGAGCCAGAAATATACGGAACAGAAGTAGTCAAGTTTTATAAAACTTTAAGCTGATTATTATCGACTTCTTCCTTAATTACTCTTTTCAAAATTTTACCTGAAGCATTTCTTGGTAAAGACTCAACAAAATGAAATTCTTTGGGAATTTTATATGAAGAAAGGTTTTCTCTACAGTATTCTTCTAATTTTTTGAGGTCTATATTTTCTTTATTTTTAACCATCACAGCAGTTACAGCTTCTCCCCACTCTTTTGATTTTTTACCAACAACTGCAACATCAATAATTCCATCGATTTCTAGCAATATCTCTTCTATTTCCCTCGGCGATATATTTGTTGCTCCGGAAATAATCATATCTTTTTTTCTATCGACAATATAATAGAATCCATCTTCATCTTTGACTGCCATATCTCCGACTCCAAAAAATCCTCGTTCATTTGTATTTTTACTTGTATTTTCTTCGTCTTCCCAATATCCATTCATGAGAAAAGGTGATTTTGCAAATAATTCTCCCTGTTCACCAACACCTACTTCTTCACCTTTTTCATTTAGAAGTTCAACCTGATTGAAAAACCAAGGGGGCCCCACACATCTTTCTTTTTCTTTTTGAAATTCAGGTCTAAGATTTGTGACTATTGCAGTCTCTGTTGCTCCATATAGCTCGTGAAGCCCAGCTGTTGGAAATCTGTCAATTACCCAAAGCTTCAATTCTTGAGGAAGTGGAGCGGCATTAAAATATAAACAACTCAATGATGTAGTATCGAATTTATCGATAGTTTTTTCACCCAATTCCCTCAATTGAATTGCATGCGCAGGCACTAGGAATATAGAGTCTGGTTTGTGTTGTTTGATCAATTCCAGTAAGTGCAAGGGGTCAAATTTTCTTTGTATTATTAATTGTCCTCCTGTGTACAACGCTCCATAATTGAATGCAAAGCCTGCACCATGATACATTGGTGCAACAGCAATAGTGCTTTTACTTGGACCTAGTCCCCACTCTAAAGCAGTTGCCATAAAAACCAGACACCTTGATCGATGGCTTATTGTAATACCCTTTGGCTCACCAGTCGTTCCAGAGGTATAGCATATCTTAAAAGGCTCACGTTCATCAACAAAAACGTATGGATCAAACTTTTTTTGTTCTGACAGAGCAGACTCATAATTTAAACCAAAATCGGTTCCATCCATCGTTAATATAGAAGTAACTTCTGTATTGTTTATACACTTATCAACAAGACCCAACAAACTGTTTTCTATTACTAGTCCTGTACAACCGCTGTGATTTAAGAAAAACTCTACTTCTCTTGCAACCGATCTAGGGTTAACCAGAACTGCTATTAAACCTGCTTTTGAAAGTCCAGCTACAATTTCTGGATACTCTAATCTGTTACCAGAAATTACTGCAACCCTATCACCTTTTTTAAAATTTTTTGAAATAAAAAAATTCGCTACTTGGCTTGATCTTGTATCAAGCTCTTTATATGTTATTTTTCTTTCACCATCGATAACAGCAATTTTAGAAGGGTTAGCTATAGCGAATTCTCTTATGCCATTTGCTATATTTAGAGGAACATAACCAAAATTGTTATTTTTCATAAGCTATATTTTATTGAAATTATCCACAATTTGCACAACACTGATCAACAAAATGGCCATCATTAATTTCTTTAAGTTTTCTTTCTACAGTACCTTTACTGCAATCTTCAGAGGGATTGGGACATCTTGTTTTAAATAAACAACCTTTTGGTAACGAAGTTATTTTTGGAATTTCTCCAACTAATTTAATCTGCTCTCTTTTTTCATCTGGATTAGCTGAAAGAACAGATGAAAGAAGTGCACGTGTGTATGGATGTTTTGGTTCTGAAATTACTTTATTTGTGTCTCCATATTCCATAATTGAGCCTAAGTACATGACAGCTGTCTTATCAGATATATTTTTTATAGTGTGAATATCATGGCTTATAAATAAATAAGTTAATCCAAATTCACTCTGAATATTTTTTAATAATCTAAGAACATCGTTTCTAACCGATAAATCTAAAGAAGAAGTTGGTTCATCTAATATGACCAATTTTGGATTATTGATTATTGCACGAGCAATACCGATTCGCTGTTGTTGGCCTCCACTCAATTGTGACGGGTATTTTTCTAGTTGATCTTTTTCTAACAATACACTTTCCATTGCTTTTTGAGTTTTTATTTCAATTTCATCTTTAGTAATGCTTTTATTGTGGATGATTAGTGGTTCAGAAAGTATATTTTTTATCTTCATACGGGGATTTAATGATTGAAAAGGTTCTTGGAATACAACTCCTATCTCTTTCCTAATATTGTTGACAAGGTTTTTGTCTTCTATATTTAGAGTTTCATTAAAAATATTTATGTTTCCACCATACGGATTTAAACCAAGCATAGTTTTTCCTAGTGTTGATTTTCCTGAACCACTTTCACCAATTAACCCAAGTGTTTCATTTTGGAAGATTTTTAGATCAATTCCATTCAGTGCGTGAATTGATACATTGTTAGGTTGTTTAAAAACAACACTTAAATCATTGAGTTCAACTAATGTCTTCACTTGAAGCCTTTATTAATTGCTGGGTATAAGCATCTCTTGGGTTTTTAAATATTTCATTAACAGACCCTTTTTCAACAATTTCTCCTTTATACATAACTAAAGCCTCATCACAGTATTGAGCTACTATTCCAAGGTCGTGTGTCACCAACACAAGAGTCATGCTTTTATTTTTTACAAAATCAAAGAAGTTATCTAATAGTTGCCTTTCTACNGTCACATCTANNCCAGTTGTTGGNTCATCTGCGAACAACAATCTTGGNTTTGAAAAAGTAGCNANAGCAATAACAACTCTTTGAGCCATTCCTCCACTTAATTCAAAAGAGTAAGAGTTTTTTACTCGGTCAGGNTCATTAATACCAACATCAATNANTGCTTCATTAATTTTATCTGGTAATGTTTTTACATCATAAATTTTATGTCTTTTATTAATAAAATTAAATTGTTTTGAAATTTTATACACNGGATTTAACGACCCAAAGGGGTTTTGGGGGATAAAACCTACATTTTTTCCCCGAAGTTTATTAAAATTGAATTCGTTTTTAGTNCCAACTTCATCTAAAATTTTCAAGTTATTAAANNTTACNTCCCCAGGAGATTTTATAAGACCATTNAAAGCACGGATAAGAGAAGACTTGCCNGAACCNGTNTCNCCAATAATTCCAAGCATTTTTNTTTCAGNGACGTTAAATGAAGCATCTTTAACTGCGTGTATTTTCNTTTCTTCAAGTTTGTAAACAACCTCAATGTTTTCAACTTCTATCGTGTTTTGANTTTTAGAGGGANTCATATTTTCTCAAAATAAATTGTGATATTGTGTTAAAACTTAGCACGCAAACAAGTATTGCTAATCCGGGAAACAAAGAAGTCCACCACTGGCCNGTAGTCATATATTGAGANCCTGCTCTTATCATTGANCCCCAGCTGGCTTCTGGGGGAACAACTCCTATTCCAATAAAACTTAAAGCTGCAACAACNACAATTGAGTGAGCAGTAGTGATAGATGCTTGTGCTAAGAGAGTNCCTAAAATATTAGGCATTAAATGCTTAAAAATTATNCTCGAATTACTACCGCCCATTGCAGTTGCCACTTCAATAAATCTTTTTTCTCTNACTGTTAAAGCTTCACTTCTAATTAGTCTCGTAAACCTTGGAACATTAATTAATATTATTGCAAAAATTACATTTCTAATATTGTTTCCCCACATTGCAACAATTACGATNGCAAGTACAAGTAGCGGGAAAGCTTGAAACATATCTAACATTTTCATTATTCTTTCCGCTCTTCTTGTNTTCTCGCTTGCCAAGAGACCTAATGGTAAACCTATAATCAGCGCTACAATAGTTCCGCTCAAGGATATAAATAAATCAATNTTTCCTGCAACAATAGTCCTNCTAAACACATCNAAACCTACTTCATCNGTTCCAAAAATATANGTTTCATTGGGTTCNAAAAGTCTATTTGCAATATCTGTGACATATGGNTCATGTNGAAANGATATAAAAAAGGAACCAAATGAAAAAAACAATAAAATAAAGAATGAAAAAGTAACAAATATGTTGTTTTTNTTNAGAAGTAATTTTACTACTGTCACAATGTCTTCTTTCTTATACGTGGATCAATAAAAGTTATGAGAATATCAAGAAAGGTATAGGTAAATAAAGTAATNAGACCAGCAAATAAAATAAAACCTTGTATTGCTGGAATATCTAACATNAGTATTTTATCAATTGCCCATCCACCAATTCCATTCCATGCAAATACAGTTTCTATAATTGCAGATGCTCCAAATAGGCCTGCAAATAAAATTGCAATGTAAGTAATGATTGGTGTTCGTGCNTCTACAAGCGCATAAAGAAAAACNCTNAATTTAGAAAGACCCAGTGCCTTTGCAAATTCAACTTGATTTGAATTCAAGGCGTTTCCCAACACATTTCTTGTAGTCCTTCCAAAATAAGATGAGTAAAAAATACCTAATGTAATTGATGGNAGTATTGCATGTTTCAATCCTATTTTAAATGTATCCCAATTTCCAGCGATAATACTATCAATCAACAAACCACCGGTTACTTCTTCAGGCGGAAGGTCTAAAAGTCCTAATCTGCCAACTGGTGCAGGAACAAGTTGAAGTTTGAAAAAGAGGAAATAAATTAATAGAAGTCCTAAAAAAAAGTCTGGGACAGCTTGAATTACAGAAAGTATTAAATTTGAAATTTTATCTGGAAATTTTCCNCTAAAGTACGCACCCAAGCTNCCAAAAATAAATCCAAGAAGTAATGCAATTATTAATGACATTATGATTAATTCAAAAGTATCAAATAAATATTGATTTATGCTTTCTAAAACAGGAACTTTAGTATAGAAAGAGCTTCCCAAGCTTCCCTCACTTAAATCATTTAGGTAACTTAAATNCCTTTCTGATAAATTTTTATCTAGACCAAGCTCTGTACGGATTTCGTTTTTAGTTTCTTCAGATGCAATTCCACCAGCAATTACTTCTACAGGGTCGCCAGGTGTTACATTTACAACTAAAAATGCAAGACTGCTGACAATAAAAGAAGCAATTGGTATAAAAATAAGCTTCTTAAATATTATTTTTAACAAATTTACTCCTAATCATAATTATTGTAGTCTGAACTATAGAGGGTATGCTGTATGGATTTAGATAAATATAAGTACTTTAATTTACAAATAAGTAATTCTGCTGTAGAAATTCAAATTAATAGACCAGAAAAAAAGAATGCATTCAATCCAGAGATGGTTTATGAACTTTGTGATATTTGGGATATCATTGAAAGCAATTCGAATATAAAATTAGGTATTCTAAGAAGCATAAGCACAGAGTTTTTTTCTGCTGGTGCTGATTTAAAAGAATTAATACCACTANTAACAGGNGATCTNAAGCCTAAAAGTAAATTNGAATNAGATTTATTGAAAGATAAATTATTAGATAAGTTTTATAGAAAAGATAAAACTTACTACAAACCAATAATTGGCTANGCATCAGGNTATTGNCTNGCAGGAGGNTTTGAACTTCTTTTAAGCTGNGATTTTCTAATAGTTGACGAAAATACANAAATTGGTTTNCCTGAGACTACTTTAGGATTAATTCCTGCAGGAGGNGGGNTATCNAGAATATCNGANGCCTTGTCAAGATCTTTGTCCCTTGAAATTTTGATNAATTCAAAGAATGTGGATTTAGAAAAATTACTATATTCAGGCATTATAAATGAAATAGTTAATCGTAATAATGTCGANGACGTTATNNAGAANTATANCAAAAAGGTNACAGACAGCAGTCAAAAAACAGTTGAGCTTTTGATGGCAAATATAGACAANCTCCAGAAAATAGATTTAAAAGAAAAGTTTAATTTAGAAGATANGCTTCTAAATGAATTATTAGATGAGTAACTTTCTTTATTTTAAGAAAACCCCAATTGATTGGGGCGAAGGACTTCCAGTCGCAACTCCTTCATATTTTAAAGTAAAAAAAATGCTCGGTGATGATTGGAAACTCAGAAATGAGATTTATAAATATATTGAAAGCATAGGGGTCTCATTTAGTTATTATCAACTTGCATCAAATGCAGTTTTGGCTGGCTGTAGCCCAAAAGCTTGGAAGACTNNCAAAACATGCATAGATGTGCTTTTGGATAAAAAATTTAATATTGAAACCGTTATAACAACAGTTCATAGCCAATCACCTCTTTTTCTAATATCTGGAAAACAAGCAAGAGAGTTAAATATTACCGGTGGAAGAGGTTCTATTGGGCCAGGATTAGGTGATTCAGTTTCAATAGGTAGAGCAGTGTATTTATTTTTAAGAAATGTTTGTAATGCAAAACCAGAAATATTAGATAGTTCTACACTCGGACATCCAGGCAAAGTTTCATTTTGTTTTGCTGAAAACATTGACTTAAGCCCATGGAAAGAATATCACATTAGAAATGGTATAGATGNAGAACAATCAACAGTTACAGTTTTTTCATCTCAGTCTCCTCATGAAATTGTNGANATGGGAACAAAAAGNATTNATACACTANTTGATGCTTTAANACACACCCTGCTTAATCCATGGACTTACAACGCTTTTTATAACCAAGATGTTTGGATACTTATGTCACCTGAGCATGCGCAAAGATTTAGCATTTCAGGAATGAATCCAGATGATATAAAATATTTGCTATTTGAGGAATGTATTTTTGAAAAATCAGATTTAGAAAATCGTGGNCTACATGGTTTTATTGATAAAAATTTAGATAACAAAGTTAAATTATTTAAATCGCCTGAAAATATAAAAATCCTAGTTACTGGTGGATCTCCAGGTGGTTACTCAATGGTATGTTTTGGTTCTGGTATATCTATTACTAAGGAAATTAAATGATAAAGGTAATACAAATAAAACCTCATAGTGATTATTTGCCGAGCACTATCTCCAAGGTACAAAAAGATATTTTAAAAAGTAAAGTGTTGTTGGTTGATTCAATGCTTAACCCTAATTCGCAATCTCATTTAAAAGTTGAAAGTATTCTAAGTCGATTTGATAGTGCATTTAAAATTGATGTGAAAAAAATATCTCAAGTTGATAAGAAAACACCAATTGAATGGTTTGATTTTTCTACAACTTATGACTCTGTGATAATTGTTGTTGGAGATTGTGCTACATGCACCTTTAAAGCATCTCAAGACACCAAAGAGTTAAATGACATAAATGTTCCAACTTATCTAATCACATTCTCTGAAATGAAGTCTTTAATATTTCAAGATACACTAAACGAATACCCTGAAAAGTTAATTTATTTTGATGAGAAAAATTTTATTGGAAAGTTAAAAAAAGAATTTTCTTAGTTCATCCTACTTATAATTTCATCAACAGAATTAACCCAAGCAAAACCAAAAGCCAATGTTTTTAATGCAACTTCATGCCTGTCTGGTTCTAATTCGTTTACAGCATCAGATGCTATAACTACTCTATAATCTTCCTGGCTGAGATCTCTTGTTGTAGTTTCAACACATATGCTTGTAGTAACTCCACACAAAATTATTTGACTTAAATTATTTCCCTCTAGCCATTCATTTAAATTGGTGTTGTAATAAGCACTTGGNCGATTTTTATCTACAACAGTTTCNCCTTCATTAGGAGTTAANTCGTCTAAAATTTCAATNTCCCATGTGCCNGCTTTTAAAGATTCTACNTCTGCAAGGCCAGGCATTAANTCGTCNACTAAAACCCCACCGTCNGAATANTCTTCTTTATATATGTATCTTGTNAATGCAATAGGATATTCATTTTTACGAGCTGTTTCTANAAGCTTTACACANCCACTTATTGATTCTTTTAATGGAGAAATATCCAGTCCCATAGCGCCTCCAAAAGAACCNTCATCATGACAAAANCCATTTTGCATATCAATTACAAGCAGACCCGTGTTGTTTTTGTTTAATTCAAATTCCATGCTNATCCTTTTCTTACTAAAATATATGTTAATAATCTATAAATAAATTTGTATGAAAAAAAACAACTTTGAAGAAAACAGAACAAAAGAAACTGCAGATGAAGCTTTGTCTCAAAAAGACAGTATCTTATTAGATATTAAAAATATTTTTGACTCTGAAGAGTATAAAATATCNCCACTATTTATTCCTACNGATTNANATGACTGAATTTAAATTTCTTACTATNGAAAGTTTACATAAACTATATAAGCAGGGGAATGTGTCTTTCTCAGAAATAATAAATTTACAGATTGATCATATNAAACAAGTCGAAAATAAAATCTACTCTTTGGTTAATTTTANTTCNGAAGAATATCTGAAATTATCNAAACGTCATAAAAATGAGGAACTCNATCAGCATTATATAAACNATNTACCAATAGCCGTGAAAGATTTAATTGANGTNCAAGATTTAAAAACTGAAGCAAATTCTGAATCTTTAAAAAATAATATCGCAANATATGACTCAGATGTTGTAAAAANTTTAAAGTCTAATGGTAGCTTTGTTGGAATGAANACAAACACGCATGAGTATGCTTATGGNGCGGTAACTCCTCCGACTAAAAACCCTTGGAATCTTAATTCAATTCCNGGTGGCTCATCTGGTGGGTCAGCAGCAGCGGTTGCTAGTGGAATCGCTATTGGTGCTCTCGGCTCAGACACTGCCGGATCAATAAGAGAGCCGGCAGCATTGTGTTCTGTTGTAGGTTTCAAACCAACAATAAATTTAATATCACTAAAAGGAGTAGTTCCCCTNGCNTGGACACTTGATGTTGTNGGTCCAATNACNAAAACTGTAACNGATTGTGCTATTTTATTTTCAGCAATATCAAACCAATACGATCTNGAAAAAGATATAAATTATAAAAAAGACTATAAACTNGGCATTCTTTCGGAATATTTTAGTCCTATGGACAAGAGTATTAAAAAAATGTATCAATCAGCNTTGAGTTNAATCGAAGAAAAATATCAATGCTCAGAAACTACTAGCTGGAATATTGATGAGGTAATTTCTACAATTTTTCTAATATTAACTGCNGAATCCGCAGCTTTTCTTGAGGAACCAATTAAAAAAAACCCTGATCTTTTTGGAGGTGATGTAAAACAATTTGTTCAGATGGGTTCTGAATTCTCTGCTACAGAATACTTNAATGCACAAAGAGCTAGAAATTTAATTGTTAAATCAGTGGACNAGTTATTTGATAAATTTGATTTTTTAATTGCTCCTGCTCAACTCATGCACCCACCATCACCTGAAAATGAAANTGTAGATCTTGANGGGGAAGAANTACCAAGNGATTTAAATTTAATTAAGCCCCTTGTCCTCTCATCTCTTTGTGGNTACCCAGCAATATCAATACCATTTGTTAGAAATAACAATTCTGAATCATTTAGTATTCAAATTATTGCAAAAAGGGGATGCGATAGTGATCTTCTAGATTTTTCAAGAGTACTTGAGGAAGAGTTTCAACTTAAATTCNAATATCCACCANATTTGTAATNATGTGTATAAAAAATTTATATCAACCANCTTCAGATGAAAAATTACCACATTTTTTGNAAGAAAACATANCTAAGTCAATTGATNTAACAGGAGATGCATTTTTTTTAAAAGTATTTGGATCAAATCCAAAAGTCGCTGAAGTGTATTANGAAGAATTCTATAAAAAAATATTTTATAACGGTACCGTAGATTTAAANATTAAGGAAATTATTCGCCTCCGACTTGCTGGAATATCTGGGTGTAAATATTGTATATCTATAGATGAGCATTCAGCTATGAAAAATGGAGTGTCTGAAGTAGAAATATTTAATGCAAAAAACAACAAATTGGATGAGTTTGATGACAGTTTGAAAAATATATTAGAACTTGTAAACCATATTTCACTTTCCAAAGCATCTGAACGTGCGGAAAAAGAAATAATTGAAAAAGCCCTTAAAGATTTTTCACAAGAACAATTTGTAGAAATTTTATTTGTGACTGCTATTTTGGCAGGAATGGGCAACATGCTTGGTAGTGCTGACTTAGTAGAAACCGATTAACCCTGCAAATCATTTAACAAAAGTAAAACATTTACGCTAAAAAGTTGCATTCTGGAATATTAAAATTAGATAAATAAATATATATATATTTAGTTAGGGGGAGAGATANTGTGAAAAAAACAAGCATTATCTTGTTGATTCTAGCTATGATGTTAACAGCTTGCGGAGGTGGAGATGCAGATACTTCATCAACNGAAGAAGCTGTAACTGAAGAAAGCTCAGAATCATTAGATGCACCCGCAACAACTGTCGCAACAGAAAGTCCAACAGGTCAAAAAACAGGTGAAACATTTAGAATGTTAATGCCTGCTTTACCATCCAATGCGGACTTTGCTGTTTACCAGGGTACAGCAAGTACAGCTGTAGCTGCGATTTGGGGCGGTGCACTTTTTGAGTTTAAGGCTCAAGATGACCCATCTNTACAACCTGCAATAAATGATGTGCAATGTTTTATTTGTGAATCATATACTGTCGACGCTGATGGCAACATAACAGTTACCTTGCCAGATGGATTGAAGAGTCCGTATGGCAATGAAATTTCATCTGATGATGTTGTTTATACATTTGAAAGAGTGTTGGCTAACGACTTTGTATTCAGGTTTTTGATGGGTGTAGGTTCTTGGAACACAGAAAGTCCAATAACCAAAATAGACGATAAAACTTTTACTATTAACGTAGTAGCCAATGTACCATTTACGCTTGGTACTTTGACTTGGTATTCAGGAACAATCTTGGATGCAACAGAAGTTAAGTCTCACGCTACGGATGATGATCCATGGGCAAAAGAATGGTTATCATCTAATTCAGCAAACTATGGTCCTTATAACCTTGCATCATTTAGTGCTGGTGAAAGTGCTGTTTTAGCATTTAATCCAGGGTGGAACAAGTTTACACCAACATATTCTGATGTAGTTATAAGTGCTGTGCCAGATTCAGCAACTAGATTGCAAGCAATGCTATCTGGAGCTGCTGATTATACTTTCAAGGTCGATTATGATCAATTAGCTAGTGCTGAAGGAAATAGTAAAGTACTTATTACTGAAGCATTAGAAAGTAGATCAGTTGAGCTTCACTTGAATTTTGCAGATGAAAAATTTGCAGATAAAAGAGTTAGGCAAGCAATCAACCTTGCAGTTGATAGAGACGCAATTGTTGCTGGAGTTATGGGCAAGTATGGAGCACCTGCTAGCACACAACTACCAGAAGTTATTAAAGCTCCAAATGCACCGGGATCTTATAGCAGAGATGTAAATAAGGCCAAGGAACTTTTGGCAGATGCTGGATATGCAGATGGATTTGATATGGTAATTACTGTAAACGCAGTAAGACCAGGATCCTATGCAAGTAACGTAGCATTATTAATTGCGAATCAGTTAGCTGAAGTTGGAATAAACGCAACAATAAGCGTTTATCCTTCTGCTACAGACTTTGAAGCAAGTATTAGAAATGATAGTTTCGAGGCTTGGCTGTGGGACTCAACTCCTGCATTATCAGATCCATATTACTATTGGAGACTGAACCACCATCCTCAACTAGCATTTCAAAATTATAAAGGTTATGACAATGCAGAATTTGTTGAAAAAATGGATACATTATTTACAACTGCTGCAGGACCTGAAAGAGATGCTTTAATTACTGAAATTCATACTATTTTGTTAGATGATGTGCCAATGGTAAGAATTGCACAGCCTGCTAACGCTGGTATGTTACGCTCAGATATTGAAAACTTTAGAACTACAACGCTTAACGCAGTTTTGGTTCATTATTTAGTTGAAAATTACTAAGAGCAAGTGTAATAAATTAAAGGGGTGGGTTTAATACCCGCCCCTTTTTATTCAGATGTTTTTAAACCATAAAATTAAATCAGATGAATTCATCATTAAAGAAGATGAAATAATATCTTTTGCAACAAATTATGA
>NYXO01000048.1 GCA_002685415.1 Methanobacteriota archaeon
GCATGAGATTCCTCAGCCGTCCAGGTTAGATCAGAAAGAATTTGTTCGTCAGCGAGAAAATCGACCATGAAGTTTGGATTCTTCTGTCGATGCATGAATAATTGTGCCCCGATTGACCCATCCGAGAGTCCAGGAATTACCATTGGTATGCGATGTTTTGCAATCCAATGAAGAAGAGAACTTTCGTCTTCAATTCGATCACCCATAGCCCAGCATAGTTCCACAGATCCAAATCCTAGCCACGGATTATCTGGATTTGCAGCTGACCGTTCTTCTTCGATTTCTTCTAGCCAAGGAAGTACAACCCTTTCGAGAATCTCTCCGTAGCATTCGTTGGGTACGATGACGTTACCTAGGCGATTTAGTCCCTCTTCCCCAAGAGCGATATCGTCGAGATTGAAATCACCATGAAAGTAGTCTTGGTAAGTTCTTGCAATATCATGATCCAAGGTGCCGCAAGTTGTGATAATGACGTTGAATGATTTTCTTTTCACGGCCTCGAGAAAAAATCCTCGGGTTCCTGTTGCACACAGGCAAGCTGGGAACGAAAGCCAATTCAGTATCCCGTCATCATTGGTTTTAGCCATTGAATTTCTTAGGATGTCTCTTGCATGCGCAAGTTTGGTTGCAGTGAACCCACCGGCTCTTGCCATCTGGTCGATAAGAGCCCGTGGACTATCGGCGGAACCGAAGTCATAGTCCTCAACTGGGGTTGAGAAGTCATCTCGCGAGTAGGCTGCCACAAGTCGGTCGGCTAACTACTTCGTATTCAATTCGACGAATACGATTTCAATGAATAACTAGGTAGAATTCGTCTATTTGGCGGTCTGCATTTGGTATATTCTATCTCGTAAAGCGGCAGCCCTTTCGAAATCTAATCTAGCCGCTGCCTGCTTCATTTCATTCTCAAGGCGCTGAATCAATTTGGTTCGCTCAATATCATCAATTGGAGTATCTTCCACATCATCTTCACTCAAGGCCTCGTATGCGGCCTCCACCCACTCAGGCTGGCTAATGTTATCCAAGACAGAATCTGTTGTATTCCATGCACCAGCTCCGAGTCCAAATTTCTTAACGACACCATCCAGTCCTTTTGTTCCTGGTTTACGAGCGACTAATCTTCGTCCGCCACCCTTACCTTTTCCTGCTGCTCCAGCCATCAAATCTTCAACTTCAGCACCCATTACTGGTAGTGCTTTTCGAATGGTGGTTGGAGTGATTCCATTTTCTAGGTTGAATTCTTCCTGTCTTCTTCTTCTGGCATTTGTTTGTCCAATTGCCGCTTCCATTGATGGAGATACAGAATCAGCATAGAGAATCACTTTTCCATTTTCATTTCGACTCGCTCTACCAATTGTTTGCAGTAGCGAACGCTCGTTCCTCAAGAATCCCTCTCGTTCTGCATCGAAAATTGCCACAAGTGATACCTCTGGGATATCGAGGCCCTCACGGAGAAGGTTGATTCCAACTATGACATCGATATGACCAAGCCTCAATGCTTTGATGATTTCCGTTCTTTCTAAGGTATCAATTTCGGAATGGAGATAATGTGCTTTTACATCCATCTTGAGCAAATACTCGGCTACTTCTTCTGCGAATTTGATTGTCATCACGGTAACCAATACTCTCTCATTTCTTTCTACACATTGGTTAATTTCACTGAGCAAATCGTCTACCTGACCCTTGGTAGGCCTTACCTCAATTTTTGGATCTAACAATCCGGTGGGTCGAATTTCCATCCTAACCACTTCTGGAAGATCAGCAAGTATTTGCTCCATAGAATACCTTGCGATTTTTTTGTCAACATCAGCAACTCCGGCACCTCCTGCGGCCGGAGCATGAAGCAATCCTTCGTGAACAGTTTTCCCAGAAATTTCTGTAAGATGTCGTAACTCTCTTTCACCAGGAGTTGCACTAACATAGAGCATTTGAGGAATCAATTCTTGGAACTCTGCAAGCTTCAGTGGACGATTATCATGAGCACTGGGTAAACGGAATCCATATTCCACTAGATTCGCTTTTCTTGACCAATCTCCACCAAACATTCCACCTACTTGTGGTAGGGTAACGTGACTCTCATCCATGATTACGAGATACTTTTCTCCACCTCCATGATATGACTCTGCACAATAACGGTAGAAATCCAGTAAGCAATATGGGCGCTCTCCAGTTTTACGCCCATCAAAGTGCATAGAGTAATTTTCGACACCCTTGCAAGAACCTGTTTCTCGAAGCATCTCTAAATCGAACTTCGTTCGCTGTTCAATTCTATGTGCCTCTAAATCTTGACCTTTCCTCTCATAGAAATTTATCCTTTCATCTAATTCATCTTCGATGTCTTCAATCGCTTGCAGGAATCTTTCTTCACTNGTCATNTAGAATTCNTTNGGGTGAATCCANGCTTCTTCAAAATCGTCAAGCGGNTCCCATGANACAGCTTCGCAGACTGTGATTTTTTCTATTCCATCCCAGCCNAATCGAATTCTAATNGGGTCATCTCGGCTNGGCATCCAGACATCGAGNACNTCGCCTCGAAGTCTGACATCTCCTCTAGCAATATCTCCGGTTGTTCTTCGATATTGCATCTCAACCAAGGCGCGCATGACATCCTGTGGTTCTCTCGCCTCTCCAACCTGTAAATGCAAATAGGATTCTTGGAATGCTTCTGGAGGATTCAAACCATAAATTGCGCTAACTGTTCCAACAGTTATCACATCAGGACGAGTAACAAGGCTTGCAACAGTGGAGAATCGTTCTTGTTCGATTCTCTCATTCATCTGCAATTCTTTATCGATGTATAAGTCTCGATTAGGTAGGTAAGCCTCTGGTTGGTAGTAATCGTAGTAACTAACAAAGTACTCTACAGCATTCTCTGGAAACAGCTCGCTCATCTCTTGCCATAACTGTCGAGCGAGAGTTTTGTTATGAGACAAAATCAACGTAGGCAATCCTAGTCTCTGGATGATATTAGCCATAGCGAAGGTCTTGCCAGAACCGGTAACTCCCATCAAGACACAGCGCTCTTGACCGTCTTCGATTTGTTCCATCAGTCTATCAATCGCAGCCTCTTGGTCACCTGCAGTNCCATATTCCGAATGAAGGTGGAACATGCTGACATCTGACATTGGCATCACCTTAGGGATATCGTGCTTATCTTGGGAGTTATTGAACTCTGATGTTGAACCTAACCTCTTATTGCGTTCCAACAGCGCTTGGGTCATGCATGATTATGGCNGCTAGTAAGACCCAACCGGTNANCATNGANACTCGAAANAGAGTCGTTTGGAAATCTGCAANTCTTTCTCTNGCAANGANNACNGCGATATTTGCAATNGCCATNATTCCNGCNGCTGCAAGNAAATAGATTTCATCCATNGGNTCNGCGATTGCGAAGCANGCAAACCAAAGTAAAGTCAGTTGCACNGATGTTCGTGTAGTTGCTTGTTCGGAAAATCTNGCTGGGAANGAATGNATTCCTTGTTTGCGATCACTTTCAACATCCATNCGAGCATAATTGATATCNAAGGCNGTAATCCACAGAGCTACTCCTAAACTGATGAAGAAGATAGTAGGATACCAATGCGAATCTAGTATTGCATCCCANNNATGGACATCNGCCGAAAGCGCCAACCAAGCNCCNGCNGGAGCCAAACCAAGGCAGAGCCCNAACCAAAGGTGACAACCCCAAGTGTAACGCTTGGTGTAAGGGTAGATTACGAATGCCAAGACGGGTAACCAAGCCATCATNAAAGCGACTTCATTTAGTTGCCAGGCACTGAATAAAAGCATAATCAAGAATGCNAGNCCTAAATTCCAAGCGGTNCGCATNGACATCGANCCACTTACTAGATGTCGGCTTTCAGTACGTGGNTTTTGAGCATCAATATCNCGATCNATGATACGATTCAGNGTCATTGCAAGACCCCTTGCCCCGACAGCTGCAATTAGAATCCANACAATGTCNATAGAAATCCAACTNGAGTCGCCTGNNAGCTCATCGATGAATTGGTTGTGAGCNTGAATGTAACCNATTAGAACGAATGGTAATGAGAAGAGAGTATGCTCGACTTTNACGAATTCGAGAATTTCTTTGANTCCCATAATTCNNCCTCATAGATTNTTTTCTTTCATCCAAGCCTCAACNTTNGCNTCTACTTCAGGGTCATGNAGGGTAACNCCNGGCCAGCGCCTAACTGGANGGGGNCCNGTCTCACTTGGNATNGGTGCNGTNGCATCCCAAGCAAGTCGNGAACGATTNTCATCGAAATGTAAGTCNCTTGCCACATCGAATCTACAGAANAATTGCCANAGNANTTTCCTTCNCCANCCATCNGCCTGTAAGTCTGCATCATCATCGGTGATGAATAGCCAGCGCAGATTTTCNGAGNCATCTAGCGACCAAATAGNATCTCNGAGATTNACNATATGTTCTCTCTGCGCAGCAGCNCCTTCCTCATNGACGGTTTCAACNGATTCTTCTGGCCTTGGTCCACCTTNGATATGTGTGGTTACAACCATCATCGAAGNACGTAGCATTCTGACTTGAGTAANTCCTTCNANTTGGCTTACCGAATCAATCAATGATTCACCNGGTCCNTCTGGAATTGTCAGCCCAAACATCGGATCATCATGAGTTGGGCTTGAAGCATCAATCATCACTTTGTCATGGACATTTAGGTGAGGTGAGGCATGTGCAAGTGAGTCAGCAACTTGACCTTTCAGAACTTGNACATCGCCCGNNATNTCTACCTTTGAGTCCAGAACGTCAAGAAGAGCATCTAGATCCTTTACTGGATGTTCTGGGTCACAAGCGATAATCGATTTGAGGAACATCAATTGACCAGCGCCAAGTAACCCCAATGCAGTCTTGCGAGCCTGTCGGGGGTAGCGTTGTTTGCTAGCCACAATCGCTAGATTATGGAATCCTGTTTCCAATGGTAGGAAGAGATCAACGACATCTCTGTGTTGAAATTTCAATACCGGTCGGAAGGCATCTCCCACCGATTCACCAAGATATCCGTCTTCCATTGGTGGAACTCCAACTATGGTTGCTGGTAGGACTGCATTTTTTCTGTGAGTGATTGCGGTTACATGCATGAAAGGATACTGCTCAGCCAATGAGTAGTAGCCGAAGTGATCACCAAATGGACCTTCGAGTTTAGTCTCTCCAGGAATCGTGTAACCTTCAATCACGAAGTCTGCTTCTGCCGGAACATACAGATCGTTAGTCAGACATTTTGTCAGTCGTAGTCGGCTACCTCCCAGTAAACCTGCAAATTCGTATTCAGATAGATTGTCCGGAAGTGGTGCAATCGCTGAGAAAATCAATTCCGGGGGCCCGCCAATACAGATTGCAACAGGCATTCTATTATCGCCGGAATCGGCAGCGTGGTCAGCTCCATGCTTGTGACGCTGCCAGTGTAATCCAACCTCCCTAGGTCCGAAGATTTGACCTCGATACATACCCATGTTGTGAACTCCTGTATTAGGGTCAGCAGTTACTACCAATGGAAGTGTAATGAATGGCCCGCCATCCTGCGGCCAAGTGGTTGGGATCGGTAGTTTTGTGACATCAGGGTCAGCCATGCGTACTTGCTGGCACGCTCCTCTTCTGACCTTCTTGGGCGCCATTGACATTCCCTGCAAGGCCAGTGGAATTCCAGTCCATGGCGCTCGAAGTATTCCACCAATATCCGGCTTCATCAAGCCGACCATTCTATTGCCAATTTCTGATGGTTCTTCGACACCCAAAGCGCGATTGGTTCGCTCGTATGTACCGAAGAGATTCATCGCCAATGGGAATTCACTAATCGAACCATCAGCCAATCGCGGTTGTTCAAACAAAACCGCAGGCCCTTGGGACTTGACCAACTTGTCAGCAATAGTCCCTGCTTCGAGGTGACAGTCTATTGGGTCACTGACTCTACGCAGCTCTCCAGCACTGTCCAAAGCGTCGATGTAACGCGATAGCCTACGCCAAGTCATAACCTCGCGTGGCGATTCACCGTTGAATATGTTCGTCATGACATTTTGGACAAATTAGCCGACGGATTCATGGCCTATCCCACCTCGCCAACCATCGTGGCGGAAGACATCACGACCTGCGATGTGCTGGTCATCGGGGCTGGACCAGGTGGCGGTAACGCTGCTCTTCATAGTGCTAGAAAGGGTCTCAATACTATTCTAATCGAAGATCATCCTGAGATTGGAACTCCTGTACACTGTGGTGAATGTATCTCAGATATTGCTTGTGATAATCTCAAACTTGACCTACCTCCTCACGTAATCAGCAAGCGAGTACATGGTATTCGTGTGATATTCCCAGATGGAACTGCAAAGAAACTCACCGAGGAAGGTTACGTTTTGGAAAAGCATCTCTTCGAGCGTTGGATTGCCGAAGAGGCAGTTTCAGAAGGGGCTCAACTACATTTATCTCATAAATTGCGTACCATGGACAAACAATACGATGAGTCAGGTAAGTTCACAGGCTGGCTTTGTGATGGTAATGGCGACCAATTCCCAATCCAGGCGAAGGTCGTTATCGATGCATCAGGGGTCGCTGGAGTAGCCTCAAAAATCCTCAATCTAAATCCCAGAGGCCAGGTTATCGCCGGAATGCAATACGAGATGTTGGAAGTTCCAACAGATGATTATCTCGACTTCTACATATGGCCTGAGTATGCCGAAAAGGGTTACTTGTGGATGATTCCAAAGTGTGATGGTAGGGCAAATGTAGGACTAGTTTCCGAGGATAAGCCTCGGACAAAGAAGGCTCTAGATGAATTCATTGAGGCAACTCACTTCAAAAATCTCGAACAGGTTCCACCTCCATGGAAGGAAAAGGGCAATCCTGCATTCGGCGGCACGATTCCAATCTCGGGCCCATTCGAATTCACCTACGATGATGGACTAATTCTGGTGGGTGATGCAGCTGGCTTTACATCACCATTGTTCGAAGGCGGCTCTCACCTTGCACTAAAGTCCGCCACCTTCGCAGCAGATGTTGCTGCCGAGCAAATAGAAGCAGACGACCTATCGGCGAACAAAATGTCTCGTTATCAGAAACTCTGGAGCGATGAATTCCCCCCTTATGCTAAAATTTTGCGAGGAAAATCGGCGTTATTCGACCTTAGCGATGAAGATATGTCAATCATGGCTCAGTGTTTCCCAGATGAAATGAGCAATATGGGTCCTCATGGAAAGTTAGCGGTCTGTCTACGATTGTTGCTACGTAGACCAAGTCTCTATGGAAAGCGGATAATTCCTGCAATGCTTTCATTCGGTTATTCAAGGGCTAAGTTTTACGGCTGGTGATTCGATACTCCCCACTGTTGGAAATCTCCTAATGTTGCTGGCGGTAGTGTCCAGCCTAATTTGGTGTTTCACTCGATTACCAGCGGGAGAACCACTAGCACGACATACGACTCTAGCCTCTCAAGTTGCACCTTGGATATTCTTGACGTCTGCATTCATATTCGATTTCCAAGCTTTAGATTTAGTCTCAAGATATGGTGGAGAAGAATTGCCAACACTCTACCGAATCTCAGCTGTTTGGGGAGGAAGATCCGGTCCTCTTCTGCTTTGGGCTGCAATAATGGGTACTGTCACTTGGTTTATGTCGGGGCGCAGTGTCTCAAATTCAGTTGAAATTAGACTAATGCACGGTTGTACTGCTGCGATAATCATCATCTCTTGGATACTCTCTCCTTTTGCCGAGTCAACCGGTTGGAGAGGTACTCTGAATCCTCTACTTCAAACCGACCTAATGGTAATTCATCCACCGCTTGTTTTCGCATATTACTCACTTTGTCTAGCTGTTGCAAGTATAGCACTGGCCGGACTCATCCAAGGCAGAAATGCAAGGCAAGTTCACGAGGCTCAGTTACACTGGGCACGTGCTGGATTTCTGATTGGAACCTTAGGAATTGGATTAGGTGGATTGTGGGCTTACACAGTTCTCGACTGGGGCGGATATTGGGCCTGGGACCCAGTCGAGACAGGTTCTATTCTACCCTGGTTTGCTTTGTTGATGATTGTTCATGCTCGTGCGCGAACCGATTCTGAAAAAGAATCCGCAATAATCGCATCACCAGCCCTTGGTATGCTCGCTGGTGCACTTGCAATCCATGCAACTTTAGTCACAAGGGCAAATGGAGTATGGGCTTCAGTACACTCCTTTGTCGGCAATGAAGAAGCAAGAGAATACAATGACCCGTACATACGAATCGTACAATTATTCGATGACGGTGCCGCCGGTCTAGAAGTGGCAGCATATTTCCTAATCATGATTTCACTTTGTTTTGCGGCATTCTTGTGGTTGGTAAAACAACAGGACAAACTGCTTAATTCCTGTTCAAAGAGTTCGATGCTAATTGAAAATCGACAACTCTCTATTATTCTGCTGATTGCAACCATTGCCTTGGGTATTTGGATGGGTTCAACGGCAGTAACTTTTGTCGGTGGAGCACTGATGTTTTTGCTAATCAAAGGAGATTCTGAGAAGCCTCCTGCTGCTTGGGTCTTCGGAGGTGTATTCCTGATGTTGTTCGCAAGTTGGTCTTGGGCTGCAACTCTGCAACAATCGATTATCGGGATGTTACTATTCCTTGGACCATGGTTGATGTCAGCGGAGGAAGAGGAATCACCCCTAACGAAACTGTTCAACGATACTTCAGTACGAATGAAAGTCGCGAGGGCAATTCCTTGGTATTCAGCGGCTGCCTTCTTGACTTTGACTTGGTTATTACTCGCCGCCGAAATAGATGGAACCAGTTTAGCTGCTCACGAATTCTATGGTTCTTCGATAATAGTCCTAGCGATTCTAGCGATTACAATCTACTCCCTCGGCAAAAGTATCGATGCAAAGCGTGGAAACGCATTCATGGTTACTACACTGATCGCCTCGTTATTATTCGCATATTATGCAGATGAGTTCTCTATTCCAGGAGATCCTCAACTCATGCTGACCGATAATATCTCACGAGGTGCTCTTGCCATGTTCATGCTAACTTGGCTATTTGTGGCACTTCCTCCAACCGCAAGGGTGGTTTTCACAACTGGTCGTAAGGTATTGCCTAAATTGCGTTCTGACGGAATAACCGCGAAATCTAATTTGGCACGTTTGAGATTATTTGGTTCACATATTGCACATTTAGGACTAATTCTTCTTCTATTGGGTCATGTACTTACTACTACACTCGTAGATCGTTCAGATCCAAGTCATTTGGTAACTCTCGAAAAAGATACTCCTGTTGAATTCAAAGAATACGAACTAACCTTCCGAGATACTGTATTATTGAGTGAGGAAGACCCTGAATACGATTACAAAATTGGAGAAGGATTCGCAGGATTTGTAATTGAGGTGACAAAGGATGGGGAAAAAGTCGACGAAGTCACTCCTGGAATTCTCCGCTTTAATTTTGCAACAACCCGCTCGGAAGTCGATAGGATGGTTCGCCCGAGCGGAGATATGATATTCATTCTCGACCAGCAACAAGCGGAAATCAGTCTATCCTCAATGATGCGAGGTGAGATAGATCAAGTGGATGAAATCCGAGTCACAGTACATGATTTACGGGGTTCTCACCTCGTTTGGGCTGGTTGGGCGCTAATCATGTTAGGTAGTCTCGCGGCCTTGCTAAGTAGCAGTCCAGTAGCCTCCAAAGAAGAGGAATAAGCACCAATATTCTCCCTAAGGGAGAACCGTTTGAATCAAAAAGGGGAGATAGGTCGGCGGGTCGCCCTCAGGAGGCTTATCCATGGACAACGGTGCAATCGTTCATATCGAATACGACCTATACAACGCTGAATCTGGCGATCTTATCGAGACTACCAGAGAAGAGATCGCCAAGGAGCACGAGGTCTTTGATGAAGCTCGAACTTACGAGCCAATGATCACAGTAGTCGGCGAAGGTCGTCTAATCGCTGGATTCGAAGCTCACCTTTCTGATGCTGAGACAGACAAAGAGTACACCTTCGATATTGAGCCAACCGACGCATATGGAGAGCGAGATGCATCTCTTGTTGAGACTATCTCACAGAATGTACTACTTCGCAGCGTGCGCGACCCAAACATGCTTGCAATAGGTGCTCCGGTCGAAATCGGTGGCCGAAATGGTGTCTTGCAGATGCTACGTGCCGGACGTGCTCGTGTCGATTACAACCACCCGCTAGCGGGTACTACATTGCGGTACACCTACACCATTGTCAAGGTTGTAGAGGACCGTGCTGAGCGTGTTGCTACACTTCTACAGATGAATACTGGTCGCTCCGACTTCGAGGTTGAGTTCGATGGCGATGATGTCACCATCACACTACCAGATTCAATCGCATACGACCAAAACTGGGCGTACGCCAAGTTCTCCTTAGTACGCGCGCTCCGCGAGCACCTTGAGGTTGGAACTGTAGTTTTCCGAGAAGTTCACGAGCCACGTGTTGCAGCCGATGAAGAAGAGTGATTGTGCCTCTCGGTACTCACAGGGCACGTCAACGCCTTACGGCTCAGTTGACCCTCTTGTCGTCATTGAGGCGACTTTGCGAGATACCCATTGGTCATCAATATAGCAGTTAATTCAAATTCGATATCATCATGAATTTGGCATCCCTGTTGTTTTCAATAATCGTAATTCAGTTTACTCTTGTCTCCGTTCGATTGAAGACTGAGTGTCAACTCAGGATGATTCATGCGTACGGGGCTGACTGTGTTCAGTTTGCTTCTAATGCTATTTTTTTCTACAATAAGTGTGGGTTGCATGGGTTTGGTCATGCAACGCGAAATCATGGAAGATATGCGTGAAGAGCCGTTTGTAATCAATAAAGACGAATCATTCTTCTGGGAAGTTATCTTCACTTCAGAATCTCTAGATCTCGATTCTGTACAATACACTAACGAGACGCCAATCGATTTTGATGATACAATCTCAAAAATGTCAATTACTTTCCGTGCCGAATTCCCCTATTCTACACTTCTTGACCTAAACGAAAGCAATGAACTCAGATATATCGAAGTCAGGGTTTGGGAGCCTGGTGTAAAAGAATCAGGCGGTAATCCATATTGGGAGGTAAGGGCAACACAAGACTATCCATTGGAGAGATTTGATTTCTCTGACTTGGCAATTGGTAAGTGGACTGTAGAAATCGACGCCCGAGGATATGGAGCTGACCTTCCATTAGAACAACTTTCTTTCCATGATTATTTCGAAATGACGCTAACTATTACCAAACCATGTGTACAGTTCGCGGAAATCCACCAAAATGACGACTGTACTGATTTGTCAGTACTCGAAAACCTGTGATTTTGGCTTCTACGCCCCTTTGGGGCGATGCGTAGCGCTTATGAGGGGAAGTCAGGTCGCCGCGCCACTGAGGATACACCATGAGTGAAAGTGAGTCACCCCTAGTACCGTATGATGTCTATGAGACACACGCGGTCCACATCGGAACAAATCAGAAATCCTCAGACATGCAACGCTTCATCGATACCGATCGAGCAGACGGTAGCGGACTGCACTTGATTGACATCAATCAAACCGACGCTCGAATTAGAACAGTCGCTAACTTCCTATCTCGCTACGACCCTGAGAGAATCCTTGTTGTCAGTGCTCGTCAATATGGACAAAGGCCTGCTAGAAAATTCGCTCAGTCAATCGGCGCAAAGCGAATCGTTGGCCGATTCATCCCAGGTACTCTAACCAATCCTAAACTACGAACATACACCGAACCTGAGGTTTTGTTCGTTACCGACCCAGCAGCCGATTCACAGGCTCTGTCAGAGGCTGTATCATCTGGTCTTCCGATAGTCGGAATCGTAGATGCCAACAATACACTTCGAAATGTCGATGTAGCATTACCCGCGAATAACAAAGGTCGACGCTCATTAGCTCTAATCTACTGGCTACTCGCTAGGGAGATGCTAACTGCAAGAGGAGCTACAAATTACGCAGATTGGGAAAGAGCCCAAGACGTTGAAGATTGGGAATCAACCTTCTGAGTACTAACTTTCGCCCCACCAATTGTCATCGCTGTTGGCATTATCCATTGCTTCCTTGATGAATGATGGAATTCTGCCGAAGTTTTTCTCAACATTGATGTCTTCTGACCTTATTTCTTCATCTGCAATTAATTCTCTAATCTGCAGATAATCATCTCCATCCTTGTCTCCTAGGAAATTGAATTCGAGCTGCCTACCTTTTAATTTTGAATCCTCAAGATACATGATGAAGGAATCAGATTCGATATTGCTAATCTTTTGAATTAAATCACCTTGAGAACGAACTTTGATTTCAATTTCTTTTTTTCCATCCAAAAGCAGAGTAAATTGGTTTTTTCCGCCTTCAATATCTTTCGAGTCAGCATCCATATATTCTGCCATTGATGAGAGTTCTTCCCATTCTTCTTCGCTAAGGCTGCCTTGTTTTTTCTTCAGCCATGCACTCCTCGCTTCGGCTTGAAGCTCCTTCGCTTCATCAGGTGTAGTCCAAGAGTTATTTGATACTCGATGCAATTTGTACCGCTTTCGTCTTTCCTTTGGTACAAAGCTCTCAAACCTTCGAGCTAAAACGAAAATCAGAATTGGAATCCCATTGCAGAACAATAACGGTAGAGACAAAAGTGCATTGCCATTATGCCAGGCAATCTCCAACCAAGATTGTTTTACCAAAACTGCCTCTGAATTATCTTCTGGGTTAACATATCCAGTGACATTTGCGCCTGGTGAAAACCCTCTATTGTCTAGCCAATTGTTTGCACTACTTCTGCTGCTTAGGTTAGGCGGAAATAGAATATAATCCCAACTGGAATAGGAGTCTCCATCAATTTCCCAAGAAAAATATACCTCAGGGTAATTTCCATCAACCTCACATCCACCACCCAAAAAACCGACTTCATCGCACCAACAACAACTTACGTCAGTTTCAATGATCTTTGCTTCAACTGGCTTCCAATCGCTATTATCCAGAAGTATCGGCTCGACAGTCAAGGCAGAGATTCCTAGGATTGAGATAATTACAGAGACAATTAGAAGATTTCTCGGGACATTAGTAAATGCAAACGCTGAACCAACCATCAAGGAAATTTCAGCGAAGTCGGTGGATGAATCATCTGACATTTTTTCTCCCTCCTAGAGCAGTGACTACTCAATGAAGTAGGCTGAGGTTATTGTAACTTGAAGTTTGACTCTGCATTAGGTATTCAATCGTTGGATTGATGATGAATAGACTCCCGCCACGGCTCATGGTAGAGCCAGTGCCGCTGTTTCTCGCGCCGATGGCGGGAGTTACGGATCTGGCCTACCGTCTGTTGGCACTTGAGACTGGAGCAGACTTGTCATTCACTGAATTTACAGCTGCTTCAGGCCTTTCTCGACATGCAAAACACTCGTGGCTAAAGGTCGAATCTGACCCTCGAGAATCACCATTCATCCCCCAGATCTTTGGCGGTGATATTGATGAGATGGTTCAAACAGTAAAATTACTTCAAGATCGAGCAGACATAATCGACCTAAATTTTGGCTGTCCTGCTCCCAAAGTCTGCCGTAATGATGCCGGAGCTGCTCTTCTGCGTAATCCCGACAAGGTCGTCGAGATGGTTCGAGCATGCATCGAAGCTGCCGACATACCAATTACTGTGAAGATGCGATTAGGAACCGGAAGTGGCCCAAATACCGCATTGGAAATTTGTCAAAGAATCGAGGCCGAAGGTGTCGAAAGAATCTGCGTTCATGGACGAACCCTTCGCCAGAGGTATTCAGGAGAGTCGGATTGGGCGCAAATTCGCGATATCGTTGAGGCTGTAGATATCCCTGTAATTGCCAATGGCGATGTTGTCGATGCAAAATCAGCCGCGGCTTGTATCGAGGCTACCGGAGCGGCCGGGTTGATGATTGGGAGGGGGGCAATAGGCCGTCCGACAATATTTCACGAAATAAAGCGAGATTTAGGATGGCTAAACCAGAGCCCTCCTTGGGGAGAAGATAACCCAGCTGTTGCACGTCATTGGTGCTGGGAAAGGTACCTACAGTTGAGTTCTGAAGTCTACGAAGAAGGTTATTGCAAGAACCTGAAACGTCACGCAGTATCTTTCACCAAGGGGCTTCCTGGTGCATCGAATATGAGAGTAGAATTACATTCGATACAAAACCAACAACAATTAGGGATGCGAGTTTCCAGATACCTGAAGGAACTAACTTCAACTGAGGTAGCTGCATAATGCACGATTCAATCAATGTCAAAGGAACCGAATTACAAAAGTGCTCATCAGATCCGTTAACCGGATGGTTTCGAGATGGGTGCTGCAATACAGACGGTCGAGATAGAGGTTCACATACCGTCTGTGCAATCGTCACAGACGACTTTCTACAATTCGCTCTATCACAAGGCAATGACCTGATTACTCCTGCTCCACAATTTGGCTTTCCCGGATTGAAGGCTGGTGATAGATGGTGTGTTTGCGCTGGAACCTGGCAAGATGCGGCGGAGGCTGGAGTTGCCTGTCCAGTAGTCTTGGAAGCTACCCACGAAGAAGCACTTGCAGTATGTGACCTTGAGATGCTGGAAAGCCATGCGGCTTAATCATCCGTTGACAAAGAATTGTCCAATCTTTGTGCTACAGTCCTTAGGCGACGAAGAGTCCTATCGATATTTGTCATAACTCGCTCGGCAACATCCTCACCATTTCTTCCAGCTATTCGATATCCGTATGGCATCCTTCCACCGAGGGTGTTGAGCAATAATCGCTGGGAATCAATCGATACATCAGAGAGTATTTCTTCTACCTTTTCGATACTCAACTTGTCTTTACGAACACCCTCAATCAATGCTGAGGAAATATCTTTCTCCAGCCTACCAAGACCACCTCTTCCCATCAACCATTCTTCTCCTCTAGCGGAATACTGTCGTGACAATCCAGTGTATACATCCATTGCAATGCGATCACGCATAGCCACTCTATCGACTATTCCAGCCTGCCGTAATCTTTCCACTACACGTTGAGAACGAGAACGAGACTCTCCTGTTCTGTCTGTCAATGTTTGCAGAGTTAGTGGTCTTTCACTTGCAGCCAATTCATCGAAAACTTTGCGAGTAACTCTGTCTCCTTTCTTGACTCTGTCACCCGTTATACCAAAATCAGCAAGCAAACAATCGAGCCGGTCTGAATCTTCAGGAGTTGGTCCAGGCTCGGCAATATCTATTCGGAATGATTGTGACTCTTCTTCTCCAACTTCTTGCATTCTTGATTCCGAATCGGATATTACTTCACTAAATTCAGCCAATCTCATCATTGCAATTGCACGAGTTTGGACTGCAATCAATTCTACAGACGAGGCCATTGAACCACCACGAAGTACGTTGACGTGCCACCTCCCCTGTAATCTAGAACTG
>NYXO01000014.1 GCA_002685415.1 Methanobacteriota archaeon
ACAACCTTCATGGAGACTCAACTTGAATTTGAAAAGGCCTTGATTACGGCTGCTTCACTAACTCCTGACTTCGCAGAAGGGGTCTCGGCTTTCCTAGAAAAGAGAGATGCTAGATTTGGGAAATCGGCTGAGGAAGAATGATTTTGAATATTGCAAATAGGGCATTGAAATGAATTATACCTCAATGAAAAAACGGAAATCAGTATCTTACTCAAAAGATTTACATTTTCCTATCGATAAAGTTTGGAGTGTTATTTCGGCACCTCAGAATTTACAAAATTGTCATCCTTTTTGTAAAACTAATTCAATAATTGAATGGGATGATCAGCATCACGATATTCTACTATATCTAAACGGCAGAAAATATTACCGAGAAGTATTGATTTGGAAGCCTATGGAAGGTTATGAATTGATTATCGGTGAAAAAAATGGCCCAAAATCTTACGTTATATGGGAATTATTTGAGATTGGAAGAAATAGAACAAAACTCAAAATCACGGTTTTCCCTCATTTGTTTGAACGAATATCAGGTTTTATTCCAGTTTTTCCTTTTTGGATAAGACCAAGATTAACTCGATACCTATACTCCGTAGTATCTGGATTTGAGTACTATCTACAAAATGGAAAGCCTGTGCCCCGAAATTTTTTTGGTAAACATCCGTGGTTTTCNTGANNCAATTTANTNTNAATTACGAAGNTTAACAACTCCTACNATNATNGNNATAATNCANNANANNGCAGCNANATTNGCNANNGTCATCGCTACTGAGCCNATTATGATTCCATAAACCAACCANANGANAAGNGANNTTGANACTANAGTAAAGGTNGGTAGNGAAATCCCATCATGTTTCTTTTCAGACCAGACTCTNTNNATTTGAGGNACCCANGCAATTACNCCNAGAAATCCAGCNAATANTCCGATTACTTCTACCCAGAATGGAATCANANNANCCACTCCTCNTNAATCACNATGGNAGATNCTNTCGNTCGGACTTTTCTCCTTCAGTCCAATCGNAAATTCCNCTTCCNGTTTTNTTNCCAAGACTTCCTTCTGCAACCAGAGAATTAAGCAATTGATGAGGGCGATATGAATCATCATCAAATGCATCAGCCAGACTATTGAGGATATCTCTTCTTANNTCCAAACCGACNAGGTCGGAGAGTTCCAAAGGACCCATAGGGTGTCTGTAACCTANCCGCATAGCAGTGTCGATGTCACTGGCAGATGCTACTCCATCGGCGAGCATCCTAATTGCTTCATTTCCAAGAACAACTCCCAATCTGCTGGTTGCGAATCCTGGTACATCATTGACAAGAATAGTTTCTTTTCCCATTGCAGAACCGATTGACTGAGCCGCTGTAATAGTTTCTTCCGAGCAAGAATCATGTCGAACAATTTCGAGTAATTTCATTATTGGAACTGGGTTAAAAAAATGCATTCCAATTATCCTTTCAGGACAATTAGTTGACTCTGCAATCGCAGAAATGGGTAGCCCTGATGTATTGGTTGCCAAAATAGCGTGAGGGGGCGCCATCTCCTCTAATTGGCTGAAGATTTGTTGTTTCAGTTCCATGTTTTCGGGCACTGCCTCAATAACCAGATCAACATCCTCAACCGACTCTTTCAAATCAGTAGATTGAGAAATGTTGGCTGACCATTTGGCTTTTTCCTCTTCGGTAGTTTTTCCCCTAGAGATTCCTTTATCCCAGAAATTAACAATAGTATTCATTCCCTTTTCTAATCCTTCAGGAAATGCGTCATAGAGTCTAGTTTGCCAACCTGTTTGAGCGCAAACCTGAGCAATCCCTGCGCCCATCGTACCGGCGCCGATTACGGCGACGGTACGAACCTCCATGCAATCACTCCCTGCCGTAGGCTGCAAGTGCTGCTTGGAACAGCCGCTGTCGAGGTACGTCATGTTCCAAGAAGCAAGTGAATGGTGCAACATCCTTTAGCAATTCAATCGCCGAAACGTAAGCGCCGTAAATGAACGGATCCGCAACTTCTGTTGCTGGAATATCAATGCCTAGCTTTGCTAAGCCTTTACGAGTATCTTCATCCCAAATTGCATAGGTGTGATGGGTGAAGTGTAGGTATGCTGAGAGTCTACGAATATCTGATCTAGCACCTTCTGTGAAGGAGTCGATAAGTAGAGTGTCTGGGTAGCGAATGGCATACATTGCTAGTTTGACTTCTCGAGTAGTCTCTTCTCTCCACTCCCGCTTTCCTATGCCCATCCAGTCATCTACCATGTCTAGCATGTCGTTGGTGTATGGTCTGTGTATTCGATAGAGTAATTCCTCATATCCTTCTGGGTTCTGACTCGGAGAGTGATGGTGCTCATGGAATAGTTCTGTAAGCCTGTCAAAGAATGGCTTACAGCGTTCCTTGTCAAAGGCGAGTAGCGCTAAATGTTGCATCTTCAGTCGCCCTTCCACTCTCGATATTGAATCCATTCTTGTTGCATGTAATCGTTCATCAGACGGTCTTCGTCTTCATCGGTTGGTAGTACATCTGCAAGGTAAGCATCCCAATCAGCATCGCTGCCTTCGAATTTTTCGCCTTCTAGCGTGTATTTCTTTCCTGCATATTTTCCAATTCCACGGTTGAACTTGTCAGATGGAATTGTCAACTCAGGTTCGCCTTCTTTCCGAGCCTTTGAGATACGTCGCATCTCATCTCTCAATTCTTGGAAGTAAAGTTCTCGGCTCGCCTCGTTGAGATGAGCGCGGTCGGCATCATCTTCTGATTCTCTTTCGTCATAGCGGCCCTTAATTCCGTAGACATAGGCCCACTGGGCGCTGCTAGAATCATCAGTTCCAAACAGATCCAAACCTGTACTGACCCACTTGTTGACATATTTCTGTAAAAGTGCGCATGGGATTACACCTTGCTTTACGATTCTTCGAAGCCCATTTGCTCCGGTTCCAAGATGGAATGATTCCTCCTTCAACATTGGGCCCATAGATGCAGCCAATGGCTGGAAAGAAGAAGTGCTNAGCATCTTCAGTTGGTACTTTCCGTCACGGTCGATGAAGTGAGTGAAGCAGAAGAAATCAAGCCAATGGTCGATAGGTGCATTGAATGAACCTAGGATTCTAGTTCCTTCCTGAGCGTTTCTCTCAAGCAGCTTTGCAGCCTCTCTGACACCATGTTCTCCAAAGTAAGTACAGAGAAGATATGCCATTTGCCAGCCGTGCCTCTGTTCTTCGCACATAATCCGAAGAGCACTTTTTTTGTCGTACTCCGTTGGGGCTGTTGCTAGTAGGTGGTTTTGCTGTTCGACGCTAGCAAACTCAGTGTCTCCCTGAACACTCACCATTGAGATGATTGCATCTCTGATGTTTTGTTGTGGGATTTGCATTCTCCTTTGCCACTTTGGCATTCCTTCAAAATCTCCAAATTCGATGCTATTTCCAGCGGTGTCCCAATCGAATTTGATATCGAATCGGTAGTCGCCCAACCATGAAGGGTCAAAGCCGATTCGAGTTTGCCATTCTTGGAAGTCGCTAATCCAGGCTTCAAAATTTGGAGAGTAGTCCTGAACAATCTCGGTCTCGCTCATGGACAAACCCAAAGGTAACCCGTATATCAATGACTGCTTCTAAGACATAGTCTTAGTTTGTCAGGAGAGAAGTTCACTTTCCTTCGAAGCGAGGGGTTCTTCGGTCAACGTAAGCCGCAATTCCTTCCTTCGCATCATCACTGTTGAAGAGGGCTGCTTGCAGCTCTCTCTCAAGTGCGAGGTGATATTCGAAAGGCATCTCAGGTCCAGACTGAACTGAACGCTTGATNTTTCCAACAGCCAAAGTAGCCTTGTATGGTAGAGTAAACTGTCCCGCATAGTCCAAGACATCTTGGCGGAATTCGTCCAAAGAACCATCCCATACATCGTTGATTAGATCCATTTCTTTCGCCTTCTCAAAGGCCATTAATTCTCCACTTACCATGTATTCNAGGGCTCTTGATTTACCTATGATTCGTGAAAGTCGAGCNGTNCCTCCAGTACCGGCTAGAACACCGAGATTGATTTCNGGAAGTCCACACTTTCCNGANTCCTTTCTTGCGATTCGAATATCGCAGGCCATTGCAATCTCTAATCCTCCACCAACGGCGTGACCGTTAATTGCNCAGATTACCAACTTCGGAGTTTGTTCAAGTCGNCTTAATGTCTCATTTGCATGAAGACAGAAATTGTACTTGAATCCAGGAGTGACNGAATTAAGCATCTGAATGGAAGCTCCTGCAGAGAAGAACTTGTGTCCGTGACCTGTGATTAGAATNACNCTNACATCATCATTGAATCGNGCCTTGACGACAGCNGTGTCGATATCTCTCATCATTTCATGAGTGTAGGTGTTAGGTCCTACNTCATCTCCTTCTAGAGGAGCACCAGCAGAATTTGATGCAAGTTCAATTATTGCAATACCGTTATCAGTTACTCCGTAATTAACTAGCCTGTTGGGCATTGGCTCTAGGTCTGGCCATGATGTCATAACACCCCGACCATAGGTCGGAATATGAATCAAACGGGTGTTTGGAGTATACAAAATANAACGATTAAGCATCGGTTTCGGTGAACGAAATACCCGCTCCTCCCCTTTGGATTTCTTTCCATTGTTGACCGATTTCTTCAGCCTGTTTGGTAGGTTCCCAAACATCTCGGGCAAGGGGCTTTCTGAATGGCATTCGCGAAACAGTTCTGCCATCATCCATTTGTTTTCTTCTCAACATGCCAATGCGAACAAATGGCCAAAGTGCTTTTCTGAATATTCCGGGTTGGTAAACCCATTTCATGAACTCAAGNCCNTCTCCTTTTCGNGCNTGATGNCNCATCCAATATTTNGCNACCANCTTNAACCCACGATCGCCCAATCGATTCATCAAAAATCGATTTATTGCGCTTACCTTAATTAACGGAACGAGCCTCTTTCTGACTTGTTTTTCATAATCTGAATGGCCCATTATAGAATGTGCTGCGTAGACTCCACTAGTGATAGCATAGCGCATTCCAAAGCCCCACATGAAATCCTGTAAACCGCCGGCTTCACCGACATAATGACGACCATCATGGATGTAACGATCGGGAATTGAAAAATCTCCTTTCCCTCCAACTCTCTTAATTGGCCTCCTATTCAATTCGTAATGTTGTTCATACCAAGCGATTGTTTCGTTAAGATATCTTCCAGACTTCTTTTGTTGTCTCCACAAACAGGTACAAATTAGTCCAACCCCATCTATAATTATCAGGTAAGAGTATGCCCCAGGTGCTAATTTGTCGTTAAGCTGGAATGCAACAATATTTTCATGGTCTGTATGAAAAATTTCACCAAATGCTACAGCGCTTGAATCCTTAGGTCCTGCGGCAATAATCTGGCATTCGTTAGGGTCTTTTCTGGTGCCGTAGTGAATTTTCGCACCTGCATTGATAGCCATTCTCTTGAAACCTTGATCGATACAATGTTCATCAGTTCCCCTTTCAACTACCCTAAATGCAACCCCATCGGTAATAGGATTGATAATTTCATCGTCTGGATGGATTAAATCAACTATGCTGAACCCGTCAGATTTGAATTCATCAGGGTCTAAGCCCCATTCTCGCATTTCATCAAAGAAGTCGATATCGCTTGTCCAATTCTCAATGCCTTGAAAATCTCCATCAAATCTAGCGCCCGANTCCTTTCGAATCTCATNNACGTGNACGTCGTATCCATTNNGCGCAAGTANCGTNGCGGCTGANAGACCTGAAAGCCCCGCGCCTAGAATGTCGACACGTTCTGACACGGNCTGTCAACTANTGTGGCGTGTTTTGAATGGTTCCTCNCTTGAACGAGGCATTGAAGCACCATGAGGGTATGCCAATGTATGGTCCAAGTCGTGGTGCGAGTGGAAGATGAGGTTCTCAATCCNGAAGCACTTCGCAAGGAGGTTGACTCAGAAGGTTGCGGGAGCATAGTTTCCTTTGTGGGTTTGACCAGAGGTATGGACAACGGTATTGAGGTTGAAAAANTGGAATTTGATGCTTGGGAAGAAAAGCTTCCTTCTGTTCTGCAGCGNCTCGGACTCNAGGCAGTGGAAAAATTCTCAGTGCAATCAGTAGTGATGGCACATAGAACAGGAGTAGTGTTGCCGCAAGAGCCGATAGTGTGTATCCACGTTGGAAGCGCTCATCGCGCTGAGGGCTTCGAAGCATGTTCTTGGCTTATTTCAGAGTTGAAATCACAAGCNCCTCTGTGGAAAAAAGAGGTTCGTGCTGATGGCGAAATATGGAAATCTGGGCTTGGTTAATTTTGCTATCTTGCACCATTTTTAATCCATCTCTAACAAGCGGATTACTGAATAAGTAGTGGACACTCGGAATTGCAGAGGTAGTTGAAATGAAGGATTCAATCACCGGTATTATAGACGTNGGTTCCAAGCCAATTATCGCTCGTGAGGCAGTTGCGACGGGTCTACTTCATTTGTCTCCTGCAAGTCTCGATATCGTTGCAAATGGAAGATCTCCCAAAGGAGATGTCCGCGAAGCTTCGACTATTGCGGTAATTCAGGCAGTCAAAGAAACTCCACGAATACTTCCTCATTGCCATCCGATTCCGATTGAGGGTTGTACTGTGGATTGGTCAATTGAGGAAGATGCACTTCGATGTACAGTAACGGTTCGAACACATTGGACAACNGGTGTAGAAATGGAAGCCTTGTGCGGAGTTAATGCAGGTCTTTTGTGTGCATGGGATATGCTGAAATCTGCTGAAAAAGACAATAATGGTCAATATCCAGTCGCCCGAATAAATGCAGTAAGGGTTCTCAAAAAGAGCAAGGGCGACCCGCATGATTGAAGGCTGAACGCTATTCGAGGTANTCATGGCGACCATCGATTTAGAGAGTCATTTTCTTGCTGCGACCGAAGCCGCTGCTATTGCAGCCGCTGCATGGCGAGGTAAGGGAGACGGTAAAGCCGCTGATGGTGCAGCAGTGGAAGCCATGCGGGCTATTTTTGACGAGGTTCCATTCGATGGTAGGGTTGCCATCGGAGAAGGTGAGCGAGATGACGCTCCTATGTTGTGGATTGGAGAGCCTCTAGGTTCGATGCAAGGTNACCCTGATGCACTTTCAATTGATATTGCAGTGGATCCACTAGAATGCACTAATCACGTGGCGAATGACTTACCAAATGCAATGGCAGTACTTGCTGCAGCACCACGNGGNACTCTGCTTCATGCACCTGATTGCTACATGAACAAAATCGCCGGTTCCGCAGAGTTAGAGGGTGAAATCAGTCTCGATGCGTCTACTTCCTACAATGTTGAGGCAGCTGCNGCGGCCTTGGGCAAAAAGGAATCCGAACTCAATATTGTAGTTATGGATAGGCCACGGCACGAGAAATTGATTTCAGAACTGAATCAACACAATGTGAATGTTGTGTTGATTGGAGATGGTGATGTCTCAGCAGCGCTAAATGCTGCAGATCCTAAATCCGAAATTGATATGCTAATGGGAATCGGAGCGGCTCCAGAGGGAGTAATTACAGCTACNGCCTTGAGGGGTNTAGGAGCTCCATTTGAAGGCCGACTTGTATTCAAGAATGAGGGTCACAGGGAGCGNGCTGAAGCGATGATTGATGGCGANATAGAGAGACTTTGGGNCAGAGACGAACTCTGCGCCAGCGAAGATGCAGTATTCATCGGTACTGGGGTTTGCCCTGGTAGGACCTTTGGAGTCGAAGAGTTATCAGATGGTCGATTTTCAGTTCAATCAGAGATAATTGATGTAGCATCTGGTGACCATAAATTCGTTGATAGCATTCGCTAAGTATGACTTAGTTTTCATATTCTATGAACAAAGGTTTCTTTTCCTAATCCCACCACGTCCGGCTGAGGTTCAGATATGGACACCGAACTACTTGAGAAGACAGCAAGAGAACTTGTAGCGCCTGGTAGAGGAATTCTCGCCGCTGATGAAAGCAATGGAACAATGTCTAGTAGACTAGAGGCTGTAGGTGTGGAACCTTCTCCGGAAACTCGTCGAGCTTACCGTGCTAACATATTCTCGACACCAGAATATGAATCTGCAATAAGCGGTGTAATTCTCTTTGATGAGACAATTCGTCAAACTATGGATGACGGCAAACCAATACCAGAATACCTCGCAAGTAGAGGAATCCACCCGGGAATAAAAGTAGATACAGGGGCTAAGGAATTGGCTCATCATTCTGGTGAAAAGGTCACAGAAGGATTGGACGGACTAAGGGAAAGGTGCATGGAATACTTCGCTTTGGGTGCTAGATTTGCAAAATGGCGAGCAGTAATCAGAATTGGAGATGGAATTCCTAGTGAAGCAAATATTTCCACAAACGCCCATGCTCTAGCAAGATATGCTGCGATTTGCCAAGAACAGGGTTTGGTCCCAATCATCGAGCCGGAAGTATTGATGGACGGAGATCACAATTCCCAAACCTGCTTCGATGTCACTGCGAGAATTCTCGACGCCACATTTGCAGAGTGTGAAATTCAGGGCGTTCATATTCCAGGTGCTTTACTAAAACCGAATATGGTCCTACCTGGAAAATCCTGCGAAGACCAAGGAACTCGAGAGAAAGCAGCACAGATGACTGTCGACTGCCTAACAGCCCACGTTCCACACGAACTTCCCGGAATTGTATTTCTTTCTGGAGGCCAGTCGGATGAGGATGCAACAGCACATCTCAATTTGATGAACAGCATGGCTGTCGAACACCCATGGGAATTATCCTATTCATACGGCAGAGCGCTACTCGCGCACGCCTTGCAAACATGGGCAAGCGGCTCGAATGGAGATAGTCAGAGCGCATTTGCTCATCGAGCGGCTATGAATAGCCTAGCTCGAAGTGGCGACTGGTCTTCTGAATTAGAAATATAATCCAATGGTTTGAACTTCAGTTCTCGCCTTCTAGGACTCCAGGCCTCAATGTCCAAACACAGATTTCGTAGCGGCCGGAGAGTGCACCGCCACGCTTTGTTGTTGATACCTTGAGTATGTCTTTGTCCTTCGATAGGACGTTACCGAGTTGCTGAGGGGTTGTGCCATGTCTCATTGTAGAGTTTACATGTTCGAGAATTTCTGTAGTATTAGCTTCTCCTCGATCGTTTAGAAATTTCTTGATTTTCTGTCTTAGTCTTGTTGTGCGCATTTTTATCTCTCCTATGTTTTAGAACTCTGTCTTTTTATTGTTCAACTCAGTTATTGAATGTCAATTTCTTTGTAATCCTCCGAGTCAAACCGACCGCATCACGAGTCCGTTATCGACAGGATAGCAGGCGTTGATATAACAGTTCTGCACCTTACACGCTGACTTTGTTACAAATAGTTGCACAGACGTGGTCTAATTTGGTAACAAAAATTCGGTGCAGAAATGAAAGTGTTAATTTTTCCACGAGAAATGTGTAATTAAATGTAACAAAAAAGCATAATTTAAGTAGGTCATACGAACTAAATGAATTAGGAGAGGGCAATTGGTGTCGAATGAGATTGAAATCATCGAATCTTCTCGTAATTCGATAACTCTCAGGAGAATCCGTAGTTCACATCGTCGTCGATTACTAGATCGATTAACTGATGGTGGAACAACTGTCAGTATTCTCGCTAGAGATACAGGATTGAGAATCCCGCACGCTTCCGCTGAACTGAGAAGGATGAGAAATGATGGACTGGTCGCCAGTGATCAAGCGGCCGGGTCACGTGGTGCGCGATTGCATCTAACTCAATCTGGTTGGGAAGAAATTCGTTCAGATGAGTTAGCTAGGGCTGTTGAGGTCCTACCATTACCCAGACCTTCTCACAAGTATTGCTTGCTTGCAAGAAATGGTGCAAATATTCTGTTGGGACTTCTTGCCCCAATAGCCTCTCCTCTGGTGCTTATCCCAGATCGTCCTTCTAGAGGCTCCGCCAAAGACGGGCTCTCCACAGGAACTGAAGGGGTCTCTTGGACTTGGGCTGTCATGAGAGAAAGAGCCCCAAGGTGGTTCGATCTAAGAAATATGGAAATACTGCCTAACCCCCCTCCAAGCAACAATCCAGAAACTATTTCCTCATATAGTGCAGAAAATTACACTCTCGGAATTGTTAGAGCCAGATTGGTTGATTCAGACAGACCAGTAGCCATGGCTCCTGGGATATGGATCGAGCCCCCCTCACGTCGCCCAGATCCTCCTTTACCTGAGGCCAGCCACCATCGAGGGACATGGGTCTTAGGAAATTGCCATGATCAATCACCAGATATTAGGCCCAAAGATCCGTTATCTGCGGTTATGGATGAAAGATTACCAAAAAGCATGCTACTACGTACCGCTAGGACCAATGCATTGGTTATCGCGGATTTAGGAGGGCTAGATTCCAAAGGCCATAATTTCCCAATTTCTTGTTTAGGTTCATGGATAAATCGAGCCCATCCTAGATTGAGTCCTTCCGAGAGGCGGCGAAGATTGAATGGCTTGAGGGAGCGCCTGACTTCATCCCGAAGGGCGAGGGTTGAGGAATCAACCTGGAGACGCTTTAGAAAGGATTGGAAGGATGCTACTTTTTCCACAGAGGAAAGTGGATTGAGATTATTCGATACTCGAGGTTTAGGGACTACAGCTATTATTTCATTAATCGAATGGTCAGTATCTGAACCTGACCGGCCTCCTTTGGTTTTAGAAATCCCTGATAAAATTCCAGAAGATGTACTAAGCGCAGTTATATCTCACAAAAACCTGAGACTGACATTATCATCTCAACTTCTCCAACCATTGGAAATTTTTGATCAACTTATTGTAGACTCCCTAAGGCCTCTCCCTTGGCTAAGGCTCCACACTCTTGGTGGTAGAGATATTCCTGTGCGATTAATAGATGCTGTTATCACAGCACCAGATGAAGCTGAAGTTGATGAGGTTGAGATATCTCCTTGGGTAATATTAGGATTGGATAATCGAGGATATTCAAACAAATTGGCTAATTCATCAATGATAGAGTCGGCAATCGCGCAGTACCCAGAAGGAAATGAAGATTGGTCAAATATGATGGAGGCTAGTTATCCAATAGCTGCTTGGATAGCTTCTCCTCCAAAGACACGTTGGCATCGTTGGCAGAGGTTACGTGGTAGGCTTGATTCTGAATGGATAGCATTACTAGATTTGGAATATTTGCCTCTAGAAAGGCTTGCAGAAGTTGCAGACGAAGCACCTGCAAGAGTTTTGGAAATTTTTGCTGAAAAACTTCGTTTTCTCCTACATCAAGATTCTGAGATTGCCCTTCGTATGAGGCCAGCCACCGATCCAGCTAGTGCCTCCTCCGGTGCTTCCTGGGTTGCGGCTCAACTTCTGAGCAATGCGGCTTGGTTACCCGATGATATGCAAGAGGATCTTGTCCGGTGGGCCTTGGAGGCTTGGCTTGTGCATCCACCTAATAATTCTCTAGCCGCACTTCAATCGGTTGATTGGATTTACAAAAGCCAAAAGGAGGATCTGGTAAATTATGGTCCAATTTTACAAGGGATCCAAAGAAGGGCTAATGAGTTCCCTATCGACCATGACCTCAAGATTTGGTCATTATTAGTAGATAGAATACGTAATTCTAAACAACTGCAGATAGAGGAATTAGAAGCCATAATTACCAATTTACCACTAGACTGGTGGTCATTACTAGCTCCTGAGTTATTGACCAATCTTCTATCTGATGAATCATCTTTAGACTGGTTGTTCGACAATCCAATATCTTGGAGTGCAGCAATTTTGAGGCCTAAGGGAGAGCCTAGTAATGCACCAGGTCTAGAAGATAAATTCCATCCTGGTTGTAGTCCAGAGATTCGAAACTCCCTTGCTAGAAGGCTAAGGTCAAGGAGTGAACGAGGAACTCTACCAGAAAGTGCCTCTCCACTTCTTGATCTAATGGAATCACTTGATACAGTTCTTGAGGGTGGTTCTCCAAGTACCGGTAGAACTCATCCTATGGTTGGATGGTTGGCCCAACCTATAGATAAATGGCCACCAATTAGTAATGAGTTAGCATTGCAAGGAGATTCACATGTTGCAGAGAGGATCGTACTGAGAACTTCAGGCTACCATGAGGGGTTATCGGCGAATCAAAGTCAATTGAAAAAACCATAAAATGAGTAAAATTTTGAATTTTTCAGTTCTAATTCCTATACGAGGGGTTCATCAAGGGATCCCTTGACCCATCGATGCCCGACCGGCAACACCATGCCGACGAAAGCCCCACGCCGGAGTTAGTAGGATGAATCATGGTACCACGGAACGGGATTTGCCGTATGTCGAAGACCGACGTGACCCACTGCTGGGGAATGATCGCCGGTGCAAAACATACGGTCGGATTGTGATGGGTCCCCGGACGACCGAGAACGGAAGAGACCGGAATGACTTACGGGACAACCCCACAGTCCAACAGACGTCCCGGGGTGGGTCAGGTGCCCGAGCATTGCGATGAAGGTCACCGTTACGCCCCGGGGCACACATTTTTTCCAAAGGCCTCAATACTACAAACTCAAGGTGGTTAACGATGCACTCACTAGGATTGCTTGGCGGTACCTTCGACCGCTTTCATGCAGGGCATCGAGCATTGATTGATTACGGCCTGTTAAACTGTCTAAGGCTTGAGGTATGGTTAACCAGCGATCAAATCGCCCAGGAAAAAGACCCTCGAATTGAATCTTGGTCAGAGCGTTCAGAAAAATTATTACAATCAATAAGTGAAGATTCCTCTCGAATTTCTGTTCATATTCTAGAAGACGAAGATGGGCCTGCACCTTGGCACGAGAATGCTTCCGCAATATTATGCACACCAGAAACATTAGTCGGTTGCAAGAGAATTAATCAGATGCGTCAGAGTAATGGTTTGGAAATACTTGAAATTCTAAACGTCGAACATGTAATGTGCCGCGATGGCAAACCAATTTCCAGTTCAAGAATACGCAAAGGTGAGATTGATAGAGATGGTCAACCCTACCTCCCGGAGGATATCGGAAAAGCCAATTTCAAACTGACAAAAGAGGTTGAATCTAGCCTAAAAGATCCATTTGGTCAATTATTTGAGGGGCCAGAGGATGATACGAGTGTCGCAATCCGAGCAGTTCTGGAAGAAATCTTTGGCAGCCACGGCCCCATAATTGCAGTTGGTGATGTCACAGTCAAAGCCCTGCAGGATATGGGAAGTCCGGCAGATATTGCATTAATCGATGGGAAGACCAAGAGGATGGAATGGGAAGATGCATCTACGATCGATATTTCACTTTACGATGAGAATATCACTTGTAAGAATCCTCCCGGTCAACTAACCGCAGATTTGTTTCAAGCATGCAAAAGTGCGCTAAAAGTATGGAGTAAAGATCACAGCAAGACATTAATTCATGTAGATGGTGAAGAAGATCTTGCACCTTTACTGCTTCATCCAATGGCTCCACTTGGTTCTGTAGTTCTGTATGGTCAGCCTAACCGTGGAGTTGTACTTAGATGGACTGGATTTGAATCCAAGTCACGCTGTAGAAACCTGTTAGCGGCAATGGATAGGGATTGACTGAAATTTCAAGATTCAGCCTTGTCCAAAATATTCAGACCAAATCCAAACATGAATGGTATTACAGTGACTGCGAAAACACCAGGGTCAACCCAGGTATTGTACTGAACCGACCATGCGAGATAGAAGAGTATTGCAAACACAATCATCCAATCTGCAACAGTCTTTCTGATTCCGTGCTCAGCAGAAAATAGTCCTGACATGCAGTTTGGCAAGCCCTTGATTGCAGAAACTGTACCCCCTTCAACGGCTTTATTCATCCCCATATGACCAACTGCAACCAAGGCTACTCCAAGTATACCGAATACAATATCGTCGACTACAACTGATATTCCATCATGGTCTGTGTATACATCACCAAGAGAGCCATTACTGAGGAATCCAAGCCATAATGCCTTGAATCCAGGAGAATATGCTCCAATAGTAAGGTTGACAATTGTCAGTAAAAGCACCCATCCGCCTAGCAATAGCATAACTGTGGAAGCAGTTCTACTCGGGCGGGTGAGAGAAGAGTACCAGTCGTTATCAGAGAGCGACATCGAATGCGACGACCTAAGAACTTGGTTTAACCGTTGAGGCCCTAAAGGGCCTCGAAGATTAAAGCGTAACAGTCGGATTAAACCATCGGATAATCGAATTTATCACAAATGACTCTGCAATCTGTAGCGGCAGCGAGCGGCTTCTGCGATTAGTGGATCCGCATCGCTCATTGTGGTAATTGCATCAACAGTTTTTGGGATTGCAGAGTTGACCTGCTTACTTCGTCCCCCTCTTCCCTTGCTGACATTACGCGCCATAATCATACCAAGAGTATCCAGTTCGTTTAGCAAGGTGGAGATTCTCCTTGGGGTTAACGGCTCGACATTAACATTCAAACAGGCGTCGGAATAGGTTCTGTATACTTCACCAGTCGATATGTTACGAAGTCCATTGTCCTCATTTATTCTAATTGAGAAGAGCACCAACTTCTGGTGAAGTGGAAGAGTTTGCAATACCGGTGTGACCTGGTCGTGCTCTAGCTGGGATTGTGCGAGTCTAACATGTCGTGGTTCGACCTTCGTCTGAGAGCGTTGTTCTGCCTTTTGTACCGAGATACGTAATAGGTCCAGGGCTCGACGTGCGTCTCCGTGTTCTTGTGCGGCGAGAGCAGCGCAGAGTTGTACAACACCTTGTTCTAGAACTTCTTCTCTCAGACCAGTCTTTGCTCTCTCGGTAAGAATATCCGTGATTTCCGATGCTCCATAAGGGTGGAAAATCAAATCTTCTTGACCGAGTCTACCGGATACTCTCGGGTCAAGTAGCTGCGTAAAGTGCAAATCATTACTGATTCCTATGATACAACAACGGGAGCGCTTCAGAATTGTGTTGAGATTAGTCAAATTATACAGCAAATTGTCCCCTGCGCGTTCAACTAAATTGTCAATTTCATCTAGCACGATGATGTGAACGCCTCCAGCGCGATCCATTCTTTCCACTAGTTGTTCTAGTACTCTGTCAGTGGGCCAGCCAGTAAATGGAATTGGTACATCTCCACGTTCAGACAATTTCGTCGCTAAAGTCTGAACGACTCTGTAGCGGGTATCTACCTGTCTACAGTTGATTTCATAGGTTCTAACAGGTTGCCCCATCTCTCTTCCTTTTTCCCTGAGTTGACCTAGGACAAATCTGGTGACGACAGTCTTTCCAGATCCAGGGACTCCATAGAGTAGCATATTGGATGGTATGTGACCATTGAGAGCATCTACTAGATTTCTCACGAGCGCTTCGACTTCACGATCTCTGTGAGGCAATGTCGTAGGTTCGAAAGCGTGGTCGAAGGCTTTCCTATCGAGGAATAGGGAATCTTGCCCTAATATCTTCTCGAAAATATTTCCTTCCATTTTTTAACACACAACCGTTTATCATTCCAAGTCTACTAACTCGTCCTATGTCTGGAGTCATCGGAAGCAAACGCGGATTCTCGACGAAGGCATTGGTGGTAATGAAAGTTGCCGGGCCTATGGGGAAGAAATGCATGATTATGATAGTAAGTAAAATATTAATGACATATTCTTTTGCTCTCCATATTATCTGCAAAATTAACGATAATTTCTGTAATTTTTNGATTTCATTTACTCAATTNGTTTACTTTTTTCACCTAGNCATAAGTTGTATTTTGTAATTGTANCGATAGTAATTGTTTTTTCTTNCGAGAGTTTCGTTTACTGGANAATAATTTTGCTTAATTTTGTTCTATTTTCATTCCGTTTAGAACGTGCACATATTTATANAAGTTATTTTTNTCAATTATTTTCTAACATGAAAAAATTCGCTATTTTCTTCAATTACNAATTCGTCTCCGTCCTCAAGTTGGATGATTTCTGGCCTCAATTCAGGCCTCGGAAAACCACCCGCTTGTGCTACAGCATTGGAGTAGTTGTGAGTGACTAAAATTGTTGCATGCGGATGCCTTTCAGCCAGCGAGTTGACTTGACTCGGATTGTGATGATTAGGGCTGTTTACGAAATCTGGGACCCCCATTTCAATCAGGATTACATCAGCTGCTGCTGCACGATCTTCTATCTCTTGACAAGGCCCAGAGTCGCCACAATGTAGTAGTTTGAATCCACTCCTATGAGTCAGTAAGTAGCCATGTGGGTCAGTTTCGGGAGTGTGTATTACTCGGAACCTCTCATAACTCCATTCCGAGTTTTGCAATTCTCCAGATTCGTTTTCTACCCANCTAATGTCGTCATTTAGAACGTCATTCAAGCTTCCTGGAAACCCAATATGACTGAGGTTCGAAAGAATCTCTCTCCCCTTTGGTCTTAGATAGACATTCAGAGAATCTGTAGCATTCGAAACCACCTTTCTCTCGAGGATAAAGAATGGAAATCCGAACATATGATCTGCGTGCCAATGTGTAAACAATAGATGTTCGATTTCGTCACTTGANACTCCTACNCGGCGTAATTGAGGTAGTAATGTAGGAGGAGCATCTACCAGTATTTTACCATCGATTAAGACCAGCGCGTGCATTCTTCCATGAGGTGAAAATGCATTCCCGGTGCCCAGGAACTGCACGCGCGGCATGGCTCTCCATGAGGCGTCTATGACTTGAGCCATTCGGGTCTCGANGCCCGCTACGCGGGCGAACCTTCTGCCCCTTGTTTTGATAAACGGACTTTCGCTCGGCGGNATGCTGGTGAGTACAATGTCAGATTGGAGTGCAAAGAATCCATACAGCTCTAAGCTAACGGAAAATTACGTCCTCAATGGAGAAGGTTCGAGGAAAGAAACTCGCCACATAGTATTCGATTTGGGGGATTCTGGTCTTGAATACAAGGCAGGAGATGCACTGGGTGTTATTCCACGGTGTCCGCCTGAGCTGGTCGAGAGGCTACTTTCAACAGCCAACTTCAGTGGAGATGAAATGGTTGAAACTCACCTTGGAGAGGCAACTCTGAAGGAAGCACTAACTGACCATTTAGAGATTCACAGAATCTCAAAGAAATGGATTCAGAATCTTGGCAACAGAATGGGTGGTGACGAACCAGTTGAGATAGCAATCACCCGCAGACATCGAGTCTCGACAGAAAATGGAACGGTATTGGTAGACTGGTCTGGCTCAGGAGAAGGCGAAGACATTCCACAAGGATACGAAGAAATCGGCGCTGCCTGTGACCCCGCTGAGGCACTATGGAGAGACCTCACTGGTAATGCAGATGCGATGGAAGACTACATTTGGTCTCGCGATTACATCGATGCTATGGACGATTTTGGCCACATTGGATTTACCGCTCAACAATTTGTCGATGGAATGGATCGATTGAAGCCACGTCTATACTCTATCGCGAGTAGCCCAGACCATGAGCCTGGAACAGTTCATTTGACCGTGGGAATCGTACGATATTCTCACCACGAACGGGACAGAACTGGTCTCTGCACAGGATTTTTGGCTGACAGGTGTGATGTCGAAGACACAGAAATTGGTGTTTTCATGTCCCCTACACGTTCTTTCATTCTACCTGAAGATGGCAACACAGATTGCATAATGGTCGGACCAGGAACAGGAATTGCTCCTTTCCGAGCCTATCTTCAACAGCGTGATCTAAATGGTGACAAAGGCCGCAATTGGCTATTCTTTGGTGACTGGACTGAAGAAGGAGAATACTACTACCAAGAGGAAATGGACGATTGGAAGGACCGAGGAGTTCTAGATCGCCATGACCTNGCATGGAGTAGAGATGGCGCTGAGAAAGTGTATGTCCAACATTTGATGGCAAAGCACGGTGAAGAAATCTGGAATTGGATTGATGGTGGAGCCTATTTCTATGTCTGTGGAGACAAGAATTACATGGCTAAAGATGTACACTCAACTCTTATTGAAATCTGTGCAGAACATGGTGGTATGTCCCCTGAAGAAGCCAAGGAATTCGTAGAGGTCGGGATGATGAAAACCGACAAGAGATACCTACGAGACGTTTACTGATTTACAGAATTAACTTTGTCCGATCGCCAATGGCTGTCGCCGAACTCTACATAGGATTCNACCCTCAGCGAGGTTTGATGTTCCGCAGGGTGCTGATTGCCAATCGAGGCGAGATAGCCCTGCGAATTTTGCGGTCATTGAGGACATTAGGAATCGAGGCGGTAATGATTCACGGTCGTGAAGATCGNTTGACAACNCCNGTNNGGCTCGCCGATGAGGCGATTCACATAGCNNGAGATGACCCCTTAGCATCNTATCTNGACATTGAGGCAATNGTCGCCGCCGCTAAAGAAGTCGGNGCTGATGCNGTTCANCCNGGATATGGNTTCCTNGCNGAGAATCCTATTTTCGCTGAAAGNTTAGCNGANGAGGGAATTACNTTCATCGGCCCTAGTCCAGAAGTATTGAGAATCCTAGGTGACAAAATTACCGCTCGAGAAACTATGTCCAAGGCCGGGTTACCGATTGCCAAAGGTTCACCNGGGCCTGTTTCCGATCCGGCGGAAGCCGCAGCNATTGCCNATGATATCGGCTTCCCTGTAATCATCAAGGCNGCCGCNGGTGGNGGTGGAATNGGNATGCAAGTGGTAGANTCTGCNGANGAATTNGAATCGGCACTNAATCTATGTCAAGGCCGAGCCCTTTCTGCCTTCGGTGATGACAGGGTCTTCCTAGAGAAATTCATTGAAGGNGCTCAACATGTTGAATTCCAAGTCCTTGGAGATGGAGAAGATGCTATCCATTTCGGCGAGAGATTCTGTTCTATTCAACGCCGTCACCAAAAAATCTTGGAAGAAGGGCCTTGGCTTTCTGAAGAAGTTAGAGCAGATATAGGCGCACACGTTGTAGCAGGAGCCAAGGCTGTCGGTTACAAGGGATTGGCAACGTTCGAATTCCTCAGGGATTCGCATGGGGAATTCTACTTCCTCGAAGTTAATCCTCGAGTTCAGGTTGAGCATACGGTTACTGAGATGATAACCGGACACGACCTAGTTTCTCTTGGAATCAGAGTCGCCTCAGGAGAAAGTCTGCCGTTTTCTCAGGATGATATTGAGATTTCAGGACACGCAATTCAAGCCCGACTGAATGCAGAAGATCCGAGGACATTGGAGCCATCACCTGGTAGGCTTTGGGAGTGCCATTGGCCCGCAGGTCCGGGAGTTAGGGTGGACACCCATGCTCACACAGGCTACGACATGCCTCCATCTTTCGACTCCCTACTGGCCAAACTGATCGTTTGGGGGAGCGATAGAGAAGAGGCGATTAGAAGACTTGATGCCGCTCTTGCTGAGACCCTGATTTTGGGTGTGGAAACCCTAATTCCATTACACAGAGCGATTCTTTCCGAAGATGACTTCAGAAATAGGGATGTAACAATAAGATATCTTGAGGAACACCCAGACCTGTTAAATTGAAGTGATATTGTGGATGTTGTAATCGTTGGCTCAATCGGTTATGATGACATACAAACTCCGGCAGGAAGTGGATCGGACCTTCTTGGTGGAGCAGCCGTCTATTCTGGACTTGCCTCTTCTTTTCATCTTCGAACACATGATGAACAGCCAACCAAGGTTGGTCTGGTAGGTGTTGTCGGTGATGACTTTTCAGTCTATGATCAAATGATTTTGGAGAAAGCAGGATTGAATTTGGCAGGAGTTGTCCGTGCGGAGGGAGATACGTTCCGATGGTCTGGTAAGTACGAGGGAGCAATGGAATCTGTCGAAACTTTAGCCACTGAAGTAAATGTTCTAGGAGATTTCAATCCAACTTTACCGGAAGTTTGGACGAACCCAGAAGTCCTATTTTGTGCTAGCACTCATCCTGCTACTCAGGTATCGGTTTTGGATCAATGCCCTGGCGCTCAATTGACAGTTTTGGATACTTTCATGCTATGGATTGATACTGAATTTGAGACATTAAGCGAAGCCATGCGTAAGGTCGACATCGTGGTAATCAACGAACAGGAAGTCTGTGCTATAGCAGGTGATGAAATTCTACCTCGGGCAATGAAATCAATAATTTCAGGGGAAGCACTCCACGGTGGCTCTGCAGCTGGACCTGGACCTCGATGTTTAATCGCTAAGCGTGGAAGTGGAGGAGTCCTCGCCATGCTTCCCGCTGGTATTCTATCCTTGCCAGCATATCCGACTGACGATATTGTTGACCCCACGGGTTGCGGCGATTCATTTGCTGGCTCGCTGATTGCATATCTCGTTGGTAGACAAGGTGTTCTGACTGATATTGAGGCTATTAGAAATGCACTTGTTCATGCAACCGTTACTTCTTCCTTCACTCTGGCTGGAATAGGAATCTCTGGGATATCGTCGATTGACCGTGGCACCTACCACGCCCGTGTAGACAGATACAGAAGAATAGCCGGAATTAAGTGAGTACTCACTTAAGTTGACGAATACCTGGTAACCGTCGGTCTCCTTTTTGTGTAGTCGGACGAAGTTGAGAGAATCGTAATTGCTGGCTAGCAGACTTACTTGTTGTTTCTCGCTCCTCTCCAAAAGCCACTCGAGCCACGACATTATCTAGCGCGTCTCTGGCAGATGAAGGTGCGGTTGTGGATGTCGTCTCCCTAGCCCTTGAGGCTACATCGGCTTGGTGATCTTGATCAGAGCGTAACCTGAGAAGTTGGCTAGACCTAAACCTCGTCTCTCCAGTATGATCTCTGCCATCCTCATCTCCGTAAACATCTGCATATTGCCTACTAGGCTGTGTAGGAGAAAGCAATGAAGAAATCCAACTTTGTTTTCTTGGTCTACCTATAGCACTTCGGACACGACCATTAGTCATACTATTGGCAAGCTTTGACACCGCTGGAAATTCCTCCTCGAAATTCTCTGTATTTTGTTTTGGAATAGATAATGATTGAATTTGGCTCTCGCTTTCCCAAGCAGAACGTGCCTTCGCAGTCCTAACTAATCCCGGCTTACACTCTTCACGAACTGCATTTTGTGTTGGGCTGGGTAGACTCCATGTTGGGGAAGTGTTTGTTTCAGACTGACCATGGCGTAACTGTGCTGAGCGAATCATCTGTGAACTTGATACCGGTCTATCTGGAGTAGGTGTTGCTGTTGGCGGAGAATATGAGGCCGGAGTTGTGACTCCTGTTGAAGCAGGAGTTGGGTTTGCAGGATTATCGTCGAATAAAGAAAAATCCATGCTTGGTTCAGAGTTCTCGTAATTCGTAGGGTTAACGTTGCTTGCTGGCGAATCAACTCCGAACAGCCCACCTTCTCCAAACATTGACCCCATAGCGTCTGAGAAAGCCTCGCCAAGTCTATCCTCCGGTGAAGTGTCCTTTTCGTGATACCATTCAGGAGAATCATCTCGATCCCAGGCCCTCTCGTAAGCTGAACGAGAGTCGGTAGGGGTTTCTGGATAACTTGTGACTGGAGCGGGTGTTGTCTCCAAGGCATCTAAGGAATCAAAAATACCACCTTCTTGTGAAATGGGCTGAGAAAAAGAATGCTGAGTCGACACAGGAGTCGTTGGGATTGAGGCAGTTATTTCTTGTGAGTGAGAAATCATAGGTGCCGGTTCTGTCTGAAAAATAATTGGACTAGAATTGTCTATTTCTTCTGGCGCATTTAGAAGAGCCTTCGGTTGGTTTTGAGAGAGTAATCTTTCTCTTTCTTGTTCAAGTTCCTGAAGTCCTGCTTTGGCATCTTCGATTGTAAAACCGTGCATCACACGATCGACCATCATGCACAATCGAAGTAATTCTGACTGGGTTCCAGTAACGAGATATTTATCTCCAGCATTGGTCTCAATTGAAAGAACGGGATTTTTTAATTTTAGATAACCAAATATCGAAACAGCACCTGTTGCAGCAACAGCCCAACCAATTGGAGGAGTGATTATTGTTGCACCCACCCAGACGCCAACCGCCCCAATGGTTAGGAAACTATTCGGTAATTTTGCTATGTTGATATTTCTCAGAGTCGATATGTTGGAGAGATTGATTCTAATTCCATATCCGGAATAGTCTTCAAAGGTCAGCTGTCGCTCTGTGAGGATTCCGCAAAATCTCCCACTTATGCCGACCAGATTTAGGTTATCGAATAGCTCCGACTCTCCTTCATCCAGTCGGGCATTACGCCCGGCTGAGTACATCCCATTTGGCCGAGCGCCTCTTCGAGGCTATAACTGCTCGGGAAGTCGAGCATATTTTCGGGCGTCTTGTGCATGTGTGAGGTTAGCGCCGAATGCCAGGAAATAGGATGTTGGAGGATTGACGCTAGACCTGTTCAATTGTTTCAACTCTTCCAATAATTCTCATCGGCATAGCGTCAAGTTGTGTAATCAATATCTCTGGCGAGCCTTCGGCTCTAATCCATAGTGGGCTTTCCCATTCGACAGAAATTATTTCTCCATCAACTTGCTTAATTCTGCCCACAACAAATTGTAAATCAACAGCTGCATGGATTACGTCTTCATTTGCTAATTGTCTCTTTTGAAATGGTGCATTCTTCATTTTGATCTTTGAATTATCATGACGAATAAGCGATTGAGATTCCGGATGAATTATCATGCATCCACGATGTAGTGCCTCCTCTCTCAGGTTCCTCAATGCAACCCCCACACGATCACCTGTTACAGCTGAGTCCACATCATCATCCATTACTTGCAGAGATCTGACTACACCAGTTTCGTTAGCTGGCAAAATTAAGACCTCGTCGTGTTTGCTAACTGTGCCTGATTGAACGTACCCAATTGCGACCAAACCAACCCCTTTGACATTGAAATGTTGGTCAACAGGCAATACCATTTTTGTGGAGTTAATTTTCGAACCAATGACATCCATGTGTTGATACAATTCTTCTCTGATATCATGGGATTCGGGAACCGATTCATACAACTTCCAAGTTTCCAGTCCTGCCTGTGAAAGTATCATATTCACTTGTTCGGAGTCTACCCAATTCCCTTCAGAAGGATTGATTATTGCCATCCCTCTTTCTACGCCTGCAGCTCCAAAAGACACCAAAATTTCCCCCAATGCAGCATCAACATTGTTAATTTCTACAACACCAACCTCTGCTACATTTAGAACAGAAAGAAGAGGTCTAAGTCTCTCAGGATGTCTCAGTGGACGAAGTAATGACAGAACGCAGGTTTCGCCCTCTCTATCCTCCTTGTAAACATAGGATTCAATATCCCTAACATCGTTAGATTTCGCTAACGTTCTGGCAAGTTCTTCACTACCGACAAAAGCGACATTCAGCACTGGCATGATTTGCGCGGGCAGAGGGCTGGTCATCAATTCGACGGATAGAAATGCTTTGCAATTAGTTCAAATGAGACTCAATGCTGGAATAATCATGGAAGGCCAGCGTCCAGAACCTGTTATCCTAGGTCAAGGAGTTAATTCAAACAGAAATATAGCAAATGGAACTGCATCTCACCTTTGTGGTTCGTTACTGAATATCGTATTCCCTCTATTTTGTTGGGTAGTTCCTCTGATATTATATTCCACAAACTCAGATGAAGATCCTATCTTGAAGCATCATCTAGCACAATCTCTCAATGCATCCATCACCTTTTCATTGGCTCTGCTTGTTCANACTGTACTTATGCTCGTCTGNATTGGATTCATTACTGCAGTTGCTCATTGGATAATGTATCTTCTTTGGTCGGTCAATGCGAATAACGCATTGAAGGCTGGGCAAAAATTCGACTATCCATTTTCGATNAATTTTGTTAACCCGTGATTAGCGCATAGCATCTCTTGCTCGTTGCGCTGAATCCCAGAGTTCTTTCTCTTCGTNATTGGTTGTAGTGAATTGTGGGACTTCTACTGGTCGCATTGAATCATCGATTGCAACCATGAAAAAGAAACCAGAACAAATTTCCTCAGGGTCCCAGTTTGAACGAGTCATTCTACATGATCTAACCAAGACTCCAACAGTCCTCCGACTGGTCCATACAACCCTTGCAATTGTTCGAATTACATCACCTTGGTAAGCCGGCCGTTTGAATTTCAATGCATCAACCGAGACAGTCACAAATTCATTGTGAGCGAATTGACTAGCCGCCATTCCAGCGGCGGTATCCATAATCGACATTAAGCGACCGCCAAACAGTGTGTCTAGCGCATTTGTATCTCCTGGAAATACTTCATTCAGTAGCACGACGGGTTCGGAGGAGCGCGGTTCAGCCATCTTCTCAGGTAATGGCGCACACTCACCCTCCTTCAATCCAACCACCAAAAGAGGGGTTTTGAAGGCGATTACTAGACCGTTCAAGTCAAGCCATACNTGCTAGTCGGGGTATTATGAGCGGAGNTAAATTGGCATGGGAACCGGTGATAATTGACGATCCGGATGGAGGTAGAATTCTGCTTTGGCCGCACTTACCTTGTGTTCGTATGCCAGCAGTGCTTCGNACGAGAGAACATTGGGATGGTATTGCTATTTTGGCCTCCGAGGATGAAATTAGTGGATGGCCTCAGGAAGAAAAAGAAGACCAAGATAGCCCAGGAATTCATGTNGCTGCGGCTATGGCTTCTGGTACAGTTCTAGGCCGTCTATTGGATGATTTAACAATCTACGAAGTCGATGGTCCNACAATTCCAGATCCAGAACCTATGCGNTTACTACATCATGCAAATAACGCTCGTGGTGGTTTACCAGTCTACGCGCTAGAGCCATCAATGGAAGACGAAGAATGGGTAGATTGGATGACTCGTGCTGCCGATGAACAGGTATCTATGTCCTCGCTTATATCGAGCATAACTATTGGCAGACGCTGGAAAAAATTACGCAGCGCAAACGCAAGTATTGTCGATTCCGCGAAGGGAGTGGATGCTGAATTAGGTGCTGCCTCAGCCTCTAGCGCTACATGGTGGCAAGAGGAAAACAGAGGCCTAACTGCTGAGTTAATCTCCCAACGTTCGTCCCGTATTGTATCGAGGATTAGGGGTGCTCTAGCAGACCTTAGAGAGGGCAGAGTTGATGACTCCGATACAACAGGGCCATCTCTGATGGTTCCGGTCCATCAACCTCGGCTGTCCTCATTAGTGAGGGCTTTCGAAGGTTATCCGGATTCCGAGACCATTCAACCGATACAAACTGAGGAGGCATAATTTTGGACGAAGATGCAAGGATAAGAGTCAACGTTGAGACTCAAACATTCCGTTTCATTCCAGGTAAACCAGTCAATCATGATGATGCAGTCAAACTTGCAAATGGCATCAAGTCTGGGCCATGGGTTGTGATTAGTCACAAGGAACCTAGGGCAACCTTCGTAGTAGAGGAATCAGGNAGCGTNTTAGTTCATGGAATCGCTAGATTGGAAGTTGCCNGATTNGTCATTCAGGAACTTCTTCTGAGTCTCGGAATGTCTGAAGAAGGATTGCATTCAGAATCAGGAGACATGTTGGTAAGTTTCTCATTTGGTCGCGCTGTATTACTAGACTTAGCCGCCGCTAGATTTGCCGATGTAGAGAAAGATCAGAGAGTCGGTTGTATTCGAATAGATGCAAGTAGACACAATTGCAATCTACTGGTATTCAATAACGGCCACGGAGTTGTAACTGGTCAATCCTCCAAACGAGTCGCGGAGATGGCTGTTCGCCATTGGGCTGACCAGTTAGACGAGGAAGGCGCATTGGCATGAGTTCAATCGTCGACGGGCGCTGGANAGGCCCAGTCGTCGACCAACATATNCACCTAGATCGNTCCAATCGATATCTTTCAGCGATTGAAGAATTTGTTCGAGTTGGTGGAACTGGAATAATGTTGGTTCACAAACCAGGATTTTCTGGTTCTTTACCCATTGACAGAGAAGGCTATCGTGAGGTATATTCTGAAACTATTTCGATGGCGGAAGAGATTAGAGAAAAGTTTGCGATTTCAGTAGGAGTAGTGCTTGGNCCTCACCCAGTTGCTTGGGAACGACAAATATCTGAACTGGGTATGGATAGAGCTAGTGAACTACATCTAGAATCAGTAGATCTTGCTCTTGAGTTAATCGAACAAGGAAAAGCACATTGTCTTGGTGAAGTAGGAAGGCCGCACTATCAGGTTAGTGAGGAAACATGGATTCAAGCAAATGAAAATCTATCACAGATTATGACTGAGGCTGCCATCTCAAAAGTACCTGTACAGCTACACGTCGAGGATGCAGGATCAGAAACTTATTCCGAAATTTCTCGAATGGCCATGCGAGCAGGTCTTCCTCTTGCGCAGACTGTAAGGCATTACGCCTCTCCTGACGTATCTTCTAATTTCACCCATGGACTAGCATGTACAGTTAGCGTGGGCCGAGGTAGTGTTGAGGGATTGGTCTCAACGTATGCGAATGCTTCAGCGCCATGGGGTATGGAGACCGACTTCTTAGATGATCCTCGGCGGCCTGGTGCAGTTCTTGGACCCAAAACCATCCCCAAAAGAACAGATGAATTGTGTTCTGCACTCCTCGTTGANAACCGAGTAAGTGATGTAGAAAACTTGCTATTGAAAATACATTCTGAATGGCCAAGTAAGTTATACGGATTAGATTTCTAGTCTCCTTTTTGGAATGGAGATTTTAGTTCGGGAGTAAATGTCAAAATCCCTCCAAAAATGAACAATGTTAGTGAACCAAAGAATAGTTGTAAATCACCCCAAGTTAAGCTGTTTCCGGACAATTCAAACACCATCTTCCATAATGGTATATTGATTGGTAAAAAGATGAATAACATCGCTATACCGAGTCTTTGCCGGAGGAGCATAACCNTCGGAATNGAAGNTCCTTTTTCAAATTCAGTAACCTCTGAGGCTAAGTTAGCAGACCGAATCGGTCAAAGACTAGTCCTCATTCGGCGGGTTGCGCGTTCGTGGTGTAGGGGTAGCACAAGAGGTTTCCAACCTCTTTGCCCGGGTTCAAATCCCGGCGAGCGCACCAAGTAATCTCAACACAACCATGCAGACCGTAGGTCTGCATGATAGTGAAGGATTCATAGGTCACAGTATGGGGGCTGCAAATAATGACACAGGCCATGGCCGATGGGATCGCCAGAGACTCGTCTGACAAGCAAGACGAATCTCAAGTCATTGGCCGTCAGATATGGAGAATTATCCCATACGTCACAAGATATTGGCAAAGAGCATTGGGAGGACTTCTATCCAATATGGGTGCTCGGGTCTTTGACCTAATTCCATTCATTGCAATTGGGATGGCTGCGGACTACTACAATCCTGATAATCCTCAATTCACGGATTCAAGGATTGAAAGTTTTGTCACTCTAGATATCTTTCCTGCAATAGGCCCAATCAGTTCAGTTGAGTTGGGATTTGGTGCATTAATTCTCCTGTCTTTTATCGTGTTAGCAGTTTTTCAGGGACTTAGCAATCAGTTATGGCAATCCATTGCTTACATGGCCCAACATGACATTAGAATGGATGCCACTCGTTCATTACTAAACATGGAGGCATCTTACTTTGAAACCAGACAAACTGGAAATTTAATGTCAGTACTGTCTGCTGATGTAGCCCAATTAGAAGATGTAATTTCGGATTCTAGCACCAGTATAATTAGAATTTTTACAACCCTAATAACCGCTTTTGCAATTCTATTTTGGATGTCTCCAACACTTTGTGCGATACTATTCACTCCATTTATTCTGATTGTTCCAATGGTAATTTGGTTCTCAACAAGGGTTCAGAGAAAATATCGGAAGCAGCGTGAGAGCACAGGAGGAATTGTAGCAATACTGGAGAATGTTCTCGCCGGAATAACTGTTGTTCAAGCCTACAATTCTACGCAATTTGAGATGGAAAGAATAGATGGTCAAAGTGCAGATTACAGAGACCAAGCAATTCAAGCAGCGTTCATCAGAAACCGGTTTATTCCTGGCTTCCATATTGTTGCAGGTATTTCCTTCGGTCTGTTGGTCTCAGCGGGAGGTTGGTTGATGAGTTCAGGGGAAATTAGTGTTGGTCAATTCGTCACTTTCTTACTAATTTCCACACGGATGACAATGCCTCTTTGGATTCTAGGTATGTTGCTAAATCAACTACAGAGAGGCGAAGCAGCCTCACGTAGAGTATTCGCATTGATTGATTTGGAACCATCGATTTCTGATTCCGAAGAGGCTGTTGAGTTAACACAGCCAATATCTTCTATTTCTTTTGACTCGGTCACATTCGCGTATCCTGGAACCTCAATCAACGTGTTGAATGATGTATCATTCAAGGTTGAATCTGGAGGATTTTTAGGAATAATGGGCCATACAGGAGCAGGTAAATCGACCATTCTGAAATTATCAGAAAAGTTCTACCAACCACAATCAGGCCAAGTTAGAATCAATGGCCAAGACATATCGGAATTCACAATACATTCTGTTCGTTCAAGAATCGGCTTTGTCAGTCAAGACCCATTCCTATTCTTCGGAACAATCAGAGACAATGTTGCATATGCTCGCGAGGCTAGCGATGAAGATGTAAAGATGGCACTAGAAACCGCTGGAGCTTGGGAATTTGTCACAGAAATGGAGAATGAAATGAACACAATGGTAGGGGATAGAGGTGTCAGACTTTCAGGAGGCCAGAGAGCAAGAATTAGCCTTGCTAGAGCCTTGCTGATGAATCCTGATGTGTTAATTCTCGACGAGGCTAGCGCAGCTCTGGATGCAGAGACAGAGAAGAGAATCCAACAGTCATTATTCGGCGGCGGAAATGGTTCCAACGGTAAGAAGAGAATAACCATTGGTGTTGCTCACCGACTGGCAACAATTCGAAATGCGGATGAGATTATTTCTATGGTTGATGGAGCGATAGTAGAACGCGGTACCCACGAAGAATTACTTGGAAATGATAGTGTATACGCTTCCCAATGGGCAATTCAAACCGGTCAAATTGAAACTGAGGATTGAGCATGTCCATCGAATGGGTCCCCGTAACTCCGGGGAGGGTCGAGATTGGAAGTGATAATCGCTCCATCTTATTCGGAGGAGTAGGTCCAAAACACATGGTTCAGATAAACTACAGATATTCGATAACAAAGCACCCAGTATTAATCGAATTGGCTGAAAAATTAATTCAATCAAAGGAAGCAGATTTGGCGAGCGAGTCAGAGTGGCAATTAGCATTGGATCAGGGAGCAATCACTGGTGATGGAGAACTTGAGAAACTCTCCGATTGTTGTAAAGGAGATTACTGGGGTAAAGCACTGGATGGAAGGCCTCATTTTATCGATGATTGGACATTCCATATTGCAAAAAAATGGTCTTCAGGAAAACCTAAAATGAGATTGCTGGCTAAAGGCTCAACTGAAACAAAATTTGCTCGACTAGTCAAGAGAGAGGATAATTTTGACCTTGACCTCAGCCCCGAACGGCTACCTGCTAATCGTGACACTACAAGCCTACTTAAGGAAGAAATTCTAATCTCAATAATGGTTGGGATTATTCCTTCATTTGTTTGGGCTTACTTCAATGCAAGTGAAGGTTATATCCAAACTGGATGGCCAGGATTGGTGTTAGGAGGCATAATTCTTGGCTTATCCTCTATGCTATTCTGGCGCCCAAAAACCGTCTCCTTCCGGTTGGGTAGAAATTGTGGAAAGGTTAAGCAAAGATAACACAAATCACTGTGATATGATCAAATTATATCTACAGAATTCTCCTTCATCTTCAGATTCAACTCGACGTACTAAGACTCCACTTTCTGGAGTATATCTCTCACTCAAGGCACCTTCGATAATCCCATCATCGAGGGCCCAGAGAGGGAGGCTTTCGGCATCAGACGAAGTGTTCGAAAGTTCTACTTTGATGTGGAAATCAGGATCCAGATCGTAACTTAGCTTCCCCAGACCCGCATATTCCCACCAGTCCATCATCTCATTCAGGAATTCGATATTTCCATCAATGTCTCTCAGGCTGAAGGCTAACTCTTGACCTATCCGATTTCCAACTTGTCGAAGCAGCGAAGTGAGGTCAATTCCGAATGCACCAAGGCTCTGAACTCCTCCTGTCTCCAGCGCTCTTCGTGCCTCACTAACTTCTAATCCAGAGGCCATAAATGCATCTGGATTGAATGGCGTATCTGTTTCCGGAAGATTGTCATTAATTTCTAGTACCTCTCGAATTCTCTCAAGGAATGACATACTATCGAGAGTTAATTTCAGTGGGTCGACGATTTTCTTTTCGGTGAATCTCTTTGATGCAGTCTCGAAAGGAATCGCCTCTTCCCATATTGCATCAATTAAATTCAATTGGGATTCAGCAAAGGTTTCAGATTCTACAAATAATGCAGCATCCTCTTTACCTCTTCCAACTGGNTTTTCTTCCATAGTCAGATATTGAATTACCTCTGATGAATCAACGACTGCACCCTGAGCATCTAGGTCATCTGAGTGTTTTACCTCAATTAGTTCATTCAAATCTCCGTAGAATCTTGTAGTCCGTCTATCTAATTGAGCTAGAACTCGAACTACAATGCCTCTTTCCGCTGCAGAATTTACCTCTGCAAGTGCTGGATTTCTGCATAGTTGAAGAATACCAAATTTACCGAGGACTAATGTGAGACTTTCCTCGGCATCTTCGGCCATTTTTTCTACTCTCTTTAGGATGTGGACTCGTTCTTTGAGTACTGCAAATTTAGGTTCATCCGATACCCTCTCCTGCTCAAAAGATGAGGTTTCTTTTCCTGAAATTAAATTTCCATAACTTTCTTCCATCCGACTAAGTTGTTCCTTATTGATTTCAATTAAGTGAGATACAACCTCGTTGATTGAAGGGCTAGAAAATCTCATCGGGCGATCAGCGGTTGAGGTGACTATTCCGATTCTTTGTAACCTCTCCAGGGAGTTGTATGCATCCAATCTAGTTGTACCAATTTTTTTGGCAATTTCACTAGCCTTCATGTTTGGCGTACTAGATAGAACCATCACAGTATTCACCTCTCTTTCTGAGAGGCCAGCATCCATGAGTAGTCGTTCCCAACTCATCTAATCAACTCGTTACACTGCTTAGGGAGCGAAGAATCTTGGCTACGTGTTGTCGAGGCCTAAACAGCCAATCGTAAACAAAGTGAATTTCATTATCTGGTCCAATCACGAAAGATGACTTTGAAGGAAATCTGCCCAGATGCACTGGTACCCCGTAGCTCTCAGCAATCTTTCTTTCAGGATCTGAAAGTAGTATGAATGGAAGCCCCAAATCCTCTTTGAATTCCTTATGTTCTTCAACGGTATTCTGACTTATTCCGATGATTTCTGCTGGTGGTTCTAGGGATTTGAAAATATTGTACTGTTCCTTGAAAGAAAGACAACCTCTCTTGCATGTTGGAGAACCATCTTCGGCGTAAAAGAATAGTACTTTCCAGCGACCATCTAAGTCGCTCAGATTGAACTCTTCTCCTTCGCTAGTTAATGCAGTGAAGCCAGGTGCTGTTGTTCCCACTAGAGACTGCATGTTGTTCACGCTCCTAAAGTTTGATTTAATCTAATCTAAGTCCAAAAGGTGACCCATTCTGGTACCCTTGGTGGCTAAGTATTGGCTATTGAAGTTAGAAATTCCGGCCACGTGCTCAAGTCGTTGTTCGACATTAATTCCATTTTCAATTAATCCATTTATTTTCAGAGGGTTATTTGTCATCAATCGAATTCTACTCACTCCTAGATCTTTCAACATCTCGGCTGCAATGTCATAGGTCCGACCATCTGCAGGAAGGCCCAGTAGTAGATTTGCATCGAGAGTATCGTGCCCTTGATCTTGTAGGGCGTAGGCTTGTATTTTCGAGTAAAGGCCAATGTTTCTTCCTTCTTGGCGGAGATAAACGATTGCTCCACACCCCTCGTCCTGAATTCTGCGCATGGCGGACTGTAACTGAGGCCCACAATCACATTTCAGGGAGCCGAATGCATCCCCAGTAAGACATTCGGAATGAATCCTAATGAGCGGTGTGTTACTCGGGTTGGAAATGTCTCCTATGTACAGGGTTGAGTGTTCTTTTCCATCTGGCCCAACAAAAACCCTGATTCTGAAGTTTCCGAATTCGGTTGGTAGAAAAGAATCAGATTCTATTGACAGAGGGCTAATATCGTCTATTTGTATGGTCATTCAATTGCGACGTTAATGCGTCACCTTATCAAAGACTGTTTTTGCCGAACGGATTTTGTAAACACTCAGTTATATAGCGCGTGTCAGTTATCTAATGCTGATGGACAAGCAGTTTTTCGAGCATTCTGATGCTCCTCAGAATCGAGTTCATCGTCTGAATCAATTTCCGATTAACCAAGAAGGGGAATTTATTCTCTATTGGATGACTGCTTCTAGAAGGTACCATCACAATTCTGCACTCGAACANTCGATAGCTCTTGCAACGGAATTAAGCAAGCCATTGTTAGTTGTCGAACCGGTGTCAATTAGGCACACTTGGTCAAGTGACAGAATTCTAACTTTCTTTGTTCAGGGCATCATAGATAACAACGCTATCTTTGCAGCCAACCGGTTATCCTACATTCCGTGGGTNGAAACCCACAANCANANTGGNANNCGNNTNCTTCGAAATTTATCCNAAAGNTCATGTGCGGTAGTAATCGACGATTTTCCAACTTACCTACCTAGGGATGTTATGCAGCAGGCAGCCAAATTTTGCNAGGTCAGACTAGACGCTGTAG
>NYXO01000069.1 GCA_002685415.1 Methanobacteriota archaeon
ATCAGAGAGAGGTGCCTCAACAGCTACTCGTAAATCCCTTCTACCATACTCACCCATAGTAAGACGAGCTTTAGCACCAAATTCACCGGTTGGTCTTTTTGATCGAACAACTATTGCACCAGCAGTTGTATTTCTTCCAAAAAGAGTTCCCTGAGGTCCTCTTAAGACTTCCACTTGCTCAACATCAAAAAGATCTAAATTACTATTACTAGACCTTGGGACATAAACACCATCAATAAAAATACCAATTGGTGGATCAATCGTAGAGTCAATATCAGAATTACCAATGCCTCTCATAAAAACTGCAGCTGAGTTACTAAAACTTCCACTTGCAGCTTGGTTAATTATAAGATTAGGAACGCTCATACCTAAGTCTTTTAAATCTGTTGCATATAGTTTCTGAATCTTAGTATCAGTTAAAGCAGTAATCGTTACTGGAGTTTCCTGTAAAGGCTCCTCTTTTTTTCTTGCTGTAACAATTATTTCCTCAATTCCGGTAAATGTTTCTGTATCCCCTGATTGAGCAAATGCTTCATTGCTTGTAATTAGACTCATTAAGCCTAAAAACAATATTAAAAATTTAATATCTTTCATAGATAAACTCCCCATAGGTAAATTTTAATATAACCGTATTAGACTTAAGTATGATTCTTTATAAATAATAAAGAACTTTATAAAATTTTAAGACTTATTTTTGTTTGTAAATTTTGGTATTAAAATAACCAAGGATTTTTCAAATTGTTAAAAAAAATTAACAAATACTCAAAAACTCAACTTGAATTAATGTATGCTGCCGAGATTCTGTTTGGCCAAAAAGGTATAAATAATACATCACATAGAGACATTATTAATCTAACAAAACAAAAGAATATTTCAGCCATCTCTTATCATTTTGGAGGAATAGATGGCATAGTAAAATCTTTATTAGAAATTCGTATGAGCTCAGTTGATGCTGATAGAGAAAAAAANTANAACCAAATCATTGGTAANGATAATATTAATAANGATAGCNTAATGGATGCATATATTGATCCACTATACGAAAGGTGTTTCCAAAATAAGGATTGNAAAAATTATATCTATTTTTTGAAACATTTAGTTAGNGACTACGATTTCGAATTTNTTGATTATCTTAGAAATTATAGTAATGCAACAAATCTGATTGAANAAGAAATTAGAAAGATAAATACTTTAGATAACGATCAAATGTGGAAAACAAAAGTTATAAATAATGCTGCTTTTATTNCTACATCATTAGCTTTTAGACGAAGAGAATTAGATAACAACCAAAAAGTCTTAAGCAAAAAAAAATATCTTACTTATTTAAAAAAATCCGTCTTAAACATATTCTTATTTTAATAAAAAGGGCGCATAAAGCGCCCTTTTAATAAAAAATTAATGTTTTTTAGAATTTTGCTTCAAATTCAACACCAAAGTATCTTGGTCTATTCACTGTACCAAAACTCCATAATCCAGGAACATATACAGGTGTAGAGTCCGAAGCGCTTGTTGCGTTAACACTTGAAGCCACATCAAGAAAGTGAAGTAGATAATCTTCATCGCCAAGATTTTTACCAAATAAAGATAATCTCCAATTTTCTGTCTCATAACTTATAGAAGCATCAATAATACCGTGTGCTTTGTTACATGCAGGGTTTGCTCCATAATGAGCTTCGATGGCTTTAAAGTTATTACCTTGAACACAGTAATCATCTTTCCACCTATAATTTAAGCTTGAAACTATGAAATCACCATTAGCTAGCGCATACTCGTGTAATGCACCAAGAGCTAAGGTCATTTCAGGAGCTCTTCTCAGATCAAAGCCGCTCTTATCTACCATATTACCAGCGCCATCTTGAACCATGTAATTATCATAATTAGCGTCCAAAATGCCTAAGTTAGCTGTTAGAGTAAGACCTTCAGTTGGAATCCAAAGAGACTCAATCTCTAGACCATCTATACTCACTGCAGCAGCGTTTTGAACAATAGTTAAGGTTACTGCTCCATCTGTACCAGGTAAAACAACATCCTCTTGCTTATCAGTATAATCGACAGTAAATGCTGATGCATTAAATTGGAAAGTATTATTGGCCCAAATTGTTTTTATACCGAATTCAAAACTTTCAACTGTTTCTGGATCATAAGGGCCAGCATTGTTTGCACCAGTTGCTCTTCCGTTGAAACCACCAGACCTAAAACCTTCTGAATATGTAGCATATGCAATACCGTTTTCTAGCTCATAAGTTAAACCAACTTTTGGAGTAAAGTCATCCCAACTTTCAGTCCCTGTAAATGTTGCATTTTCTCCAGTAACTGGATCGGTATAATCATTCTGCGCTGTAGATGCAGGAACATATCCAGGGCATTGTCCCCATGATTTTTGAATAATTCTTGGATCAGGATCTGATGAACCAAACCAATTAAATATTGGCGTCTCTTCACCCGCATTAATTGTAAACATTTGACAGAAATCTTTTTCTTCATCAATCCATCTTCCGCCAACCGTTAATGTTAACTTATCCGTAACATCGTAATCTAATTGACCAAAAAATGCAGTATTCTCTGTCGAATGGAGAGTTCTTGGCGAGTCATTAAAACCTCCAAAGAAGTATGTAGTTTGCCATGCATCATATTCACTATCCCAGAGATAACCTCCAAGTGTAAATTGACCATTAGTAAATTTCGATTCCCATCTAACTTCTATACTTTCTTGCTCTTCAAATTGTGGTCTTGAAACTCTAAATAACTCAAGAGCACTTGCATCAAATTCTTGAAGAGATGTTTCTTCCATCTCTCTTGTTCCATATACAAATACTAATTTGTTATTTTCATTAATATCGTACTCAACATTTAATGTTACAGCTTCAACTTCAACACTAGCTGTTTGTTCTGTATTTTGAAAAACTGTTCTATGAAAACCCAAATCTGAACCACCATTACATTCGGTAGCAATAGGTTGTCCTATTACCGCAAATAATTCTCCTGGTTGAGTAAAGCATGATACGGGACGAACATCTGTTTGGTCATCAATATCATCATAAGTTAATTGAACTTGAAGGTTGTCAGTTGGATTCCATAAAGCAGAAAAGCTATAAGCTTCAACATCTACTCCACCCTCATCAGTTTCTCTTGTAGCATTATAAAAATATTCACCACCATCTAATCTCATAGCGGTTATTTTTGTTGCTAGAGTTCCATCAAATAAAGCTGGTAGGTTTAAAACTGCCTTTACATCATTCTGGGAGTCTTCGGCAGCAGTGATATTAATTTTTCCTCCAAGCTCTCCAGTTGGTTTAGATCTAATAACATGAACTAACCCACCTATCGTATTTCTTCCAAACATTGTTCCTTGCGGACCTCTTAAAACCTCAATCCTTTCAGCGTCCCAGGTATTTAGAAGGGCTCCTGTTGCAGTAGCAAGATAAATACCGTCTTGATAAACAGCTACNGCAGGATCAAAACTTTTCTCAACATCGTTCATTTGAACACCACGAATTGATATAGCAGCCGTTCCATTACCTAAAATAGGATCTATAATTAAATTAGGTGAAACACCAGCNACATCCAAAAGATCACGAGCAAATGTTTTTTCCAGTGTTGCCGCATCCATAGCACTTACAGAAGAAGGTACATCTTGAAGGTTTTCTTCTCTTTTTTGAGCTGTTACTACAATTTCTTCGATAGAAGAAGTTATTTCTCTTTGTGCGTAACCAAAATCAAATATTGCTAAACTCAATAATAATGATATGGCTATAGAAAAANGANTAAATTTTTTGATAATCATAATTATCTCCCCAGATTAATTAAATAACTGATTTTTCTTATTATTCGAGGTTTTTATCTTATAAAAGATTAAAAACCAAGTAATTTCTTTTTTTTATAAAAAAAAGGGCGTAAATCGCCCTTTTCTCTATAAAAGTATATATAATTTAAAGATTAAAATTCATAACCCAATGAAACACCAAAATGCTGACGTTTCTGTGGNGTACCAAATGCAAATGCACCTGCATCTAACGGACGAACAATATATCCTCCTTCTTCAAGAATATCATTACCAAACACTGTAATTGTCATTCTACCACCATTAGATGTATCTCTATTATAAGTCAGAGATAAATCAAGTTTGTCAACACCCTCAACATTTAAATCTGCACCAGGTCCAAATATATAAGCTGCAGGATCATACCTTCCGCTGTAATCATCCTTTGTAGAAAAAGTTCCAGCAAAAATAAGTTCACCAGAACTTAATTCGGTTACATATTCCCAGCTAAGACTTGCTGTCATATCAGGAGCAAAAGGAACAATTGCATTATCAGCAACATTAGTTCCATTGTANTCAAATACATCGTATTTAGAATCTAGGAAACCAATAGCAGTTCTGAATGTTAAAGCAGGAGTTGCTCTGAATGTTCCTTCAATCTCAACGCCATCAATAGTCACGGCACCAGCATTACGGATAAATGTACATGTTGTTCCACAATTCTGAGGTACACCATTTACAACGATAGAACCGTCACCAGGAGTAACAACTTGTTCTTGCTTGTCAGTATAATCATTTGTGAATGCTGTGACATTTAAGATAAGTCTATTGTCAAGAAGTTCACTTCTTAACCCTAATTCAAATGTTTCAACCTCTTCTGAATTAAATGGGCCAACTGACTCAAGTGTTGTTCCTCTAGCATTAAATCCACCAGAACGGAAGCCAGTTGAGTGAGAGACATATACCATGCCAAANTCAGTATTTCTTTGAATAGAAATTTTATATTGAGTATTATCGTCTTTAAAATCTCTAACAAAATCCAATACTGCAGGTCCTCTAGCTACTTTGTCATCAAATGAAGCGAAAGTCTTGATTTCAAAATCAGCCTCCTCTTCAGTATATCTAGCCCCTAAACCTAAAGTCCATTGATCCGTTATATCCCATGACATATCAGCAAATAAAGCCCATGCCTCAGTTTCAATAGTNGATCTAAAGTTTTGNACAGGACCAGAATCCATATTACCTTCAGTTTCTACCATGTAATAACCAACAACNTANTTTATNGCTCCATCNANATCTGANACTAACTGNACTTCATGAGTTTCTTGTTTGAAATCCTGATCTCTAACAACAGGGAAAACACAATCNGGAGTAACTACACCACCTGAAGAACCCCATGAACAAATATCCATNAGTTCATCAAAATCATTTGTACCTGAAATTAATTTAACAACATGATTATCAAGCTCATATTCAGCTCTTANAGTGTGATTTACNCCCTGAACACCACTTAANAACGGAGCAGCNGAATAAACTGTTTCAAAATCATTAGCTGCNGATAANTCTTCAGAAGTTGATGCACCTTGNCCTAATAACTCAAAAACACCTTGNGGNGCGCCTANNGCATTANNNTAAAATCTTGTGAGATTNATAATATTATGNTGAGAGTCATCATTATAATAATCAAAAGTATAATTCACATTAAGTTTTTCCGTGAGATCATAATCCAAAACTACTGATGAGGACTCAAGTTTTCTTCCTCTTTCTCTTTCATTTCTTGTAACATTGAACATAAATGAATCACTTTGAAGTTTTCTCATAGCAATCTTAAGACCGCCATTTTCACCTAAAGGAGTATTCAAAATCAATTTGATATCACTAGTCTCATCCTCTTCAAGATCTAATTGCATTTTTGCACCTAATTCTCTTGTAGGTTTTGTTCTTCGAATATTTATAACCCCACCAATAGTATTTCTTCCATAAATTGTCCCTTGAGGACCACGAAGAACTTCAACCGCCTCTAGATCAAATAAATCTAAATCGACAGCTGTATTAGATGCAGCAAAAACACCATCAATAACTACACCAACTGTAGGCTGAAAAGTTTTTTCTAAATCATCAAATGAAAGACCTCTTATTGAAGCACTAATAGCTCCGCCAGCAAAAGGCATATCAACAATTTCAACATTTGGTGATAGTTTTTCTAAGTCCTGCACCCTTTGAATATTACCTCTTTCAATCTGTTCAACACTTAGTGCTGATACAGCAACTGGAACATCTTGAATTGATTCAGATCTTTTTCTTGCTGTCACAATTATTTCCTCAACAGTATATTCTGATGAGTTTTCTGTTTGAGCGTTTGATTTTTCTATCACTAGAAAAGATAAAACAAATACAAACAAAGATAAGTATTTCATTAATTTCATGAAAATCTCCCCATAATTAGTAGTAAGAAGTGTTTGATAAACACTTTTGACTAAAATTACAAAGAGAAAAAGA
>NYXO01000015.1 GCA_002685415.1 Methanobacteriota archaeon
TGGCGGTGTCGCCATTACTACTGCACTCGCACTCGAGTTTGATGCACTAATGCTCGATATAGTGGCTGTAATGGAAGGTGGGCAATGGAGTGGACAAGTTTCCGAGTCCCTTGAGTTGCAATTGACATACGGGAAGGTTATCTCAGCTGGGTTATTCCTATTGGCGGTGGCTGGAATGAGATATGTGGTCCCATGGCAGAGGGTTAGTGGTCTAATCGAAACTGGAATTGCTAGTCTACGCGGTACAAGATCGGATTCCTAAATCCCTCATCTAATTCCGAGTAATTTCTCAAAAAATAGAACTATTTGGCTAGAAATATAGAGAGTAGCTAATCCAAGGATAATGACAGCAACCGGATTAGCCCACCACCCTAGTTGAGGTTCTATAGCAGAAATTACTTGGCCACTAATCTGCCAAGCCCCGAATATACAAGCAAAGAGGACGAATCTATCCATCCAAGGCGAGGTCTTCTTCCCGGCTGTATTTGCCCTATTGGGTAGGTTGCCAACCTCGCTCATGGTTAGGTTGTGAAAAATATCGCCAATATATGCACCGATTGGCCTTATTCCCATTCTACATGCAGTATCAGTTGGGTTCAAGCCACAGAGGTCAGCCCGCAGGTTATGGCCGCAGGTATCGACATAGAGACTTGCAGTCGCTGTGATAAGCCTGCTATATTGCATCAAGAATACAGCGGCCAACACTTCTGCGCCTATCACCTGAGGCAGTCGATCAGAAAGCGAGTGTCCAAGGATTTGCGTAGTCAATTGGTCTTGCCCAAAAACGCCAATCATGAGGATGGTCGACCATTCACAATCCTAGCCTGCGTCTCCGGTGGTAAGGATTCTGCAGTGCTATTGGATATGCTGGTGGATATTATTGGAAAGCGACGCGATGTGAAAATCATCGCCGGTTGTGTTGATGAGGGAATAGATGGATACAGATCACCTTCATTGGAATGTGCAAGGGAATTAGCCGAATCCTTATCAATCGAATTTGTTAGTTTATCTTACGAAGAAATGGGTTACGAAAGAATGGACGAAGTCGTACAAAGAATGCCGATTATTGCCAATAATCATGATGAGGCCAAGGGAATGATGCCTTGCTCATATTGTGGTGTTTTTCGTAGGCAAAGTCTCAACGCCCTTGCCGAAAAGGTGCAAGCAGATGTTATGGCGCTGGGGCATAACCTCGACGATATGGCTCAATCGATATTGATGAATTTGCAGAAGGGCGAGATAGAGCGAAGTGTTAGACTCGCCCCTCACACAGACACTCCAATCGAAGGATTAGCACCTCGTATAGTTCCACTACGTTGGGTGCCGGAACAAGAAATTCATGCTTATGCTTTCTCCAAAGGTCTTCCAATTCATCACGGAGATTGTCCTCATGCACCTGGAGCAATGAGACAACAAAGCCGTGCAATTGTCGCCTCTTTGGAGGCTCAAAGTCCTGGCGCTAGGCACGGATTATTGCACGCGTTGGAACAGATTCGGGAATTATACCGAGAGGCAAGGGGGAGCCATCAGTCGGATGTTACAAACTGTCAACAATGTGGGGAAATTACAAGTCGTCCAATCTGCCAATCTTGCATAATGAAACAATGGTTGACTGAATCCTCTCAATGATTATTCAACTGTGAAATCGATGTGGGCTAGATACGTGATTTATTCCTGCAGTGGAATCTATGATGCCTCTTTGTATAGAATGCAGATCAGATAACGCCTGATTGATTGAATTCACCGGCGAGCATGGAATACCATCGAGTAAAGTCTCTAATTCAATAGAATTTAATTGATTTACAGATTTTGAAATCAATTCATCTACTAATTTCCTATCCACTACTCGTTGAGAATTTTTTGACCAATCTGAGCCTTGTGGAATTTCTAATTGCAATGCTTTGACTAATTTCGTCCATTGATTATCTGAGCCGACTGCAATAACAAATTCACCGTCCAAAGTGGCATATGCCCGATAGGGTACTAGATTTGGATGAGAGGTCCCCATCGTTGTTGGACTATTTCCAGAAATTATCGTGTTCTGAGCTTGATTGACCAACAAATCTAGAGCACAATCCCAGAGTGATAAGCTAAGTTTAGCCCCAATCCCGTCTCTTTCTCTTCTGTAAAGTGCAGATAGAATTGCAGAACTAGCATGTAGACCGGTTGCAACATCAATTACCGCTACTCCAACTTTAGCAGTATTGCCTTTTTCGTCGCCTGTAATCGACATCAATCCACTACGTGCCTGCATAACGATGTCATAGCCTCCTTCTCTAGATCTCGGCCCGTCTTTTCCGTAGGCACTTATGTTGCAAACAATTGCATTTTCAGGCCACGAACCAAACCATTGTTCCGATTTACCCGGGCGGAAATTTTCGATAATAATGTCAGAATCAGAAATCAGTTTCTTGACATCTCGCAAATCACTTTCTATGTTGAGATTTTTTCTAATAACCGATTTTCCTAAATTTACGGAAGTCCAATATGCCGCAACTTGTTCATTTTCAATCTCTGTAAATGGAGGTCCCCATCCCCTAGTATCATCACCCCAAGGAGCCTCTACTCTGAGAACAGTTGCTCCCAAATCCATAAGCAACTTTGCGGTATAAGGTCCTGCTAATACTCTGGATAAATCGAGGACCCTTACGCCCTCTAAAGGTCTAAACATATATTCCGCTNGATGAGAAAGTGCATCAATAGTTGTNTATTGATGGTTCGANAAAACCTAATTTTTCAGAGGAATTNGACTTCCACATCCATCTCTTGACTAACCGATTTATGAACAGGACAAGCCAAACCTCNCTTNATCAACCACTCTCGTTCCTCACTATTCAGGTCTGCGGGCAANGANATTTCAANCTCCAACTTCGACACCCTACGCGGGCCTGAAGCCATATGNTTCTCTACTGAACCACTCATTCCNCCAACGTCTATTTCTCTAGAATCTGCGGCTATAGCAATAATCGTCATCATACAATTCAACATAGATGTAGCCAAGAGGTCAGTTGGAGAAAATGACTGACCCTTTCCCATGTTATCAACAGGGGCATCAGTTACCAATTTTTGACCTGAAGGGATGTGTGTTGCAGAGCATCTCAGATTGTCGTCATAGACCGCTTCTATTCTGACCATCTAGAGGCCTCAAATTATGGATTCAGCCAATTCTTCAATCGACTGAGAACGACCGCAATATGAGCATCTTAGATCTAAGGGGTCAGCAGACATTACACGCAACTTGTGTGGCAGTGGCTCTCGTGAGTTTTGGGTTATACAATTCCAGAATGAACATCGAGCAATATTTACCAATTCTGAACCTAGTTCGATTTGGCGTTTTTCAGCCACGCTGTAATTTCGGATAATCGCTACTGAAGCATTTGGAGCGATTAGNGCGAGNCGATCCAATTCTTCCTGAGTTAATTCTCGGTCTTCGATTTTCAATACATCCTTTCGACCAGCCTTTCCACTTGGGACGTTCATTACTAAGCTAATTGGATTAGATCGGCCAGTGTCGACTCTCAGCATCTGCATTACCTGCAGTGCCTTTCCTGCTGGAATATGATCAACGACAGTTCCATTGCATATTGCAGTAACACGTCTCATCTCACTCATTCGCCAACCTCCTTTGGAACTTCAATACCCAGACTTCTGCAAAGAAGAGCCATTCTTGTTGGAACACCATTGAAGGCTTGCTGGAAATATCTCGCGTGTTGTGTCGAGTCGACACTTGGATCTATTTCATCGACTCGAGGAAGCGGGTGCATGACAATCATTCCTGCTTTAGCTACAGCCAAGTCATCCGCAGTCATTTTGTAAATTCCAGCGACCTTGGTATACTCATCTTCATCCGGGAATCTCTCCTTTTGGATTCGAGTCATGTAGATGACATCTGCATCCGCAATCGCTCCTGCGAAATTCTCAGTTTCTGCTACATNTGCACCGTGAGATTGCAAATCGCCGACGATTTCATTTGGCATCCTCAGACTATCTGGTGAGACTAGGGTTAACTTGGCTCCGAATCTAACTAATGCATGCGATAAGGAGTGAGTAGTTCTTCCATAGCGAAGGTCACCGACAAGCACGACATTCAGACCTTCCAGAGTTCCGTGGGCTTGTCGAATTGTGAATAAGTCAAGCATAGTCTGGGTCGGATGGTTCCCTGCCCCATCACCCGCATTTAGTACAGGTATTCCAATCGCGTCTGCACTATACTGTGCNGCACCTTGTCGAGGATGACGAATCACTGCTATGTCAGAGTAACCATCCACCATTTGCATAGTGTCGTATAGCGTCTCTCCCTTCGCGACACTGGAGCCTACAGAACTAAGGTTTACCACCTCACCTCCGAGCCTCTTCATTGCTGATTCGAAAGACATTCGAGTTCTGGTTGAATTCTCAAAGAACAAGTTGCCCAGTACCTTTCCCTGTAGCAGTGGAGCGTAAACATCTCCATTTGCAACTGGCAACAATCTTTCAGCCGCATCGAGTATCTCTAAGATCTCGTCATTACTCAGATCATCCATGGTAATCAGGTCGCTCATACCTTGTCCTCCGACGAATCCCAACGCCGCCATTTCATAGCCCTTACCCTTGGGAAAATTAGCCCAAACTGTTCTCCGTTGTCTTGAAGTCGGATGCTCACGCCGAATAGTCGATGATTATCTCGCGTACGCCAGTACGGGTGTCCTTCTGCGGAGGTGGAACCGATCTTGATTGGTTCGCTAATTCAGAGCAAAACGGTGGACGTGTCACCTCTTTAGCGTTAAACCGCTATATCCATGTAATCGTAAACTCCAGGTTTGATAATATGGTCCGAGTTTCCTATTCAAAGATGGAATTAGTTGATAATTTCGAGGAAATTGAACATGAATTAGTCCGGGAAGCCATGAGAATAACAGGAGTTACCTCTGGAGTTGAGATTACAACCATTGCCGACATACCATCTCGTGGAACAGGTTTAGGCTCNTCATCTACTGTTACCGTGGGTCTTCTAAATGCCTTACACAATTTTGCAGGNAGAGAAGTTTCTGCNAAGCAATTAGCAGAAGAGGCTTGTAAAATTGAGATTGATATTCTAGGTCAACCAATAGGTCGCCAAGACCAGTATGCAGCAGCTTTTGGNGGTGTCAATTCGATTTCATTCGGGACAGATGGAGTTGTTGTAAAGCCACTTGATTTGTCAGACGATATTCTTGATCGACTTGAATCCGAATTCACCCTNGTTTTCACTGGTATGAGTCGCCGGGCAAGTACNGTACTATCGGAGTCGCCAGAAGATGAGGCAGATCGNCTTTCAAGACTGCGCGCTATTCGCNCACANGCCGACCAGGCTCAAGCCCTNCTTGAATCAGGAGATTTGGCAGGGCTTGGTGCGCTCCTCGAGAGTGCATGGCAGGCCAAGCGCGGCATTACTGCCAGCGTTTCAAATCAGGAACTTGATGCTCTACATGACCGAATNCTCGCACTTGGNGCNANTGGAGCAAAACTNCTNGGAGCAGGCGGAGGAGGCTTCTTCCTGGCTCATGGAGACGCTGGATTAAGATCCCAACTCACCACCGAATTCGGGGACCTCCATCGAATAATTCCACTCGCCATCGACTTCGANGGCTCAAAAATCATCCANCCTGGAAGTGAATGAATGAATCGGACCACTCTCGCACTCCTGTTGACGACGTTGATGTTAACCCCTCTTGTTCCAATAGCTGGGGCGGACGCTCATGGTATTCCAGATGACCTCGATCCATACGATGGTTGGGCGACACTGGAAATCCACGACCCAATCGTGGCAAACTCAAACATCACAGCTACTTGGACACTAAACTTCTCCATATCTGATTATCATGGCACCGAACATTTGATTCATCCAACTCTAGGTATTCGAAAGCAAATCGACTTTTACCTCGGGAATGGAGATGACTATCTCAATCAGAGTGAAATTGACCTATTCACTCCATATTTGCAAAATCGTGTATGGAATAATTCCGAGCGGGCGGGATGTTGCATGCTTGACCATGAAGCATTCGAACCGACCAATATTACAATCATCACTAACCCACCAAGTCCTGGTCCAGTGATGTTCCGAAACGGCTCTTGGGGCTGGACGGAGATAGTGGAACTTACAGGAACAACTGACGGTCGTAGTACTCGCCTTCTAGATCTGCCCCGCACAGGTGCCGGAATCGAAGAAGTCCCACTGACAATAATCCTGCCGAGCCCTTACGAATACCGCTACTCTGCCATGTCAGAAGTAATCGAGGGTTCGCCCGGAGAGTTCACCGTCAATCGCTCCGCGGTTCCAGTAGCAAGCGATATCCGAATCAGTTTGGGCGAAAACTCGCCACCGAATATCCTTGCAAATCGTTTGACTGGTAGTACTCAACTTGCACTTGACAGATCTACGACATATGAGGTAAATTGTGTTGATAGCCATTTAGATGATACTGAGATTTATTGGACATTCAGCAACAATGGTTCAGTAGTCTCAAGCAGTGACGAGCCATTTGTTTCGATAACTCCATCTGAACATAATTTCACTCATGGAGATGTACTGAGCACAGTAGTACGGTGTACAGATGATTTTGGAGCATCTAGTGAGTGGTTCGAAAACATCGTAATTGATGGAGAATCTCCAACATGGGAGGCTTCCTTCGTTGCTCAATCTACTGAGAACGGAGACGCTCCAATCGATGTAACTGATGGAATCATCGAAATCGGAAGTGAAGATATTTTGCAGATTAACATCTCTGCGTCAGACGAATCAGGATTGGACACATCTATCGAGATAACCAGTAATCGAAGTAGTGAATGGCGACACATAGATTGGAATCAGATGTTTGCTCAAAGCCGCTTCCCTCAGGGTGATAATGTCAACAACATGAATCTAGAGATAGATAATCGTCACCAATCAAAACCTGCAACAACTTACTCTCTTCATCTGAAGGTTGTAGATGATGCAGGGAACTCTGTACATCATGATTGGGTAATCTTAGTCCTAGACGGAGCCGGTCCAACAATTCTACCAGATATTTACTCTAATGATGTTTTGATTTCTGCAGAACACCCAGTCAGGGCTGATGAACCAATATTGGTCAATCTAAGCAATTCTTACGACGACTTGGATGCTATTGATGACACTAGATGGACATTCATATTGAACCAAGAAGCACAATTCGAAAACCAATCATTTGGAGATATAGAAACCTTCGAAATTGATCCTTTGGAAGCAGGTAGTCATTGGTTGATCTTGATGTCTTGGGATTCAAAAGACAACATGAATATGCTTTCATTTTCTATAGCGGTACAGCCAGCACCGGGTGTTAACATTAGCATTTGGAACGTAAGTTACGATGGCACCCCGACAATTGGAGAAACTATCGAATTATATGCTGTGGTACAGAATATTGGAGGGGATTCTGCAGTAGGTAGACTGTGTAGTGGAGCACTATGTTCAGATTATACAAACATACCATGGGCTACTTCCATAGGTCCTGGAGTGGTTGGAATTTCATTGATGATTCCACTAGAAAGAGCCGGAGAATTACCTCTTCGATTAGAATGGGAAGATAGCGAACAAAAGGACCAATCAATCGTTATTGATTCGGACATTATGGTCAACCCCGACTCAGGGCCTCTTCAAGTGATTCTGGGTGTTATCCTAGTTCTCGCAGGATTAGCCATAGGTGCCCGAATGTTGTGGGGCCCCCAACGTTTTGAAGACTAAATTAACCTCAAAGTAGCATTTCTTTCAGGTACAAACAACCGCTCGACTCTTGACCTATACGCTTTGGTGTAGGGTTATGGTTCTACCACCCGACCACGCTGATCGGGTAATCGCCCAGCACCGTTCAAGGGTTGAAAAGGTAGCAATGGCAGGTACTTTGTTGCTAATTACCTCAGCCGGTTGGTGGTTATTTCCAGCAATGGATGGAAGCGTAGAACTCTTGCCTAGAATGGGTCCAGTAATTGCTATGTTCGTCGCTGCTCTAATGCTGATGGATCTAATTGACCATGGACCCGTGGAGCGCTCTAGAATTGCCATAGCAAGCGGAATCGCTTGGCCAATGGTTGTTGCCATGGCAATTGATTCATTTGGAGATGGAGATAGAGCCATTGCATCTAGTATCTTGATGATAGTAGCCTCTACTCTTCTCCTACATTGGCGAACCGCCTTGTCGGGTTCACTTTCGACGAGGAGATTACGAGCATTTTCAGGCTTAGCAGGAACTGCCTTGGGAATTGCAATTGTTATTTCTCTAAATATTGATTTGACGATTGCAGGCGTATTTGCAGTTGCTTGTATTTCAGCCGTCTTACCGGACTTAATGGCAAAAGATGATCTCCACGATGAAAGGAAAAAATTCGTCAATGAATTAGAAAAAGCCGAAGCGAGAATGCTTGAGTTACGCTCAAAGAATTCTGGCTTAGAACAAGCCTCCTCATTGATTCAACAGGCTCGTGATGAGGGTTGGAAAAACCCAGCGAGAGGAATGGTACTAATCGAAGAGGCAGATAGAGAAGCCAAGCGAATCATGGAAATGGCAGTAGATATCGATGCAATTCGCAGCGATTCACTTTCAGCAGTAGAGCAGTCAGAAAAGATAGCCACTGTAGTCCAAGGTCCTCGAAAGGCCTTCGAAATGGGGGATAGAGAGGCAGGACACGGTTCACTCAGAGAGGCAGAGATTCTCTATCGCTTGGCAAAAACAAAAGCTACAGCGATAGTAGAATATTGGCAAGCAGCTGAGAATTCCATAGCTACCGCAGAGAAGGCTGTTGCAACTAAATCTGGTTCCGGTTCCGACGCTGTTAGAGGGATTCTTAGAGCCGCAAAAGAAGCTATGGATGCGGAGGAACCCGCCGAGGCACTACATATTGCAAATTCGATCCCAGCTCATATCGACAGTCTTGAGTCCTCCAGTGATGAGGCCGAGATTGCAATCAGAGATGCAGAAGCTGCTCTAAATTCGGCAGAAGGTGAATTGGCCCTAACCAATGCAGAAAGGCTTGAAGAAGCGAAAGAAGCCTTCGCTAAGGGTGACGCACCTCTAGCAAAGGGTTTGGCAGATAGTCTCGCACGTGAGGTTAGAGAGACTTCGGATGCGATGCAAGAAGTCCAACGAGCATTACGACAGAAGAAACAAATTTCCGATAGATTTCCTAAAGGTCAAGCCAGTCAAGTTTGGCAGTCAAGACTCGAAGAAGTGCAGACTGCTGCCTCTTCTGGTGAATGGGTTATAGCCTCACAATCTCTAACCTCGTTGACGAATGATTTAGCATCATATGAATCAGAGGCGAGTGAAGCCAAAGAATTGTTGGATTTTGTACAATCTGAATGGTCTGAACTTCGACGTCGCCTAGATTCGTGTTCTATCGGCCCTGCTGATGAGTCTCGTAGGGCAACTGAGGCGGCTGTGAAGGAAGCGGCTGAAGCTTTGGATTCTGGAGAAATACAGGAATGTTTGACAGCTTTAGGAAAGGCAGACGAGTTACTTGAGAACCTACGTCGACGAGTAATCTGAGATTACTCCGAGGTTGGAACTAGCCCCAATTCCCTCTCTCTATTTGTGATTTCTGCGAATAAGTCAGACACGAATTGTTCCAAAGGAACGCCGTTGCACTGGTCGCCATTTCGTGCTCGAATCGAGACGGTTTGATTCGCCGCTTCGTCCTCACCAAGAATCAACATGTAAGCGGGTCGCATTTTTCTGTGCATTCGGATTTTCTTACCAATGGTAGCATCAGAATCGTCAACTTTTACACGAACTCCAGCAGATTCCAAAGCAGTTTTTACTTCTGCAGCATATTCAATTTGCTTTTCTGAAATAGTAATTACCTGAACCTGTATTGGTGATAGCCAAGTAGGGAAATTACCAATCCAATGCTCAGTCAAGAAAGCAACAAAGCGCTCGTGAGTCGATAGAGGTGCCCTATGAATTACGAAGACCTCACCATTTTCCTCGCCATTCTCATCCTTGTAGCTCAATTCGAAGCGGTCCTTCGCTGCGAAATCCAGTTGTATCGTCGACATAGATTCCTCGCGCCCTAGAGCGGTAGTAAACTGAATATCTATTTTCGGACCGTAGAAAGCCGCCTCACCGACCTCCTCGACGAAAGGTATACCCATGTCGACTAGAATCGATCGCAAGTGTTCCTGAGTCGACTCCCAAATATTGGCATCGCCGATATACTTCTCAGTATTCTCAGGGTCCCACAAGGATAGACGCAAGTGGAAGTTCTCGAACCCGAAGGTTCGGTAGTAATCGTTGACCATCTGAACGTTCGCACGCACCTCATCTCCTACCTGGTCAAGCGTACAGTAGATGTGAGCGTCATTCATCGAAAGCATGCGAACTCGGAGCAGTCCAGCGAGAGTTCCGGATAGTTCGTTGCGATAGACGGTACCATACTCAGCAATTCTAAGAGGCAATTCTCGATAACTTCTCTTTTTGCTGGAGAATACCAAATGATGCATTGGACAGTTCATCGCCTTCAGATAGTATGTTCCATCATCCATTTCCATTGGTGGATACATTCCATCTGCGTAGTGAGGAAGGTGACCACTAGATTCGAATAATTCTTGCTTTGCTAAAACTGGAGTGGTAACTCTTTGATATCCATAAGCCTCCTCAGTCTCGACGGCATAGCGCTCGATTTCTGATTTGAGAATCTCTCCATGAGGTAACCACACGGGTAATCCTTTGCCAATCATCTCGTTAATCATGTAAAGTTCCATTTCTTTGCCAATTTTCTTGTGGTCTCGTTTTTCAGCTTCTTGAATTTGCCTTTGACGTTCTTTCAGACCTTCTTTGCTAGCGTAGCACATTCCATAGATTCTGACAAGCGATTCTCGCTTACTATCTGCACGCCAATATGCGGTACTTGTGCTAGTAAGTTTGAACCAACGAAGATGAGAAGTCGAAGGGACGTGAGGACCACGACATAGGTCGACAAAGTCACCTTGTCGATAGATTGAGGAGCCAACATCATGACCTACTTTGTCATCCATTATTTCGATTTTGAATTTATTTTCTGAGAACATTTCTCTCAGGGTTTGATTGTCATATTCCTCACGGATCATGGCGTGATTAGCTCGAATGTGTTGATTCATTTTTTTCTCGATTGCCTTTAGTTCCTCATCACCAATCGGGTCCATATGGAAATCGTAGTAGAATCCATGGTCGATTGGCGGACCAATCGTCGGCTTAGCATCAGGGAACATCTCGACAACAGCTTGCGCCAGAAGGTGAGCGCAAGAATGGCGCAGAATGTACAATCCTTCCTCGCTCTCGCCGTTTATTGGCACGAGGCTACAATCAGAATCTAGAACGTGAGAAAAGTCGCGCTCGACACCGTCGATTAGTGCCGCCACGGCTCCAGAGCGCTTTCCATGAACGTTGAGGATAACCTCTCCTGCAGTGATTCCAGAGGCATATTCGTGGGTTCCATCTTCACCCAACTCTACCGTAATCATGCTCATGGCGTGTCTCTCCGTCGGCTACGCCGACGAATCGCCTCTATGAAGGGCTTGGCCTAATTTCCTGATTACAAAGCCCAAATTATGGCCAAAGTTATCTGGCAGAAGTATCAACCAAAGAGAAATTCATCGTTTTTGATTCAAACTTAGATTTACGCAATCAATTTGATAGAGGAGGGTTAAAAAAACCCAGACTCACACTTTCACTCAGAGTGGGGTTATCCAATGGCAAATAATGAACTCATCGCGGCTTTGAATAAAGCACTCGCTTGGGAACTACGAGCGATTGCAATGTACGCACACTACGCCGCCTATGTTTCCGGAATTCATAGACTACATCTTGCAACACACTTCAATACTGAAGTTAACGAATCTGTGACTCATGCTGCAACGGTTCGGTCTGCGATTGTCAAACTCAACGGTGAAGCTATAACAGAACGAGACTCCACACCTATAGTACACACCTCGAATTATCAACATATGTTGCAAGAAGCATATGATACAGAATCTAAGGCGGCCTCAACATATGGGGCTATTCTTCCACTTGTCGAAGAAATCGGTGATACAGAACTATTCGACGCACTCGAAGTGGTATATTTCGATGAACAGCGTTCAGTCGAAGAGTTACGTATGATGCTGAAGGATTAGTACCTATCTTGAAGGTAAAAACGAATTAATTATGAAATTGAAAATTGAGTCCCTGCGTTCCCTGCAACCATCGCCGGTAAATCGGCCAATGACCCAATGACTGCTCGCTGACCAGTTCTTCTCACAAAGTCGCAGGCAGCCTCAACTTTCGGCCCCATAGATCCCGCCTCAAATTCATGCTTCTCAATCTCATCTGGAGTGGTGGNCGATATTTTCTCAGCAGAATCAGNCCCCCAATTTAGGTAGACTCCATCAGCATCGGTGGCCATGATTAGCAAATCNGCTTCTAGTTCGAANGCGAGCAGAGAACTTGCNCTATCCTTGTCNATGACGACCTCAACNCCCTCTAGATTTCCTTCGCTATTGAAAATCGTAGGGATNCCACCNCCACCNGCNCAGATGACTATTGTTCCNTTTTCCAATAACCANTGNATAGGTCTCATTTCGAAAATTCTGTGNGGNTCNGGAGANGGNACNACTCTTCGCCAATATTCTCCATCAGGCTTCATTACCCATCCCTTTTCTGTCTCGAGAAGNTTNGCATCTTCATGNNTGTAAATTGGTCCGATTGGTTTTGTTGGNTTTTGGAAGGCNGGGTCTTCTGGATCAACTTCAACCATTGTAAGNATTGTAGCGAATGGTACTTCGATTGGAAGCANGTTTCCAAGCTCTTGCTCNATCATGTAACCAATCATTCCCTCCGTCTGCGCACCCAGCACATCCAATGGGTAAGCCTCGACTTCTTCATAGGCTGCGGATTGTAGTGCGAGAAGTCCAACTTGTGGCCCATTTCCATGACTTATTACCAGCTGATTACCTTCAGTAATTGGTTCCAGAGCCTTGGCTGCAATTCGAACATTTTCTCTCTGATTTTCAGCAGTCATCGGTTGCCCTCGCCTGAGTAGAGCATTACCACCTAGTGCCACAACGATTCTCATTTCAGTAATCGCTGATACTGTGGAGATATTAACGCCTGCCCGCTGCGCGAGGTATGACGCGCATTGGGCTACTTGTCAACCCTGATGCAGGGCTTGGAGGAAGACTGGGTCTAAAGGGTTCAGACGGGCAGGCGGAGTACGCCCGTTCACAGGGCGCAGAAGACAGAGCAGGGCCTAGGGTCAAGGATGCTCTGGCACATTTTGCAAGGTTAAGAAAAGACACCTCAGGTTTGCAATGGGTAACTAGTGATGGTCGAATGGGTTCAGACTGGATAGACTCAGATATCGGTAGTATATCCACAATACATCAGTCATCTGGATTAACTTCCGCTGAAGACACTGCAGGCCTAGTGCAGTCCTTGCTAGACGCTGAAATCGAATTACTGGTCTATGGCGGAGGGGATGGAACTACTCGAGATATTGTAGCAGCTTTAGAAAAAGCAGGGCGAGGTAAATTACCACTGATTGGAGTTCCTTGTGGAGTTAAGATGCATTCTGGATGTTTCGCGGCTTCACCCAAGGCAGCAGCCGAAGTTCTCTCCGCATGGCTCGATGGAGAGTTATTGGTGGCAAATACCGAAGTCCTAGATCTCGATGAGGAAATCTACCGTGAGGGACGTTGGGTTGTGCGAATGTTTGCAGAGGCGATGACCCCTGCAAGCCCTCGATGGATGCAGGGAACCAAGCAACGTGTGGAAGCATCCGGTGAAGATGAAATCGTTGAAGGTCTGGCAGACCATATTCGTGAAATTCTCATGGACGACAATCGCTTACTCATCTGGGGTTCAGGTGGAACACTTAGAACGATAGGAGAAATGGTGGGGATTAAGCCCACTGTCCTTGGCATAGATGCTAGTATTGGTAGTGAGCAAATTGGAATAGATTTGAATGAATCAGATTTACTCAATTTACTTTCAGGACACGATGGTGAAGTAACCATCCTACTTTCTCCAATGGGTGGACAAGGCTTCCTTATTGGTAGAGGGAATTTACAACTCTCACCTGATGTTTTGAGAACTGCAGGTATTGATTCAGTATTGGGAATATGCACCCCTGCCAAGTTACTAACAGTGCGTAGACTACGAATAGAAACCGGAGATTCAGACCTGGATGCGGAATTTGCTGCAAAGCGCTACATGAAAGTATTACAGGGATATCGTACAACTAGAGTTCTGCCAGTATCAGTTGATTGAATCATAGGGTAGCCTCTGAAAGGGCCCACTGAAAGCCCTTTGAAATTCAGAACCCGTTTCAATGGGTATTCGGATAGACTCTTGCCAACTATCCGAATCGATAGTTTCAAACTCGGATTCAATTTATCCATTTTTTCCAATTGACAATCATTTCATCCCAGTCTTTGTTCCCATTAGGTGCATTTGGATAACCTGAGAAGTTATGGGA
>NYXO01000003.1 GCA_002685415.1 Methanobacteriota archaeon
ATCATAGCTATGCTCGCAACATATAACACAGCAGTTACAAGGTCAATTGTAGCAGTGCCTTCTAATTCACAGTCCCCACTTCCACCGAAATCAGTCCAGTACATAGGTTCCATATTGTCCAAAACACTACACTTGAAGGTTTTAGCATCATCATCCGCAATTTCTGAGAAGGTGTGAATTTCAAATACCGGATGTGTGTCTACATCCATCTCTGGATTCAGCATCCCAGGACCTCTTAGGTCTAGGTGGAACATTGAGACGGATTTACCGTACATCGCTACTTGGGTGACTGGCTCTACCTTGATGTCCACGCTTGAACCAAAGTATACTGGTAATGCTCCCGGAAGTACATCAACAAAGGATGCAGAGCCAATTAACTTGGCTTGTATCTGGTTTTGTGAAGGGTCTAGGTTTACAGTGTGTGCTCTCATTTCAATTCCCTTGTATGTTTCCATTTCTCCAGGAACTGATTCAGCCATTGCGTATCCCACAAGGTTGACCTTGAACGAATTTTCACTGTCTGCGACCCCACCNACAGNNCCAGCAACTACAGTGTTGTTGTTACCNACATGNGNNGATANTANTCCNAGNGTNGANGTNTCTCTGTGNGGTGCCCTCCAAGGNAGGTGCTCNGTGAATCCNTACAATTCGCCNTCTTCACATGGNTACATTCCNCTTGANTCNNCATCTGCCATTGTNCCATCNGAATTCANCTTGAAATCACAANGTCCGTCNCCGTCAGAATTNATGTANCCCTGGCGNAATCTNTGTCCCATATCNTCNCCTTCTGTACTTGCNACATATACATCATAATCTCCAGTAGTAACNCTATCNGAGCCNAAGTATGTTTCNTTTGTTTCGAGNCTTACCCAACCCANNGCCATATTGTCAGGTTNTNCGTANACAACATCGGCNACGATNATNTCTCTCCAGCCAAANAACCANTTATCNANNGGNTGNGTNATGTAAGCNGAACCGCCGTATTGGAAGCCCAATAATGCCCCAATAACTTGGTCGAACATGAAATCCGCAACCCAACTTCGAACAGCGGCTGCATCTGCTTCAGAGATATCATACAACCCGGCAACATAAGCATCATTCCAATCGGTTGTAGCACCACCTTCTTCTACAGGGAGAGTGCTACCTGATAGTTCACCATACATGAAGATACTAGCAAAGTCAGAAGTTAATGCATAAGGTGAGGTATAGAGAATTTCAGTTACCTTGGTGACATCCATGTTGACTGCACCTTCAAAATCTCCTCGATTAAGGCCAATAGGTATGTATCCGCCTGCAATTGGTTCTTCGCTACCAAAGGAGATTTGCCACCAATCATCGGCATTTATTGTACCTTGACCACCAGCGAGAATCATCTCAAATTCAGTTGGCGTTCCAATCATTCCAATCCATTCACCCGCATAATCCGATAATCCAAGTAGTTGAGTCAGTCCGATTCCATATGTTGTCATAGTTCCGAAAAGATCTCCATCGGCACCGAGTAAGAATAATGCAACCCCATTTAATGGGATTCCACTGTAGTCGGATATAGATAGAAGTCCGTTTGGAATTTCGGCATCGGGCGTTCCAAAAATTACACCATTCAAGACATCTGGGTCAGTAATGTCAACTCCACTTACCTCATCCAATCTCTCTCTCAAGTCTGTCGCTTCGGAGAGGTCGGCCCCTCCTCCGCGTGCAAGGAAGGACCCTCCTGCTAGAGAGTAAACCGCCAAATCAATTGCATTCATTTGTTCGCCAGAATCTGCGTATCCATATAATGCGGCTCTAGTTTGAGTAGTTACTCCACCATCCGGGGCTCCCATGCCTGCAACAAGCATAGGGCCAATGTCACATGTAAGGGCAATACAAATTCCCGTCGATGGGTCGACTGCATCAGTCATTATTCCATCTGTGTATGCTGAGAAATCAGGCATGCCGTCGCTGCTTCCACCATTGCCTTGCATGTATGCGCCCGCTAATGTTGCAGCAGCTCCGTTAGCTGCAACCAATCCCGAAATGTCTTCCGAGGCCCAGATTGAAGGTGCTCGGTTTTGNAGATCGTTGGCTATCATGCTGTTAGCGAATCCAGCCTTAGCAAACACTTCTCCATAGAGTATACCTGTTGAAATTCCAGCGATTCTTTGAGTGTTCCATAGAATGTTAACTTGAGTGATTTCAGTCGAACCAGGGACAGAATTGTGTGAATCTCCATTGTCATCTATCCAGGTACAATTCTCACACCACTCAAAACTGTCATATTCCGAGTAAGTAATTTCCCCAGCATCATAATCAAAATCTAGAATCTCTCTNGTCGTAGTAACTTCGTAGATGAATGGCCCCATCTTGGTAAATTCATGCTCTTCACCCGCATCAACACCTTCTGGGTTATCCAGGGAGTATGCAAAGTACACTCTCTCAGAAGTCGAGACTAACCATTCATCATCATAATCCGCAGTGTAGTCTTTGCTTCCATTATCGTCATATCCGTCNTAGCCATCAGCCACTGCATCTGCNACACCTGCTTCTACTTGCCCTGCTACAAANGGCGCTAATGCTAGGAAATTAATCCCAATTAGCACAAGTCCAGTCACTAATAGTACGCTTGCCTTTTGTTGGTTGTCCATGGTATCACTCTAACCCCCCTCGCGTACCGAAGGGAAATAAGCGATTCGTATGCAGTGTTACCTAGTGTAGTTGAGTACACCGACTTAATTCCAATGACGTATTTGACTCAAGCAAAGCCGAATGCATCTAATTCCCTTGCGAAGGTGTACATCATAATTGGAACTAGAATTACACCCATTCCATGCGATCTTCTGATGCCGATTCTTGGTGCCATGAGGCCAATCATTGTTCCAATTACCAAAGTTCCAACACCAATCCAATCTGTAGAGATATAAACAAGAATTGTAATGAAAGCACTAACAGAAATTACCAGGTTTCTTAGAGGTACTAATTCATGCATTTTCAACATACCTTTCCCGACCTCAATCATCACAGGAACAGCAAATAATCCTGATGCTACAGTAATAGCGAGCAGTCTAACGAAATCNGCAGGAGGCTCAACAGCATTCCAGATATCGATNGGATACATCATGTTCAATGCTAGNGCGGCTCCAGATCGNGGTCTTCCTACCATGTANAGGAAACCTAGAACCATGACTGTAACAGCGGTGTTGACAGACGAAAGAATTGCAATAATCTCAAGATCTCTCTGTTGATTATTATTTACCAAATCCAAATCTGGAGTGGCGCCCGCTTCTGAGAGGGCTTCTTGGAATAACAAGCGGTCCTCATCTGCAAGGTCTTCCATGCCCTCGAATACCATCATCTGGGGCATCTGTTCAAATCCAGGTTGAGTCCCATGTTCGAAATCTGCTGGAATGTAATTGGGGTCGGTNAGTCTGCCCCAAAAGTTCCGNGCACTCATTACTACCACAGTCGCCTGAGCAGCAGTCATTCCAGGAAGAATTGCCATNACGGACGAAACCACTGCTGAGAGGAATGTTGGNACTGCNAGAGGCTTNGGGTCTGGCATTTCCCAATTTTGTTCTTGNGGTGGAATTTCGCTTGTTGTAACGTAGATATCAATTAGGTTTGCAATACCAAATAATCCGGCTAAACTTGGGAATAGCAATGAAGCGGAAGGGATTCCGACTGGCGATCTTGCAGGTAATTCGAAAACCGCCCATCCATAGAATCCAGTNAGTAGAAAATATGCTGTTGCAACAAGTATTCCAGCAGCNCTAGAACTTTCTCCAAGTCGGAAGTCAATAGTATCGTACCTTCTTCGGATACTTAGTCGACCCATTGGTATTGTGAATTCTATTGGCNTTTTCAACGGCCATTTTAGCTTCTGAGTAATTTTTTGTGACCAAACCGGCCATGGTAATCGAGTTGTTTCAGTCAAAATTAGGAATATGGAGATAAATAACAGAATCCATGGTAATTGTTCACGGCTGGCTTCATACAATCCCAATCCAGGATTTTCTCCAAAAAGTAAGCGCGCTACAATTAGCAGAGGAATTGACATTAGCATACCCATTTGCGAGCCNCGAGCGGAATATGCAACACCTTGNGCGGCTTGGCCAGAAATCAACATCCTGTGGCCTGGAAGCANGGCTAGTGCCATATTGTCATCAGGTGCTCCTACCAATGCNCTTGGAATGTAGTTGAGGAATGTGTGAACAGTTCCACAGGCAACAATAATTCCTGCTACTGCATCTAAGGGGATACCAATTCCGACAGCAACAGGTGATAGTGACAATGCAATCAGAGCNACATTGTTTACGTGGAAACCAGGAATTAATCCAGTCAAACAACCAAGGAATATTCCAAAAATAAATGACCCAATTAACCAACCAAAATCGATTAACCACGGGTCCATTTCAACACCTCATCTGATATCTATACAGAATTGCATTGTATTCCCAACAGANTCTTCTGTTGTTGATAATCTTCCAGTCCAATCAAGAGGTCCTTGTCCCTCAGTTTGGCTTGCCTCGGTTCCNTCTCCAAGTAAACAGACCCTTTCTTCAGATCCTGATCTCTGAATCCATTGGTTGCCATCCTCGTCGATAATTGCCTCTCCNTTAATTATGACCAACTTTCCAATGTCCCATTTCCAAGAGTTGTAGCCGTCCCCCCAGTTCAGAGTGTTTGGTGATGGTGGCTGACCTAGAGTCCAAGAACGGGCTTCAAGAATGACTCGCCCTTCGCTTTCTGACCAAATTATTGTTGCATTGAATCGTATTGATTGACCGCCTTCAATATATTCGGCATGCTCACCGATTAGGTGAATTCTTAGTTTGGTTTGACGAGCGAAGTAATCTGGTCCGTCTCCAACATATCCCTTGTCATAATCTGGAGAGATTGGGTCAGTAATCCATCCTTCAAATGTGTGATTTTGATTCAGGNAATCAAANGGATTCTCNGCTACATCNAACAANNGAGTCACATCATCTCCGAAATTACCTGCGTTATTTTCCGCCGTATATCCGTCCGCTCTAAGACAGATNGTTGCCTCATCAGCTGACCAGACCAAACGGCCGAACCATTTTCTTTCGNCACCCTCCAATCCTGCATCTACATCTTCTTGNGATGGCAGTAAACAGAGCCGGTCAGTCGGAGANTCTCCGATTAGCCACCAGNTGCCGGATGATTGGGTTGCAGTTCCTTCAATTGATACATTCTTTCCGATTTCNTAGGTAAGTGTGTAGGGTTCTAATTCCCAAGATAAGTCAACAACTGATCCTTCGTTTAGNACTTCAATTGCGGTCGCTTGTACCAGTAATCTCCAGCGAAGNGAACGCTGATCGTATTGCAACCAACCAGAAATTTCCACATGNCTTCCTGCTTCTATCCAATCGATTACTCTGCCTTCAACTTGCATGTACAACAAATGATCAGCATTTCCATANGAGGGGTTATCCATTAGGCTCAGTGAATGATATGTCACATCAGGTTCGAGAGATTCAGACAAATATCCATCCACCTTCACCGACATATTAGCAAAAGTCTGAGGATTCATTGCAACCTCGACCAATTGCATGGCAGTATATTCTACTGAGTCGCAATCAGAATCAGCACATTCGATTGCGCCATATCCATTAGATGACAACCAAATTCGACCATTCCATTCAGTAACTTCACCTTCAACAGTGATTATGGTTCCAATCGGCGGAATTTCGTTATCTCGATCTACAAACCATCGAACCTCCACTACCGAGTGGCCATCTACTTCTCGGACTTGCAAATCTATTCTATCCGCTTGTTCCCCATAGGGATCTACTACGAAACTGGTTAGAACTCCCTTAACCTTGACAGATTCCCTAGGATATTCATGAATCTCGTCGATTTCAATCAAATCGGGCTCTCGAATTACTGCATAGAAATTCATTGCTGATACTAGCAAAAGAGATGTGAAGAACATCACCCAGAGTTTCGCCATGGGTTGCCGACGGGTTTCTAATGCTTGAATATTCAGTGTTTGCAAACTGAGATATCTACCTACAATTCGGGTTAATTTTGAAATTTTTTGAATTCGTTTTTTCTTCTCGAAGGAGAATAAGGTTCAATGCGCTGATAGTGCCGAGATACAAGCAGGACCTGTAGCTCAGTTGGTTAGAGCGCTCGGCTCATAACCGAGTGGCCATCGGTTCAAATCCGGTCAGGTCCACCAAATTTTCCCAGTTTTTACTGACTAGTTCTATTTTAGATGTCTCAAAAAAGTTGGTTCATTACGTGAGACAACAAGCGAACCGAAATTGGAAGTCAGCGAAGCCGACGGTGCTAACCCCTAAATACAGTATAAGTTGGGGCAAGTATGATGAGCACTGCAAGTAAGGTTCGACCTGCCCTAATGATACTGCTAGTGTACTTCCTGAGCACATGGGCTGCGGCAGCACCCGTTCAGGCTCAAGGAGCAGTTCCTGACATTACCTTGACATGCGACCAACCACAACCAATCGATGTCTATCCTGGTGCAACCCGGTCGAGCATCATCAATTGCCGAATTGAGAACCCAACCGTCCATCAAGAAAAGGTAAGAATTCAGATTCAAGCGGGTGTACTTGCCTTCTCTGGCCCGGCTACTATGTCAATTGGAGGTGGCTCTGAGGTGTCCTTCCAAGTTCTAGTCAGGGCCGAACTACGAGCACCAGAAGGTCAACACCAGGTAACCGTCAGTGCCGAAGTTACAATGGCCAACGGAGTCCCGGTTACCAGTGAACCATCAGCTGCTAACGTCATGGCAATCATCCGTCAGTTTAGCCGTCTTCGAGTAGCGTCAGAAGTTGCTTTCCTGCAATTGCGGCCTAAGGTGGATTACAACCTAGTATTCGACGTATACAACGATGGCAATGCCTTAGACAGATTCAATATTCAAATCGAAAACTACGATCAACTAAATGATGACGGGTTCCAACTGAGTATCCCTCTGGTCAGTGTTGAAATTGAATCCATGGCGCCTCCAGAGAAGATTAGAGTACAAATGAGAACTCCAAAGAACCAAGGTTGGACGGATACGTATTTCTCGTTGCAATTCAAAGCGACGTCAGAATACTCCGTAAGAACAGAAGGTATACCCAATTACCAAATTCAAACAATGACAGTCTACATTAGAGGTGTATATCTTCCAGGCTTCGAGTTAATTGGTACAATGATGATTACAGCCTTAGCAGCCGCCGCATTTGCAGGTAGATCTTCTAGGATAACCAGTGATGAGGAATCTGATGAATTAGAACCTCTAGACGCACGTTTGTTCTAATCCCGTAGAAACTACACTCTGCCACCTATGGTGGCATTGGGTTGATAACCGACACTGGGGACGCCTCGGTCAACTGAGAGGTTAGTGGCATGAGTGATGGCGGATTACTTCAGAAGGCTATGGACGTTCAACAACCAGCAGATGAGATAGTCGCTGTAGCGGCTCCAGAAGTCGGAAAAAAGACATTAATCCCTAATTCACTGTATATTGGAATTGTACTAGCAGTAGTTTCAATTATATCGATGTGGCTATACTCCTTGCCCTCAATACAGAGTGATTACGCTTTGGCGATTGTAGTGCCAATTGTGTTAGCGGGAGCAGGTTGGTTCCTAATTTGGGATGGAGTAAATAGAAAATTCACCGAAGTTATTTCTGTGACAATCTTGCTTCTACTTGCTTCACCATTCATATCCAGTAGTGTCTTTTCTAGCTCACTTACGATAACGGACAGCGATTTATCATCTGACGCTGAAACAATAACCCTCACGATCAGGGAATCGGGTGGATTCTTCGGCGGATCTTCAGGTGATGCTGATGTGTCGATAACCTACGGTGGAGAGAAAGTATGGGAATCGGTTATGCCTTTGTCAATAAACCTCAATGATGCCAACGGAAAATATGGCAGATTGGTTCTTCCAATAGAGGATTTCTACTCAGGTAATGCGGCTGATGATTCTCGCTACGTCGTGACGGTTGACTCAGGTAGTTCTTCGGACTCATTCATATTGAATTCTGGTCACTTGGCAAGAACTGTCGACACAACACAAAATCTCGCAGTTGGCGCAATGGGTCAAGGTAATGATTGCTCAGGAAATAAAGACAGTTGTGTTATCGGTGTAGGTCTGAAAGCATGGGTCGGATTACAAACTAACGTAGGAAATCCTCCCGCGCCTTTACCTCACGCTAATTTCGAACTTACTGCAACCCTATCGAAGGATGGGGTGACTGCTATTTCTTACCCTACCGTGACAGTAATCAACGGTGATGCCACATGGAATTCAATGAATGGAGAATACGGTTCTGGTTCGGCAGTCGTGGGGGATTTCGGTTCAGAGATAGTTCTCGATGGCTCCGTAGAAGATATCGCAATTAACATGCAATTCATACCGAGAGATGATTGGGAAGAGTCTGATTTCGGCTGTTACGAGTTTACCGTATCCTCAACTCAAGGGCCACCGTGGGGAGATCAGACAGCCCATGTGTCTACCACATATTACGAACTTGCAGAATTCGGTGGGGGAGACGACACCCCGGATACAGACGAGTCTTGGACTCAAGTATCAAGTTGCTAGTACAATTCTTCCTCATCGTCTTCAGATGATTTTGTCATCTTAAAGAAGAATGCACCCATTCCTAATATCGCGATTACAAATGCAACAGCAACTGGAAGAATAGAACCTTCTTGATCATCTTCTGCATCAACCCAAGTAATTTGCTCGCTTGAAGCGGTACCACCACCAAATGCATTTTCGTCTACCAATTGAGTAGGTGTAAGAATCTCACATGTCAAGCTTGCATTGTCCACATCGCTATTCATCCATGTAAATTGAATAATTACTTCCTCTCCTGCCTCCACTAAACCACCTGGGTAACTGGTCGTTTGTGCAGCAGATCCAGTTTCAGTAACATCGCAAGTGAAGTACACAATTGCTGGAGCAGTACCGCGATTGGCTATTGTAGCCATCATTCCAACCCCGCTACTCCCTCTCGAAACGATATCAGTTGGTTCTTGGTAATCAACGGAAACAAATTCAATTTGTGGTGTATTTCCATCGATAACAATTACTTCATCCCACGTTAATGGAATTATGCCACCGCCATAATCATCCAGTGATTCGTCCATGTTCCAGCCCGTTCGATATTCTAGGATTTCTATACTTGCAGATTCAGTCCAAACACTTCCATCAGCCCAACCTATTTCGACAGTTCGAGAATCACCTGAATCGATAAGACCCACTCCATTTTCATCACTGAAATATGTGGACGACGTTATCTCGTATTGTCCGAAGTTCAGTATTCTGAATAAGACTCCTGCAGCATTAAAGTGCACTTCTTGTGAATCCATTATTTTCTCCCATCGGTCCGTGTGGCCACCGCTTCCAACGACGTCGTCTCCCCAATGTAGCCGAGAATTAGCATGTGCACGTACATCATGGTCATCTTTACTCATTGAGAATGTGGTCTCACCGCTTAGGATTAGTTCGGCATCCTTGTTGGAAAATATAGGGCCTGTTCTGTCTACAGTGGTTGAATGCAAGGTCATAATTCCATCAACGATAACCATACACCCTAGGATTGACGCCTCATCAAAATCAGCATTTCCAGCGATATTTAGCACACAAGTTTCGCTGTCTTGATCTAAGCCCATCATATTGCGATGATGTAAATCGATAGCATTGTAGGTTGTTGATGATCCAATTTCTGGAGTCATGGTAACTGTGGCCAAGTGAACAGATTGGTGCCCATAACCAACTAAACCTACCCAAACATCCTCTGTATTAGAATCGAATGAAAGGGTAAACTCACTGCCATTCAAATCGATAGGGTCTTGACCCTCAATTATTGCTTGGCCGCCGTAAAATGTACTGGTTTCCCCCGAGTAAAATGTAGCTTCGAATGCCCCATCGTAATTTGAACCTGGAATCAATACAGAGGAACGATTGTCTTCATCCCAGTAACCGTAACCCGCCAATGCAGTTGGTGGATTATTGTCTTGGATATGTGAGTTTTGTAAATTGAGAATACCTCCCGATTCTACCATGATGTTAACTCCGTCATTAATGTCTAAAGTGAGGTCGTTAAGGGTTAATTCACCTCCTTCAACGATTCGTAAATCGACCTCCAGAGAGCGATCTTCAATCCATTCAACCCTTGAATCAATAACAATTTCAGATGGTTGAGCTACGACGCTGAGGGGGGTTGTAACCGCTAAAGAGGTTAGAAAAAACATCGCCAATAGCACAGTCTTAGATTTTGTCATGACTTACCCGTGTAATAAGTAATCAATGAAGGAATCGGCGCCACGTGTAGGAAACCGAGAGTTCTTTTCACAGGAGTGTCTGCCAAGAACCATGTCTGGCGTGGCCGAGGTTGCTTTCTCTAATGCCAATGCTGGAGACTTTGTGGTTAATGTAGTAGCCGTTCTAATCCTTTACGGTCCAGCATATTTAGCGAATACTGGAGCAATGTTGTTTGGTAAATGGATTCCAGATAAAATTGGCTTTGAAAACCACAAAATCGACGGAGGAAGGTTACATTCAGATGGAAACAGGCTGCTAGGTGATGGTAAGTCTTGGGAAGGNCTAATTGGAGGNGGTTTATTTTCGGGATTTTTGATGTTAATTTCACATAATGTTTGGAATGGCAATACCCCTCCGTCAAGTACCCCATTTATCGATCCATTGCTATTTTCTGAACCTTCAGATTGGTTTTGGATAGGCAATGAGTGGGGAGCNGCATTTGTACTTGGATTCACTCTAGGTTTAGCTTGTATGTTGGGTGATATGGCAGGTTCTTTCGTAAAACGCAGACAGGGTTTGAAAAGGGAAGGTGATGTTAGTTCAAAAGCCCCAATTTTAGACACTCTTCCTTTTGCGATTTTTATATTCCTAGCNGCTGCAATTTTATTCAGAGACCAAGTAATTATGCATTCAGATTTGGCTCAACCAATTGTCGCAATCATCATTTTGACACCAATAATTCACCGTTCCTTCAACATTTTAGGATACAGGCTAGGATTAAAGTCCGTTCCATATTGATGATTCTCTTTCGAATTTCAAGAGATTTACGTTTGCAATGCATTAATTTGTTAGTCGATTGCGATTCAGTCATGCCCGGATTGAAGGTGCTAATTGTTGGAAGTGGAGGGAGAGAGCATGCTCTAGCAATCGGTCTCTCTAACAGCCCCTCAGTAGAGTCGATTCACACATGTCCCGGTAATGCGGGAACTGCTATGTTGGGGGTCAATCATGCAGTTCCAGCCAGCGATGTAAATGCAGTGGTCGAACTCGCAATTGAACTATCGGTGGACCTTGTAGTGGTAGGACCTGAAGCTCCACTAGTTTCGGGAATTTCAGATTCTTTGAGGGAGAAAGGAATACCAAGTTTTGGGCCTCACTCCGAGGGGGCTGAATTAGAAGGTTCTAAACTTCATGCAAAACAGATGATGGAACAATTAAGAATACCAACAGCAGGTGTACAAATTTTGAAGCCCGATTCAGATATCGATGCTGCTCTTTCACGATATTCACCACCCTGGGTAATCAAGCGAGATGTATTGGCTGCTGGAAAAGGTGTGGTAGTAACAAGTAATTTTCAGGAAGCTAACGCCTTCATTCAAGAATCAATTACAACTGATGGTTTCGTCCTCTTAGAGGAATTCCTTACAGGGGAGGAAGCGTCCATGTTGGTAATCATGGATGAATCAGGATATATCTGCCTTCCAGCAAGCCAAGACCACAAAAGAGTAGGTGAAGGTGATACGGGACCAAATACTGGTGGAATGGGTGCGTATGCCCCGGCTCCAGTAGTAACCGATTCAGTCAAGCAACGGGTGATCCAGGAAATAGTCAATCCAATGCATCATCATTTACGTAACCAACCAATTCCCTATCGTGGGGTTCTTTATGTTGGTCTGATGATTAACGATGAAGGCGCTCCAAGCGTTGTTGAATACAATGTAAGGTTCGGTGATCCGGAGACTCAAGTAACGATTCCACTGATAGAAAGTGACCTTGGAGAAATGCTCCTAGCGGCTGCTGAAGGTAGGATTGCTGATTATCAACCAACTTTTTCAAACAAGTCCGCAGTAACTGTAGTTTTAGCCTCAGAAGGGTATCCCGGGCCCTCAAAAACCGGAAGAGAAATTACTGGTGAAAATACTAGAATCGAAGAAGGAGAAATAGTCGCATTTGTACACCAAGCAGGTACGAGTAGAAACGATGAAGGAAAACTAGTCTCCAGCGGCGGTAGGGTCCTCTCTGCAACGGCCGTAGCATCAGAACTTCCGAGCGCAGTGGACGCTGCTTACGCCATCATTGAAGAAATCAATTTGCAGGGTTCACATTATCGCGGCGATATTGCCTATCGAGCGCTTTGAGTATTTTTTTGGAAACTTTGCCACGCTACTACGTAGCGGAAATGCCGAGAATGGTTATAACAGGAGTTTGGGTCGCCGCGACGCTGAGCCTTTAGGCTGCAAATAGACGGTGATGAAATAATGTCTTATGAAAACGGGAAAACGAGGAACGTCGGCCAGTACAATGGACTGGTTTCGGCGCCAGCGGTGTTAGCAGGATTACTACTGTTATTCTTCGCTGCGACCTTCCTCTCTGATGATGCGATGATTGACACAGGAAAGTTGGTTGTCCTTCCCGTCGCAGCCGCATTAGCGGCTGTTATGGGAAGGTTTTGGGTATCTGCCCTTCCTGAAGATTCAGCGATAAACCGTAACTCGCTNTTCGTACTACTCTTTGCTGTTGTACCGATATTGCTTGAATTCCTCGGATTTATTGACGCCATACTNGCAACTACTTTNGCTNTCATGGCAGTGTCAACACTATTTCTTGTAAAATCAAATAGAAATGAGGAAGCTACCATCTTGTTCACTATGGTCGCAGGATTCCATGTTTCTGTGGCTTACGCTGCCTCCATGCCAGAATTAGCACTTGCAGAAGGCGATAGCCTACAGAATCTGCTGATTGATGTCCAAAGGGCAGGTATAGCAGCGAATTTCTTTTCATTCTACGCTGCATCATTGATGCTTGGGACAATTTTTGCTATATTGTTNAGAGGGGTTTTGTATGATGGTGGTAANGGTTCATTGTTCGATAGGCTACCACAGAAGATAGATTATTCAGAGCACCGAGATATACTTGTCACGGCATTAGNGCTGTTAATCGTCAANCTGATTCCTCTATTTTCGCTGGCAGGTATCTCTGATGCCGCTACTTTTGAGNAACATCACTTCCTCGGCGGAGTCTGGGCTCTTGTAACCTCAGTAGTGGTGATGTTTGTAGCCTTCTGCCGCGCAGAGAGATGGCATGTGCTTGGAGCAGTAGTTGCGGTAAATTGGCTAATCTACACACTCTCCCACATGGTTGAGATTGGAGTTAACCTCCCTGAACAACTAGAATTCCTTGCTGGCAATGACTTTGGNGGTGCTTTCTCGTGGTTNTTTATCACATTCTGGTCGAATGTGCTTGCAATTTGGCTNGCATCTAGTGGAAAATTCGGTGATATTGCGCCTCGGCGTGAACCAAGNCAGTTCCGCTTGTGGTGGAAAGANAATTCCTANTCTATCCTAATCGGTACCGCAGTAATCGTCGGTCTATTNGTCAGAACAGGCTGGAATGTTCTTCCAGCAATGAATGCGAATATAACAGGCCTTTGGGATATGACTGGAGGCTCNGATCCATGGTACATGAAGAGGGTNGTCGACTACATTGTNGCTGAACATGCCCACTTTATCTTCGATGCTGATCGCGCCTATCCAAGAGGAGGCATCAATCCTCGTCCTCCTCTATTTTCNTGGTGTNTAGCACTAGGTGGAATGGCTCTAGGATGGCTNACNGGAATTTCATCTGACGAAGTGGTATGGTGGTCTGTTGCAGGTTTACCTGCTATCTTTGGAGCATTGATTGTACTACCTGTTGCGGGAATAGCAAACAGACTTCACAGCAGACAAGCCGGAATATTCGCTGCTTGGCTNATGGCCTTGATGCCCGGACATATTAGCCACTCCACATTTGGTCTAGCAGACCACGATTCGTTCGCACTTCTATTCTTAACCCTAGCAATCTACTTCTGGGTTAGAGCATTAGGTGAAATAGGCAGTGAGNGGGTATTCCGCAACCCTAGTTCCAATCCANTGTACTTGGTTGCAGGTATTCGTGAGATGTGGAATCGTAATCCAATCATGATGGCTTACGCAACACTNGCGGGCATTAGCTTCTCCACAGTNGCACTAGGTTGGAAAGGATTCGTATACGGGCCTGGGATTCTCTTCCTTGCATTTGCCTTCCAGATAATCCTCAACATGTTCCGCCGACGTGACAGCCTTCCTCTTACTTCGGCAGCTCTGCAGATGATGCTGACAACTTTCCTAATTCCATTACCGTTCTATATTTGGCCAGGACTAAACCTACTTTTCGCACCAAGTGGATTCCAACCTATGTTCTACATCGTCGGATTTACCATTGCCTTAGGNTGGGTTGCTTCCAGCTTCCGTGACAAACCTTGGTTANTGGTNCTAGGCAGTGGTGGAGTNNTATTTGGTGGTATTCTGTCTGGATTATGGATACTCCAAACTGCTGAATATTACGANGGCTGGGATATNTTATTCACTGGTGGNTTCTATTTCTCGAANAANAAGATNTTTGGNACAATNGGNGANGCTCAGGCTCCCAGNAGNGGTGTACTATTCGCTTCCTTTGGACCNATTGTCACCCTAATTGCNCTAGGTTATGCGTTCATCTTACTATGGCGAGGTGCCCGAGAAGAAAAGCAAGGTCTTTCCCTTGCTGGCCTATGGGTAATAATCGCTTCATACATGGCNTGGACAGCTGGTAGATTTATTCTCAACGCAACGCCTGCAATGGCTGTTGTTGGCGCCATTGGAATTGCCGCACTTTGGAATATGGCCGATTTCTCCGGTTTCATCAAAGAATGGCGTCGTGCTGGAATTGGTACACCAAGAGCTCGCTTCCGCTCGGCTAGAACTGCTAGCGTAAAGAAGCCGATGATTCCAGCACTAGTGCTAGTATTCATGCTAGTAGCGACTCAACANGCAACCTACGGTATCGACTCAGGTATCCCACGNGGTGAGACTGCCTCAGGAGATGTTGATCAGGTGATTTACGACATAACTCCNGATGTCCTCAGATTCGATGTCGGAGGTGTATCACTTCTAGACAGTAGTTCCTACAACCCTACCGCTAACTGCGGGAATGGTTGTTGGTACATGGGCACATTTGGTCCAGGATTCAATGGTGGAGGTTGGAATATGGCCTATGAGTGGCTTTCAGAACAAGATTCTGATGAGGACTTTGGCCAAAGGCCAGCATTCGTCTCATGGTGGGATTATGGATTCCAAGCATTGGATTCCGGAGAACACCCTACTGTAGCAGACAACTTCCAGTCTGGTATACCTCATAGTGGTGGAATGCTTCTTTCATCTGGTCAGGAAGATACACTTGCCATGTTTATCGCAACATTGGCACAAGGTGACAGAAAGTATTCAGGAAACGGAGGATTTGGTGATGATTTCTTAGCGGTTATTGGGAACCACCTAACTTCAGCACAAATCGATGAGTTCCAAAAGATTCTATCCCTAGGACCTGGTGATAAGGAAGAGGTAATCGATCGTTCCCTGGTTTTGATCTACCAAAATGTTCAGGAGATACAAGACTCCTCCTTTACAGCTGGAAATCTGAAAATAACTACAGATTTGATGTACGGTACCATCCTCGATGAAAACGGTCTTCCAACTGAACCAATGTGGTATGTNTTCAAAGATGGAAAACAAGTTGGAAACGCCACTACAAATGAAACAGAGGCTAAATCCACATTCAACGAGGCTCGTGGTTCCAGCCAACCATATGATGAACAAACAACTCATTACGAAATCGGTGGTTACAGGTACACTGCAGACTTAATCGATAGCTATGATGACGTTTCAACTGACTTGCATCGATCCAATGCCAAGTTAGGTCTTTCACGTGCCTTCCTAACCACTGCTCTTTCACTAGATGAATTAGTAGCTATGTACCATGATATCTCCTCTCAAGTCGTTTACGAAGTTCAGGATTATGAGGGTAGTTTGGGAGAAACTATTGATAGAAACAANGAAATCCGTTACTTCGCGATAGACGATAGATTGTATCCACTTGGTGGAGCATATTATGCTGATCAAAGTTATCACCGTGGTCAAACAACAGGTATTTTCTACGCTCCAACCACTCTTTCTGGTCTTGACCCGAATCATTACATCGAATCGGTTTATGAGACCCAGCGTGGAGACAGGCCAACGGTCTTCATGAGTGCTGAAAGATATGAGCAGGAGTATTTGTCAGATGTTGTCAAGCAACAATCTGGAGCAATGGAAGACACAACAGACATGATTCAACTTGTTGACATACAATATCAGCAAACCGAATCTTTCTTCGAAACCATGGTGGCTAGAATCTACGTTGGATACGGCACCTCTAGTTTGGGATTGACAGTTGATCCATCTCAACCTGGACCAACATGGGCGATTAGCGGCACTCCTGGTTCGCCACTAGAGAACGCCTTCCCGCTTCCTGGTGCAATGATGAATCACTTCGTCATCGCAAATTGGTACGATGACGGTTCAGATTCACCTGATGAGGACAATAACAGCGTACCTGATATTTTCGATGGTGGATATGCCGCAATCGGTCGAGCCAATTCAAATGTTAAGGTTGTCAAATACTACAGCGGTGCCACTGTAGAGGGTACGGTGGAATTAGATGGAATCGGTCCAGTTCCAAATGCTAGAATCTTAATCGAGAGAGATGCCTTCAGTGGTGAAGAGGTAGCAGACGAAAATGGAACGGTGACTGACCAAGATCTTCGAACTTATTGGGTGCCCATCGGCACTGTTGATGCTGATGAGAATGGTCACTATTCATTCACAGTACCAGCCGGAAAAATAAGAGTTTCAGCCTTCTTTGGCGAACCTGACCTTAGGGCTGCTCGTGACGAATTAACCAGTGGTTCCGGAGGTATGCTGCAAGATGTAGCCACAGAAGTGACAATTGGTGAGAGAAATGTCAACCTAATCACAGGAATACTTGGAAATGTATCTGGTTCTCAGTGGTTATCCGAGACTATCATTAATGTCTCCGGAGAAGATGGCCATTCCAATGGTGAAGCTCTAATTAACGGAGATATCATTGTAGAGCCATCATTCTCTACAGGTCGGTTAGTCTGGAATGGAGAGGGAGACTTCAACGGTCAAGCAGTTACAGATGCTGTTGTTGAATTATCCCCTGCATGGGATAAAATTCAGATGGAACCAATCATGCTGGAGACCTCAACAGGAAGTGTAAACGGCCCGGATCTTGCATTCCAAGGAATAGGTCAAGTGACATTCACCGGTGAAGGAGAAGTCATTAGTAACGGTCTGATGACTGTTGATAATTTCGTAGGAACTCATACTCAAACTATTCTCAATGGGCATAGCCTTGCTGGCTCAGGTGAATTTACTGGCCGAGGTATTCTGACCGGAGTAATCGACGGGCAGGATGTTGTCGATGGAGATTGTAACGAAAATGGAACAATGCCAGAGAATTATTCGGTTTGTAACCTATCTGATGGTGACTTCTTGATTGAGGGCGCAGTTAACGCAACAGGTCGTTTTACCTCGAACGGAACCTCCTCATTCTCACAAGAACACAATGGCTCTTCATTAACTGGTTCAGGGGTGTTCACTGTAGATGCCAGTAATGATGGATTAGAATCCTATGGTACTCTAAATGGAACAGGTACTTTCACTGGCGAGGGTGAATTCAGCGGACCTATGGTTCAAGCCGGAACCTTCCACCTAATCGATGCTATACCCGGAAATTACAACGTTGCAGTAATCTTCAATGATGGTACTAGAATCGAGATTATTGACGGATTCAACATCCCTTACCAAGGGGTGCCTTCACTGAACCAAATTGATGTAGCGGGTGGTTCCATTTCCGGAACCCTAACTGACGAAGATGGAAATACGCTGTCAGGTTCCGTTACAATGCTTCTTTCTGAATCAGAAAATAATTCAATCCTTGGAGAATGCAGCGAAGTAATGTATGCTCCATGTAGTCTAACCGCTGATGAGAATGGGTCATTTGAGTTCGGCCCTATCATACCAGGTGAATACACCTTTGCTCTTGATATGGATGAAGACGGATTTAACGAAATTGAATTGACGCATGAATTTGATGCGGAAATGGATTCAACAGTTGATTTCCCAACACCCGTGCCTACTGTATTTGACTTGACTTTCTCCCTAAATCAAATCATTGAGGGAGTACAAACGTCAGTAGACAATCTTGACAATTTGACACTACTGAAGAGCGATAATTCAGCGCCACCAGTGGTTGCAATATTCGACAACGACAGTGGGAATTACTTGGCGGAATTATCACAAGGTCAGTGGATTCTAAGCCATGACTTGAGTGATTCCGAGCAATTATGGGAACAGATTGACATTCAATCTGACATATCTACCTCCTTTGTGTTCAGAGAATCAATGAATGTAGTTGGGACCGTATATTATGAAACCAATGCAGAAGTCTCTGATTCTCAAATTCAAGCCGAAGTTGTTGATTTCACTCAGGTGATTTTCCATTGGGAGAATTTCACAACAACCGTATCCACTGACGCTAACGGTGTATTCAATGTCGTCCTACCAATTGGCTCCGTAGTTGATGCTGCGGTATTTGGTAATGTATTGAATGTCGTTAATGGGACTCGCTTCACAGTCGAGGAAGGTATGGAAAATATCACAATGGTCGCACGTCCGGGATATGATGTAAGTGGAAATCTGAATCTGAATAGATTAGGAAACTATTATTCTTCGAATCTAGATGGCTGGGAACAGGTCACAGTATTTGCTACAAATGATGCTATTGATGCGGTATGGCATATTGAAGCCACTCAGTTTGGTAGCTTCAACACAATCCTTCCGGCAGGAAACTGGTCATTTACAACAGACTTAGAGTGGCTAAACGCTAGCGAATCAACTCTACTTGTTGATGGTGAAAACGATACGTTAGAGATGTATCTTTACCCTGCAGATTCTTATCTTGAAGTGGATTTCTTCCTGGATAATTCAGGAGATAACAGCGTCGCCAATGGTACGCCTGTTGAATACAAATTCTCCGTGGTACCAGTAGATAACACCGAGGGAATGACAGTAAACATCGAAGCTAATGGAGATGAATGGATTTCAGAAGGATCCGCTAGAGTGCCTCTAGAGGCCGGCTCATACAGGATTAATGTTGAACTTTCAAATGCTCGAGCCGGAGATATTTTCGGAACTAGAATTATGTCTGGAGATGCCTACTTTGAAGTCGGCTTCGGAGGAGAGGTTATCAGCAGAAGTATTGGTTTTGATCCAGAATGGAAGATAGACCTCACCTTCACCAATGAAAGTGGCGGCCCATTGGCAGACCAGTTAGTTAGATTCATCAATCCGGAAAACACGGGAGAAGTGATTACTAGGAAGACAGATATGAACGGTACTTTAGTTGATCACCTCGCAGATGGTGAGTGGATTGTTGTAGTCGATTCAGTAGAGACAGACACTGGAGTTGTAGAAGGTGTTCGAACAACCATAACAGTATCAGAACAAACTGCTAACGACGCACAAACTATCTCTACGAGTGAACTTGCAACCTTTTCAATCAGAATTTCAGATTCAGAAGGAGTATATCTCCAAGGTATGGACTTGAAACTAACATCTAATGATGGACTAGGAATAGTATATCTTGATAGTACCAATGGGGCAGGAGAAACCTCAGGAATTATTTCCTCCGGTTCGTGGAATATCGAACTGAACCAAACCATGGATAGAACTCGATACATAATCGATTCAATTGAATTGTTAGATGGAGGTTTGGCTGCTGGTGAAAATGACTTAATCGAGATTATCGCATCAACTCATTATGAGTTGTCCGGGACAATATTCTGGGATCTTGACGATGATGACGATGCTGACGTTGGAGAAGGAGTACCTGAAGTGGAAATTCAGATGTCTAGCGAAGGCCATGACAATATTACCCAAATCACAAACTCCGCTGGAGATTGGAGTGTATTTGTACCAGCAAATACAACTTGGCAGGTCTCAACATTCAGAGAAGGTTTTGATCAAGAAATCGAATCAATTGCCATGAATGCTCCTAACTCAGTAGAAATTGAGCTAACCGCAGGGTATGTGAACATCTACGGAAATGTAACTCACTCCGACTTAGTGGATATTGGTGACCAAGTAGACTTAATTTTGATTCCATCCAGTGGTATGGTTCGAGATACAGTAGTTCCCGAGAAGGTACTCGTGGATGGAGTTTGGAATGGTCAATGGACTGCTTCTGTTGAACCTGGTCGTTGGGTAATTAGAGCCACATTGGAAGCTTCCAACCTCATAGGAATGGCTAGTATCAACGCAGACATTAGTGATGGTGGTAACGTCGATATCGACTTAGTCTACGGTGGTTGGCTATATCTATCAACTCAATGGCTGGACTTCAATGGAACTCAGCATCATGCTTCTGAATCGCAAATTGAAGGTGCAGAGATTGTGGATGAAGTAGAATTCATTCTGTCCTCAGGAGCTGGTGTCCGATGGGATGCAATGTTGTCTGAGACAGGTGAAATTTCAATCCTAATGCCTACTGGAACGATTGGTATCGAAGGAAAATTCTCCGTAGAACAGATGGATCGAGTAATGGAATATTCAACAAGCAAGTCAATTAGCGTACCAGGTTCTGGTACAGATTTGACTGCCTCTGTGACTCAGGACATATTGTTCGATAGAATTTCGAATCACACAATTAGTGGTACAATAGTATCGGTAACTGGTGGAGAATTAACAGATGCTGGTGAGTTCGATGATGTACAAGCTACTCTTGGCGATGATGGCGATTACGATTCAATAGAGTTCACAATGTCTCTTGATTATCTTGGACATGAGTCTGTGTCAACTTACACAGTATCTGGAAATGTTGCAGGCACCGATGGCAAAGATTGGAGCGTAGAAGTTTGGGACGATTCAATCGATAATTGGACTACTCCTTTCACCTTTGAGTTTGGTTTGGACAGTAACAATAGTACAAGCTACGACAATCTACGTCTGAGGATTACTCCAGCCAATCAATCTACTGCTCAGTCATTAAGCAACGGCCATACTGTAGATATCAGGTTCACTTCTGCAGATGGCTATCAGTTTGAACAAGAAGTGGTTGTGAGAATTCCACAATTCCATAATTTCGAATTAAGGGAACCACTTTTGGACATCTACGGAATTCGTCCAGGTGAGGAATTGTCAATTCCTATATTGTTCACAAATTCTGGAAATGGTGATGAGAGGTTCGAATTTGTATTCGATGATACTCAATTACCTCCTGATTGGGAAAGAACCGGTGCTACATCGCACACATTGGGTGCGTTTGTTGACTCCACTCATACAATCAAGGTGATAGCACCAGAGAACGCTACAGGAACTGAAGATTTCATCATAACAATGTCAGTTACTGACAAGAATAATGGGACCTATGCTCCACTTGTAATTAGGGTGAAAACTTCTCTTCCTGTTCTTGAAATTTCCAATGTTTATTCCAATGGAGATCCGTTATTTGGAACTATCCACACATTTACAGTGGTTGTGGAAAATACTGGATTAGTAGATGCTCAGGACGTCAAGTTGGTTGGAACTGTTCGTGGTAAGAATGTAACTTCAAGCGTTACACAAGATGTATTGTCCGGAGATTCGGTAACCTACCTAATTGATGTAAATTTGACAGACTTCGATGGTCCATCACAAGAGTGGTTTGACTTTGAGATTGTAACAGAGGGTCAAGAATTTAGCGAAGAACCTGAGATTGTCAGTAAGAGATACTCACTAAAGGCTCCTGCAGTGGATGATTCAACTGCAACTACTGTTATCGGTGTAGTACTCGCGCTAATCTTGGTGTTTGTTGTTTGGTACTTTACAAGATCAGGGTCGAGAAGACCCGGTGCTCCATTCTGACCCGAATAACCGGCTTTTGCAACCTTGGTCAAGACAAGACCTCATAGGTGAAAACTAGACACATCGCTCTAAGTGATTGGCCTATGACTCTAGAAGATCTTGAGTTAATGCCTGAACCTGAAGATAGCAGGTTACTAACCGCTGTCGATCCCCAGGCGCCGGGGTACCCCGGCTCACACTATGGCTTGACCGATCAAGAAGCACGAGAGCTTCGTTGGCCACTAGGTCCAATGAAGGAGTTTCTTTGGCCATGGGGTGCTGCAAGTTTCGCCATTGGAACAGTTCTGTTGTTGATGACATGGTCCTCGATTCAACCATTTTTGGTGTCTTATCTTCCCGATTCTGAGTGGGCATATGAATCCTCAGGAATTAGGGAATTACAAGACCAAGGCTACTTTGGTGATGGGATTCATGTATGCATAGTGGACACAGGAATCGATTTTTCTCATCCAGATTTCGAAAATACTAATTTGGTTGGTTTTCGTGATTTTTACTCCGGTGATCATGGAAATATTCGTGATATAGGAGATAATTATCATGGCACGTTGATGGCTGGGCTGTTGGTTGCCAATGGCACTTACGTTGGTGCAGCCCCTAACGTCTCTCTCTCAGTAGCGCTAGCCCTTGGTCCTGAGGGGGAAGCAGGTCAATCTGACAGAGTCTCTCTAGCGATTCGATGGTGTAGAATTTCTCAGGATGTTGATATCATAAGCCTAAGTTTAGGTGGTGATCCAGGAATGGGGATGAGCAATCTTCAATCTGAAACCGTTCAATCAGTCAATGAGGCATTGGATGCGGGTATATTCGTCGTTGCCGCAGCTGGAAATAATGGAAATAAAGCGAACATCAACGACGTATCAATTCCGGCAAACATTCCAGGAGTTATTGCAGTGGGAGCCTCCACAGTAGATGGTAAAATTTGGGCAAACAGCTCTGTTGGATCCAACATCGACCCTTATTCTAGTGAGGAGAGAGAATTCCCCAATCAAAAGCCAGAAGTAACCGCTCCGGGAGTTAGGATGTTCTCAACGGCATCGACTGAAATCAGCCCACCCTACGCCTATTCTACAGGGACTTCTGATTCGACCGTTATTGTCGTTGGGGCTCTTGCTCTGATTCTTCAAATTCATGGAAATCAAATGCGTGGAGATGACAATAAATTTGACTTCGAAGAAATGAACATGGTCAAGAAAGCCCTTGCCAATTCATCACTAATGAGTCGGGATGTTGATGCAATTCACTCTAACAAATCAGGATATGGTGAAATGAATGCGGCAGCATGGTTAGAAGAAATTAGGACTGAGTTTAATCTAAACTCATAATTGTCATTTTCTGGATTTTATTCAACCGAGCCTACGGCTCGATGAATCCCTATGATTAAATCACTTCTAGATACCGGAAGATTATGACCGGCACCCGAGTAAGAAGCCAGTTCCTAGTATTCTTGATGCTAACGAGCACCATGTTGGCCTTAGCTGGCCCTGCCTCGATAGTATCCGCCAATAACGAAACTACCAGTGGGACAATTACTGGACTGGAGAGATGGAGCGGGACTCACCAACTAACCGGGGATGTTACAATTGCAGCCGGTGCCAAACTGATAATCGACCCCGGTACTGATGTTTTGTTCCCTAATGGGACTATGCTAGACGTTCGGGGTAATCTATGCGCCGGTGTTGCATCATGCGGTTCTAGTGGTAATGCGGCTTCAGGAAATCCAATTACTCTAACTTGGTCTGAGCCAGCAAATTCCAATGCAACAGGTGAATGTTACGGGTTAGGCACAGGAAGTTCACAAATATGGATCGAAGACCCCTCTTGCGGTGAAGGCGTAATTCTGCGCGATACCATGGATTTATCACAATCGGGAATGAGGAGTATGCATTTTGATGGCGCATGGGGTGTGCCATTTTACGTTCAACTAGAGTACGAATATCGCTATGGCGCATTGATCCTCGATGGAGCAAGCCCAACTCTCAGAGATATGAGATTTCAAGATATCAATACCACAAGTGTACTAGCAGCAAATTTAGCCCAACCAAACTTCATCGGTGGAGAATATGTTGCTGGAAATGACGACGAAAGTGGCGTAACAGGTCAAGCAGTACAAATTTATGGCGGTGGAACACCAATTTCACCTATGATTTTCCAAGATGCGACTTTCCAATCGACAAACAAAGGCTGTGGAAATAGAGATGGCGGAAGATCTGCTATTTGGGCATCTCAGACATTTATTCGAGTTCAAAACTCCGATTTCGCTAGTGGGGATTTTGGTCTAAGCATCAGAAATTCTGCGGGGAAAGTGACGAATTCCACAATCTCAGTGACTTGTAACGGCATTGATGTAAATAGCTTGAAGGCAATTGGAAATACCCAATATGATGTAGAAATAGCAGATAATGTCATCACAACCACTGAACGAACTCCAATCACCGCTTACTCTGGTGCCGATGTAAGAATTCACAATAACCAACTATCAGGAGCAGGAGAGGGCTCTGGAATAGCCGTATATTCATCTAAAGCTGAAATACACAACAATGACATCGGGCCTATTGGCGGTTGGAATGGTCTTTGGCTATTGGGAAGTTTTGATGTAAGAGCAGAAAATAATACAATTTCGGACACCGCAAGGGAACCGATACTAGCAGGAGAATATGGTAATCAAGCACCATCACCCACACCTGCGAGATTATACCTAGCCAACAATACAATATCCACCCAAGGAAGTGGGGAATGTTCCTCACAGAAGTGGTGGGGCGGTTCTTTCACTTGTCCTGCGATTATGGCACACAGATCGGGGGCGACAATTGTTGACAATGAAATAAATGCAGGTGGAAGTGCAGATGGAATTAGGGCAACAGGAGCCTTGCTAGATGTTCGTAGGAATATCTTCAACGTTCAAGGAGCCGGGGCTATATTGCAACATTATGACAGTGGCTTTGCAGATTCTCAACAATATGGAACTCTAGCATTCTTTAGCAACAATGAATGGAATGGAGTAAGCGTAACTTACAACGTATCAAAGTCTTCAGTAACTGTTCAATCCGAGTACATACCAAGTCCTCCACCTGATGAACATCCAGTTCTACTCAGTTGGGCAGATCAAGAAGCATGGGTACAAAATGGCTGGCAGAATGGAATCATACCACATGAGGTTAGAGCTTGTGATACCTGTGAAGATTTCACCCCTTACAATTTCCCATTGGCCATAAATATGGATAACAACTCTACCGTTTTCACCTTCTCAAATGTTTCAAATTTAGATTTATCAAAGGTGAAAATCGAAACCCAACCCACAAAATATGCAGTTCAGGTACAGAGGGCTGAACTGGTTAGATTCCAAACTCTTGTCAATGGACAACGCGTTGAAAATGCGAATGTACTGATAGAAGATGCACTAGGAAATGATCTATACAGCCTCGAGACTGGCTCTGATGGCTACACCCCATGGTTCTCTCTTGCTTCTAATTTCCATCTTGATTTCAGAGGTTTAGCAGGAGGCGACAATCCAGATGGTTTTGCAGATGATGAATTCGAAGACTCTTGTTCAGATGGAGAGGACAATGATGGTGATTTGCTACTTGATACAGATGATCCAGATTGTGATTATTCAGCAGGAACAAGGGAATTATCCCTCTACAGATACACAGCCTACAAATTTGGTTATGGATTAGATACAGGAGAGTTTACCCTTTCTGATACAACCTATCAAGACACTCTATTCCTTCATAATGAACCCCCGAGTATATCGGTAATACAAAATGACGGTGAATCCTTCAGAAGAGTGGTCAATTTGACGGGTTCCGCTTATGACGGAACGTGGGCTGGAATTTACGAAACTGACGAATTAGCTCAATGGGATCAGAAAGGTTTTGTTCACGCTGTAGAAATAAAAGATCCATTCACCAGCGATTGGAACGCGGCTGGATATGCTATCGATTCATCCGGAGCCGAACCCGGTTATGTGTCTAGAAACAATCACCCATTCAGTAGTTGGTATTACGAATATGATATGTCAGGTAGGCAAGAAGGCGACTATACGTTTGAATTCAGAGCCTTTGATGGCCTCGAGTACTCTCCGATTGTGACTCGCACAATCAAGGTCAATACCGAAGCTCCGACTGTTTCGGTAACTTCCCCTAGCACACAATCTACTCATGCTGATGGAACTGTAACTTTCGAAGGAACCGCACATGACCCATATGGTTGTCCGATTGATTGCGGGACAGATATAGACCAGATATATTTCCAAATAGATGGTCCAAATTACAACGTAGTTACTTCCACAGAAGGTGGGACGGATTGGTCATGGACCTGGGATTTCAGTGGGCTACCTCGTGATTTAGCAACATACACATTCACCGTTTGGGCATCAGATTCCGATTTCTGTAAAGGTGATATAGATGAGTGTGAAGGCGTAGTAATTGACTTGCAAATTGACAACCAAAACTCAAGACCATTTGTTAGCCTAACCTCTCCACAGAGCGGACAGATATATGCTGTGGATGAAAAATCAATCATCAGTGGAGTCGCAAGAGATAATGATGGAGATGTAACTCGCGTTGATGTTGAAGTGTTTGATGTGTCAAATGGGTTCCTCAACGTCTTCACAGGTGCTGTCACGGAGTTCGAATCCAATGGTTATTGGGAACTAGAATGGGATTCAAGAATTTTGACTCATAACATGCAATATCTAATCAAAGCAAGATCCTATGATGGGTATGAATACAGCGATTGGATGGAAGCACAGGTAATCGCAGATAATCCACCCGATGCGGATAATAACAGACCAACCTTTGATGCAACAAATTGGCAAACAGAGATTACGCTTTATTGCGAATTTGATACCACTTCACAAAACCCCTGTACAACAGCAGAAATTAATTTGTTAGAGTTCTTTGACGATGTAGATGGCGTGAATTCACTCATTCTGTCTGTCTATGANGACCCCGCTAGAAATTCAGANGATGAGTTTGGTTTGGTGATCAACATNGGTATTGACGGTACAGCAGTGTACGACCCCAAATCAATGNGATTCTACAATGAAGATATGGACACATGGTCTCTAAGTAANGTCATATTCGTAGCTACTGATCCATTCGGGTCAAAGGAAATCTCNNCACCTGTNTCNATTAATGTNGTCCCNGTTGAATTCTANGTNNGTCCACCTTCTCANANCACAGCNAGNGATGACGANTTAATCTTCTTCAGTGGNNCTGGCTTACCTGGAAAGACAGTTAGAGTGACACTGGGTGGTATCCANGTAAACTCTACTGTAGTNCTTGAGAATTCTACTTGGGAACTTGGNATCCCAGGTGCCTTGCTAAGTAAACCAGTNANTCCAATATTTTCCATTAGCGGATCNGACTCTATTCAAGGCGATGAGATTGCNCCACCNTCTGCTGGCGGAGGAATTAGTCCANTGATGATNATCGCGATTGTTCTGGTAGTTGTCGCATTGTTGGCAGCNACACTTTTCTTCAGCGGTGTAATTGCTCTCGAAGAAGATGATGAAGACTATGATGAAGCTGAAACAGACGATTCAAAGGTCGTAAGAAGCGAAGACCACCCTGGTTGGCTTTGGGACTCTGAAAAAGAAGAATGGATCCCTGATCCTGATCATACTGGCGAGTGAAGCAATATTGCCCACGACACGGTTAATTTCTTGAATAGTAGAAATAGCACGGAGCCTAATGACTGCCATGGCTAATGCTCGCCCGGGCGTTCAGGAACGCATTTTGCTCCACCTAAGAGATTACGTGGACTACGCGGATAAGGTAGAGGTCCCNTTTGCGATTTCTCAAATGGGTATTGCAAATGCGGTCTCAATTGCAAGGTCAAATGTGCCTCGTGCAATTTCTGGAATGAAGGAATCAGGTCACCTTATCGAAAGACAAGCTCATGTCACTGGAGTATCAAGGAAAAGGAAGGCATATTTCCTAACAACCGAAGGAGTTAGTCTTGCAGACAGTATTTGGGATAAGGTATNTGAACAACCAGTTCGAATTATTCACTCAGATGGCAAAGCGGAAAGTGTAGACTTACAAACAGCGGTAGAAAGGACTGAATTACCACTTAGACACGTTGATATTCTGAGATATCTAGACGATTCTGGAACCCTAGATTTGTCAAGCCTTTCCCCTGACTTAATCGAAAGAGACCTGTCTAAACATATTGAGAAACAACTTGTTAATTCTCTTAACGACCTTCCTCGTCTACGTCGATTTTTCGGCAGAGACGATGAAATTACCAAAATGGCTCAAATCTTAGAATCCGAATCTACAACATTACTCGTGCCAGGAATTGCCGGTATAGGAAAAACCGCTCTAGCAGCTAAATTGCTCGAGCGATTCACTCACAGGAGGAATCTTCTCTATCACCGCTGTCAAGATTGGGAAGGTTCCAGAGCGTTTCTTGAGGCATGCTCGGAATGGCTCGCCATGATTGGAAACAATGATTTGAGCGATTATGTGTCTTCAACTCCAGTCCCACAGGTAACAATGGCAGTGAATTTAATTATTGAAGGTCTGAAAAGTTCCCCTGCACTAATCGTTGTTGATGACTTACACAAGGTAGCAGATGAAAACTTTGTAGCAATTCTTCGAGGTCTTACTCTTCGCATACCAGAGGCGGAAGAATTGGGTTTAGTGATGTTCTCCAGGTCATTTAGAATGGTGGTTCCTGAAAATGACACTAGTGGTAATTCAGTGGCACATTTCTTACCACTTGAGGGACTTGACCAAGATTCTAGTAGACAGATTTTAACCGCAATGCCAGACATTGATTTGCAACAATTCCTTCACATCTATACACTCTCTAGAGGGCACCCCTTAGTACTTGAATTGATCAATCGTGGTAGTGTTGGAGAAACNTTTCACTCAACCTTAGAAGCCTTTGTTGAAAAGGAAATTTTCAGTAAATTATCAGGGCCTCAAAAGCGTCTTCTAGGAGCTATTGCTGTATTCCGTGAGCCTATGCCATTGGCCTCGCTGAGTACATTAGATGCGGATCTAGATTTATTGGATGAATTGGTAGAAAAAGGATTAGCCAGGAGAATTGATTCCGACAACTACGATGTCCACGATTTGGTCAGAGAATTCCTTGTTCGTTCAATGGATGATTCATTGAAAAGTGAATTACACAATAATGCAGTAGAATGGTACAGGACAAGAACAGAAACCGCTGTAGACAAGATTGAATTCATCCATCATCTAAATGCATCAGGAAATGTGGATACACTTGCTGAGGTTTTGCAAGCAGATGGTAGAGAATTGGTTAAATCTGGTCACATTGAGCTTCTAGGTATTCTTAGGGGCCTAGAATNGGATGGATTTAATGCAATTCAATGGGGTTTGATAAGAGAACTTAGAGGAGATATTCTCTCAATTCAAGGCCGATGGGATGAGGCTGAGGAAGAATACGCAGCGGCAATTCCAACCGCGAAGAAACACAAAGAAGTAGAGATACTTGCTAGATTACTTTCTGCTCGTGCTGATATTGCAATAAAGCGAGGAGCCATGGATGATGCACTGGAGCTACACCGTCAAGCATTAGAAATTCAAATTGCAAAAAGAGACGCGGTTGGCGCATCGAGATCATACATCAACATGGGTTACATTTTCCGTCGGCGAAGAGACACGCGGCACGCTTTGGAAGTATATGCGAATGTGGAAGAATTGCTCGATGCAGAGACCGACCCTAACTTAATNGATGCTAGAGTAAGACTAGCATCAGCATTCTTAGAGATGGGCGAATTAGANCGTGCTAGAGATCATGCNATGGCTGCTCATGATGGNACAAAGGACAANGGTNTGGATGCACTACATGCTCGCAGTAGAGCAGTTTTAGGTAGGTATTANGCCAGAATGAAAGATAATGATTTGGCTTTACTTCACTATTCCGCTGCCTTGGAAATATTATCCGATGCAACAGATCCTCATAGCGCTGTAGAGGTTGAGATGTTGCTAGGTCAGGTACTAAGCGATGCTGGTAGAAAATCCGAGGCCGCAGAACGTTATTTGGATGGTCTCGCAGTTGCTGAAGCGAATGATTTCCGATTACTGCAAGGTGAATTATTGGCACGATTAGGTGAGGTGGAAAGCGATCGCTCAGCTCGTATGAATTATCTCCAACGCTCCCTTACAGTATTCCGTGAATTAGGTGCAGTAGACCGAATGCGGGATGTTCAAACCGCGGTGCATCGAGCAATCATGGGTCACTGAACNATATTTCAAAGAGTAGAATTAATTTTAATCAATTCACTTTGACCGAGCCTGTTGGAAAATTCAGGCCCTTCTTGTTTAGAAATAGAAAGAACACCGTTGAATTTCTCACCTATCTGGTGTAAAACTTCAGATTCTGCAAGATGTGGCGCATTATTTTTCTCCGATAGGTGACACAGTACTATACTGGTCAATTTAGGATGCAAAACTTCTGCTAAAATATCAGCAGTTTGTTGATTTGAAAGGTGGCCTCCTCTGCCGGTTATACGTTTCTTTAACGAAGGTGGGTAAGGCCCCGAAATCAGCCGATTTAAATCATAATTAGCCTCAATAGAGATATGTTCACATCCAGATAAGTGTTTCATCAATTCAATAGTAGGTTCACCTAAGTCAGTGACTACAGCCGCTCGCCTTCCTTCGAAATTACTGGCAATAACAGCGACATTATCTGCCCCGTCGTGAGGGACTGGGACCGGGAGTAAACTCAATTCGTCAGATATATCTAATCTTTCCAGGCCCTCAAAGGTCCTGACCTCTGAAATAGGTTCTAGTCCTAATTTCATAGATGTCTCCAAGTTTGCGTACAATCTTGCTCCCCATTTTTTTGAGGCTCTAGCTGCTGATTTTGCATGATCACCGTGATGGTGACTTACAATAATTGCATCAATAGATTCAGCCTTAACCCCCGCCAGATACAATCTTTCTTCCATTTTTTTAAGTGAAAATCCACAGTCGACAATAACCCTCGTATCACCTGTGGAAAGAAGGGTGGCATTACCACGGCTACCACTCCCGAGGTGGGTTATGTCTAGGCTCATTTAATCAGTATCTATGCCGAGGCAGGAGGGTATTCAATACAACCCTAATTATGATATCAAACTCAGTGATTTATCGTTTTGCTCACGCACGCGACGGCGAAGCCGTCGGCGGAGAATATGCAGTACGTGTCCGAACGACGCTCCATCACCGTCATAAGTCAAACAATAGCGCTCATACATATTCACCAGAGGTCATACCATGCGACGGAAGCAAACTGCGTTTCTCGTTACATTGTTGATTTTGAGTAGTCTGGTATTCGTTTCCCAAACCAGACCTCAAGCGCCAGTATCATCAGTCGACCCTCCAGATGTGCCGGGTTCGGGCCCGATGGCTGTGGACCAAGATGAGGACTTGATACCGGATATTCATGAAGTAATTTTTAGTGAATCCCGACATATCGATACCCCGTTTGGAGTTGTAGTCGTTGAAGGGCTGGATCCAATGAATGGTTCTGACAACATTACAGATTTTGACAGAGATGGAGCCAGTGCTTTGATGGAATATTGTTGGCCATGGACTCTGGATACTTGCTTTACAGAGCGCCTTTCATTAACTGGAAAATCACCAGATGAAACTGAATCCGGGTTTAGAGAGTACCTTGATCCACGCGAATCAGATACAGATGGAGATGGTCTTCCAGACGGTTATGAAATATTCATGTGTACCGAAGGAGGGGCCGGTTATCAAAATCCAGCAACCAGTGAATGGACTTGCCTTTACTTCGACCCTCTAGATGATTCGGATGCATTCGAAGATGCAGACCTGTGCATAGAACAGGCTAGTGAATGGGGTTGTGGAGATGGATTTGATGTTAATCGGGACGGGGAAATTGACCTTGATGAAAGATACACAAATTCTGAAGAATATATGTTCGGTACACCTTCAGATTGGCTAACAGAAAGAGATGGTTTGTGGTGTGCAGGTTCAATGCCAAATCTACATCCAGATGCTTGTCAAGACGAGATCGAGAGACCTACCGGCGATGATGGATGGCTAGGTAGCGACCCTCGTCGCATGGACTCAGACCATTACATTTGGAGTGAATTGATTCCAACAAGCCTAGCTGTCCCTGGTGATGGTATTCCAGATGGATGGGAGGCATACTATGGGCTTGATCCTAGAAATGCAAGTGATTCAACTCTTGACTCCGACTCAGATGGATGGGACATAGATAGAGACGGGTTCATAATTCCCGATTCATCAATTGCAACGGCTCGTTGGGGCGAGGCATTCAGTAATTACGAAGAATATCTGATTCATGTCGATAGTGGTCACTGGGTTCGCCCTGGATTGCGAGGGACAATGCTAACTCACCAATCGGATGAAGTCATGTTATTCGATCAAGGAACAAATCCTAACTTGGTAGATGGAAGGGTACATACAGTCCTGACGGACAATCCAAGAGATCGACTACTCGTAGGGTCTGCATATGGCATAACAGCAATCGATCCTTTTGAGGGAATCTCATCTACCTACGAGTTGCCAACTGGAATGGAATTGTACACTATGATACGATGGAATCCATCTTCCGAAGATTATCTTATTTTGGGGACAAATCATGGGATTCATTCACTTATTCTCGAAAATGGTCTGCCACAGATGGACACATTAACTGAATCTAGCTTAGGGCCAATCCAAGTCATTGAGCACTTAGAAACAGGTAGCGGGGATTTAGATTTAATTTTACTTGGACATGGCTCAAATGCTTGGCGAATCACAATCTCTGAACCATCTTCAGGTACTGGCAACCCTGACTTCACTGAAGCAATTGCAATTGAAGAATTAACCGAAATGTTAGACATTGCAGACGCGTCATTCACTGAAGTTATTCACGTACCAATGCCTGGAAGAGGTCCAATGTTGATTGTTGGAACCGATAGTGGAATGATTCGATGGGATACGACTGATGGGACCTCCTCTATAGGGGAACCATTTTGGATCTACACCACAGAAGATGCAGAAGAATATGTGCAATTCGCAGATCTGCTTAATCAATCAAAGTCGGCTGTAGTCAATGTCATGGAGTTAGCCGGCCCAGTAGCAACAGATGGGTCACTAGAGGAAGTTACCGGAGTTTGGCTTGGAACTCCCGGGGGAATACACCTTATTGACCTAGATTTGTTTGTAGGGTTACCCAAACAAGCCTTCAACACAGACCGAATGTTCAATCTAGATCGTTGGGAAGATGGCGCTAATGATATTCATTCAATTCATGCTATAGATGGACAAATCTTACTGGGCTCAAGGGATGGAACATGGGCCCTCGAAGGAGGGTCACAAGGGGTTCTTGGTATAGAAGAAAACCAAACTAGGATGCCTGGTCTAGTCACTTCACTTGCCACATTCATTCATGATAGTAAGCAGTACCTATTCGCAGGAGTTTCACCAGGCGAATACATGAACATCATGCCAATAAATCCCCAGTCTATGGATTCAGATTTAGACGGAATGCCTGATGGTTGGGAGTTCGTCTATGGATTGGATCCTACAGACCCATATGACCGATTTAGAGATGCAGATGCTGATGGTGTTGTCTTTGATATTGATGGAGTCAGTTTCAACCGAGAGTGGTCCAACCTTGATGAGTATCGATTCGTCAACACAAGCATAGGAGGATTCAATGGCACTGATCCTAGAAATATCGACACTGATGGTGATGGATTAACGGATGGTCAGGAATATTGGGGATGGTTTGCAGATTCTACAGATTTTTCCTGCCATTACCTAAATGACCAATATATTTGTGATGATGAAGTCGGAGAAGCAGCTCTGGATGTCCATTTGGCTGGCTGGCTAAACTCTGGTGCAGGAGGTGGCACCGATGGGCCCACTGACCCAACCAGTATAGATAGTGATGGAGATGGTATGCCTGATGGCTGGGAAATCGAACACCGTCGTTGGATTGGAGATGTCTACACAGGAGGAAATCTGTGGACACTAGATCCAAGAGATCCATCCGATGCAACTATGGATGCAGATGGAGATGGTTTGGACAATGTTTGCGAATATAAGTGGGGTCTGTACGTAGAAAGTGTAGCATTGGAGGGATTACCAACTCATGGAGAAAACGCTAGCGCAGCCCTCACTTGGACAAAAACGGATCCAAATAATCCCGACTCAGATGGTGATTCCCTACCTGATGGTTGGGAGGCTCGATATCAATGTTCATGGGGTAGAAACAATCGTGGAATAAACCCACTAAATGGTTCAGATGCTCTGAACAATCCTGATGGAGATGGATTTGATGTTAACCACGATGGAGTTTTGAGTCTCAACGAGAGTCTCGTAAATTGGCTGGAATACCACCTTAAGGATCAAATCATATATTCAGATTCAACAGAATCAGGCCTATCTTTCCCTGAAAACTTTACAACGTTGCTAACTCATGAATCTTGGATAGGCTTTGCGGGTGATTCGTTCGGGTCACAAACTAGCACTGCGTATCGCAGCTTAGTTAATGGCACAACGAGCGAAGATGTTGGCGCTGCTAACCCAATTGATTCTGATTCTGATAGGGATGGTATTCCTGATGGTTGGGAATTCTATCACGCTCGATGGAGCTTATTCGAGGAATCTTGGACATTAAACCCCGTAAATGAAGGAGACCAGGTCGGCGATCCTGATGGAGATGGCATGAATAATTGGGAAGAATACAATGTTATTGACGGGAATTTAAGTGAAATTGACGATCTTACAACAGTCCCTCAATTTTACTTACTTAGTGTAGGGGGTGAATTACTTGCAACTCCTTGGTTGTCCGCAGAGTCGACACTTTCCTTCGGAACGTTCCTAAGTGAAAATGAGGTACAACTTAGGGGTCAAACTGCGGACCCAAATAACCCAGATACAGATGGGGATGGGTTACTGGATGGTATTGAATTAATGTTCACAAGATGGAATTCAACCGATGAAACATGGACTCTAAATCCGCTTATTGCAGGGGACGGGAACTATGATTCTGATAGAGATGGAATCACTGATTTAGTGGAATTGAATCTTACGAATAGAAATCCACAGAATGGAGGCCTTTCTCCTCCGGATGCACCTAGATTGTGGGAAGAAGCAGAATCTCTAGATCCGGATGAGGCAGTAAATCGAGTCTACCGTATTCTATTCAACAAGGAAGGCAGAGCTGAAATTGCTCTAGAGCAATTCGACGATTGGCAAAATGGAGAGCCCGCAAAACCTCTCCTTCTCGCCTTACTTGGAATAACCGATCCTAATTCCGATGATACCGATAGAGACGGTATGAGTGATGGCTATGAGTATTGGTTCACAGAATGGGATTTAGAGGATAACATTTGGACCATGAATCCACTCACAGATACCGACATAAATGTCGATAGTGATGAAGACTCATTCGATTGTAATGGTGATGGCTACATTTCAGATTCAGAATCTTTCGATAATCTTGCTGAGTATGATGCTCGGGTATACGGTAAGAGGTCGGCTATTGATACGATTCCAAACGGAACAGGTCTGGTATCATATGGCCAGGACACAATAACTGCCTACATGCAAGAAAGAGGGATGTCAGAGCAGGCTGCAGCAGACCAATTGTGGACCTTATTTTCAACCAAAGATATCGAATCGAGTGATAGGGCTGGACTGATAAATGCAATAGATCCTGACAATTTTAACTTCAGCCTCGCAGGAGTTTCCGACCCAACAAATTCCGATTCTGATAGTGATGGCTTACCAGATGGTTGGGAATTCTGTTATTCAATTTACGGGGAATGGTTACCCGTCAATGACTATCGTTGGTCATTGAATCCATTAAACCCACTGGATATCGATTACGACCCGGATGCTGACGGTTGGTATGACAGGACAATTTTCGATACTCCTGCGGAACAAGGAGTTTGGGAAAATCGAGAATTCACACCTGCTTCAAGTAATCAACAAATTCTTCCTTCTAATTCTGAATTGTATTTCACGAATCTAATGGAATACGATAATGGAACTCATCCACTGAAATTGGATAGTGATGATGACTCTATGGTAATGGAGCCGGTATTTAGCGGCGGTATCGTGATAGATTATATTCAGAATCTCAATCTTTCAGATGGCCGGGAGGTGTTCAAGTATGGTACGAATCCTCTTGATAATGATACAGACGGAGACATGATGCCTGACTTTTACGAGTATTATCGAGGATGGAATGAGACTAACGACAATTGGTCATCCTATCTTCAAATCTCAGTAGTTTGGCATCAAGTCACTCCTAATGTGTTAAAACCTGTAAAGGTAAATGCAGGAACAATCGCTAGGCCTGATTTAGAATACACGTGGTTTACTCATGATGCTACTGATCCTAGTGACGCAGGTCAAGATGCAGATAACGATGGTGGCTGGGATTGTACAGGAGGTAATTGTGTATATGTGCCATACAATAATTTCCAAGAATATTACGGGGTAGTAAACGCAACCCTCTCATCGCCCACTTTAGTAAGGCAGGCAAATCTTTACGATTGTTCAGGAAATATCGTTCAGGAATGGTGGCAGCTAAGAGAATCGTTGTTGGGAACATGTGGAGGAATCGCAGCATTAGAGAGCAATTACATGAGGATGTACAAGATAAATAACGAAGATTTACTATACGCATACATCGTTAATGATAATGATTTAGATTATCAGTATCTTGACGAATCAGATGACGAAGTACACGTAAATGGTGAATGGACTGACAACTACCAGCGCTTTGCAGGAGATAGGTATCATTATCCAAATACAGGACTAGGGGAATTTGTATGGGGCTGGTGGATTATTGATATTGATGGAGATCAAATTGCCGATGGAACTGATCCAACGAATTGGGATACAGATGGGGATTGGGCCAACGATTTCTTCGAAATTGAAGATGATTTATTGGATGGAATCCGAGGCAATTCTGGTTCTCCAATTAGATATGACGACCGAACAACAATTTGAGGTCAACCCATTCGGTTGTTTCATCAGTAAGCTTTGCGAGGGATAATCGTGGATGAGAATGTCAAGATACCTGGGGTTGATGCTCCAGTGGAAGAAAGATTGCTATTTCTTCAAGAAAACATGGTAAATTTCGTGAAACAATACAATCTTCCCGTTATTGAGGTTTCCTTGGTCGTCTCGAAATACATCCGGGTGCTCTTAGAATCATTAGAACGAGCAGCATCTGCTAATGGAGAAGAATTGCCGAGAAATATTTCTCAAGCATGGGAGATTGATGCTGATTTGAATGCCCCTACAATTGATTCTTTTCCATTGGACAAACTACTGGGGACACTTGACGAGGATAGAATGGACATTTTGGATACTATGATGAGAGTAATCATTAATGGTGCGGAGATTCCGTTTTCTTCCACACTTACATTACTTCGAGATTGGGAAATGAGATTGAGAATCCAAATGGCTGAGGCAAGAAGCCCTGGGCATCTATTCAGCCCGATGGAATTACCAGAAGGATTCTAGTTTTTTTCAATACAATACGGGCAAGATTTGGCAACAACATACTGTTCACTTTGCATTTCATCCTCGGTTAGAGGCTCTCTACAAGCCCAACACATTTCAGTAGTGGTCTCTTCAAGTGCAGGGTCCAGGGAAACCCTTCTGTCAAAAACAAAGCAGTCTCCATTCCAATGGTCACCTCCAACCTCTTCGAAGTAACCAAGAATACCTCCTTCCAATTGTCTGACATCTGACCATCCTTGTTCTATCATCACTGCACTAGCCTTTTCACATCTAATTCCACCTGTACAGAACATTACTACGGTCTGATTCTTGTCAATTTCTGAAGCCTGGACAGCATCAGGAAATGCTCTGAATGTTGACAAATTTAGGTCGACCGCTCCGTCGAAGGTACCTAATCGAACTTCGTAATCATTTCTAGTATCTAATACAACTATATCCTTCCCTTCATCTAACCATGATTTGAATTCTTGAGGTGTTATTGATTCACCCGTAGATTCTGCAGGACGGATAGAATCCAGTCCAAGAGAAATTATCTCATTCTTTAATCTCACATTCATCCTTCTAAATGACATTCGATTACTATACGAGATTTTTACAGGGATTCCCTTGAATCTATCATCCGATTCTAAGTAAATCAAAAAATGGTCAATTGCTGGTTGTTTTCCGGACAGAAAGAAATTTATTCCCTCATGACTCAACAAAATTGTACCTAGCAAACCTACCTCGTCGCAAGTTGTTTTGAAAGGTTCACGAAGTTCGTCACGATCAGGAAGGTCAACAAAGCGATATCCTGCAATATTGACGATTTCACTTGCCATTTTACCACCTATCGGTTTTCTGCGCGGGCAACAATGCCACTAGAGACCCACCACGCATCACCAATAGACCAAACGTAGAGTAACGGCCACAATACAATGGTGAGGATTAATGGAAATTGAACTCCAAACCAACTAATTGCCTTTCGATGTTGTCTGTTGAAATGCTGACCAATAAAAAAGAAAGGTATCAACGCCAAAATAATAGCGATTAAAGGTCTCAATGCCCCCCACGGTCCGATACCTCCACTAATTTCGTACCAAATTACTTTCACTACTCCGAATGGTCCTGAGTCGTCCTCCTCATCGTCGACAATCTCGACGACGTAGTCTTTACTCATCACCCTCCGGTGAAACCCTCGGTGAATGAATCTGACGATTCTTTGACCACGGAAGACACAACAATGGATAGCCCTTCGGTTAGCCGTGAAACCTAGGGTTCTGCTTACCTCATTCCCCCAATTTGGAGAGCATAAAGAGAATATCTCGAAGAAAGTAATGTCAGATTTCAAATCTAGTGGAATTTCGGGAATTGCAATAGAAACCGAAGTATTAACGTGTGATGAATCGGGTTCACGAAGAGTGTCTGAGTTACTAAATCAGGGAGAGGAATATGACGCAATCATTCAACTAGGATTGGCAGAAAATAGAAAAGAAATTTCATTCGAACTATGGGCTCATAACTTTTCTAATTTTACAATTGCAGATAATTCAGGTAGGATTGTTAATGAAATCATTATCGAAGGAGGTCTAGAAAAGTATGAAACCACGGTTTCAAAGCATATTTTGGATGAGGAATTCGAGGATGATAAAGATGTGGTTTGGAGTGAATCAGCCGGTCAATTTGTCTGTAACGAAACAATCTATAGGACATTATATTCGATAGAAAAATTAGAGAAAAAAACACCTGCAATTTTTGTCCATTTGCCACCTGAATCTGAGATTTCATTTTCAAGGCAAATAGAAGTAATTTCACGACTTATCAAAACCTTGGCGATTAAACCTAGGTTAGAAGTCGTTGGAGCTCTGCTGTTCAATCCTGAAAGGAAAATATTAGCTTGTAGAAGACCACCGCAGGATGTTTGGGCTGGTTGGTGGGAATTCCCTGGTGGTAAAATCGATGAGGGTGAATCTGAGAAAGAGGCATTAACTAGGGAAATAAAGGAAGAATTAGGTATCAATGTTACTCCAAAAACAAAAATTGCTTCTTTAGAATATGAGTATGAAGACCGCTTCGTATCTTTATTTATCTGGGATTGTGGTATTGTGAATCCAGATTCAATTAATCAAAATGAACATGATTTGATTTTATGGTTAGACGAATCTACACTTAATTCTGTGAAGTGGCTACCTGCCGATGAACCCTTAATTGAAGAATGGATGGAATCAGGAATACCTCATTCTTGATCAAAATTCATTGTTCTGTTTCCTTTATTGTCAAACCATTCTACAGGAGAGCCATCCTCATCCATAGTGAGTTCATCTCCAAGAGTTCTTGGGACGCTATTTCTACCCTCATGCCAAGTTATTTGCTCTAGCCATAAACCAAGGTCCTCACCTTCCAATGAAATTTCCATGACACCACCTAAGGGAACTTCATCCACTACAAATGCTATCTTACCTGCAAATGCAGCTTGCCTAGATAAATGAAAATTAGTATAATCTTGCTCTAGGTTGATCGTCATAGCATCAAAAGCCGTATCTAAAATTCGGTTTATCCTGCAAAATTCAATAATTCCACTTAATGATTGAGATTTTCCTGAAAGCCTAATTTCATCTCGAGTAACTGGAAAACTATCCTCTTGAAGTATAAAATTAGGTTCCCAATCCGGAAATATCAATTTTATTGACTTCTCAACAAGTGCAATATTCTCATGGGTATTGACAATGCTGGAGACTGTAATCTCCGGTTCCATGCACCTCCGAGGATGTGTACAGGCCATGATTGCTATGGCTAATGAGTCTCCCATGTTCACGAATAATTCAAACCATTGATTTGGGAGGCGGGTCTATGGTAGAGCGTTCCCCTCTGATTAGCGCGGGTTTGCTTCTAGCACCAACAATATGCGTGGTCGCGCTTAGGTTTGGGCTTCCAAACATTGAGGAGTTACTCAAGGAAGACCTTCTTGCTCAAGCGATTATTCACACTCTAGCCGTGATTTTAGGGGTAATCATGTATGTTAAACATCGAGTAGTTGAGGATCACGAGTATCATCGCTCTGGTGCTATAAAGAGCCTCTCTAGTATGTACAGACTTGAGGATAAAGGACTTTGGAATCGTGGAGATTCAGCCTTGGAAAAATTAGAGGCTCAAGCCCGTAGACAGCCCAAAGGTAGGGCGGGTTTACGCTTTCAAAAGAAGATGGGTGGTAGAATATCGGATTTGAACAAAGAAGGTTCTGAACTCGAACTAGATTCGACAGACTCTCGCATGGATGTAGATGTTCAAGTGGAAGGAGTGTCATATAATTCGGATACCAATTCAACCCAACAAGAAGAGATCAAAAAACCTGCTAGTGCTTTAGGAGCCAGTGCAGAAGCTTCGGCTCAACGACGCCTTGCAAAAGAATTGGCCCGTCGAGAAAAGCAATCTCTGAAAGAAGAAAAGAAAGCAAAAAAACAGGCTATGAAGGAAGCAAAGGCTGCTGCGAGGGCGGAAAAATTAGCCGCTAAGGCTGCTGCTAAAGCGGAAAAAGCAGCGGCGAAGAAATCAAAATCTTCCTCCTCAGAAACTAACTGGGATGCAATAGAAGACTCTCAATGGAAACCTGCGACACCTTCTTCAATCGCTCAATCTGTTATATCTTGTCAGGAGTGTGGAGCCGTAAACAATAGTGGAACTTCATACTGTAGCAGTTGCGGGGCTTTCCTGTAAACATTCCAATGGGTTGAAAACAGGCGCTTTGGGGCATTGTGCATGGTGGTCGCTTGAGTCAGAAGAGAGATTACTACGAGGTATTAGGTTTAGACCGGAAAGCATCTGAATCTGACATCAAGAAAGCCTTCCGTTCAAAGGCTAGAGAATTCCATCCTGATAAGAACCCAGATGACCCTGAAGCTGAATCTAGATTCAAGGAAGTACAAGAAGCGTACGCTATTCTTTCTAATCCCGATGAAAGAAGAAAGTATGACATGTTCGGTCACGATCGTCCCGGTGGTTCCCCATGGGGTTCAGGAGGGTTTCAGGGTGTCAATATTAGTATTGATGATTTATTCGGAGGGGGTTTTGACTCAATATTCTCATCTCTTTTTGGTGGAGGTTCTAGACAGAAATCATCCCGGGGCGCTGACTTACTAATTCGCCATGTAATTAGTTTCGAGGACGCCTTTTCAGGGGTTGATGACGAGTTAGAAATCGATGTGCTAAATCGTTGTGAAACTTGTGATGGTAGTGGTTCACAGACTCCAGAAGGAGTTAGGGTTTGTCCCACTTGTGATGGAAGAGGGCGTCTTACTCGAATAGAAAGAATAGGGCCCTTCCAACAACAAGTGACTCAGGATTGTAGAGCATGTGGGGGTGATGGAAGAATTATACAAAATCCCTGTAAAAATTGCAACGGAGAAGGACGTGCAGAACAACCTAAGAAAGTCAAATTTAGTGTCCCTGCTGGTATTGAAAGTGGAACTAGGTTGAGATTGAGTGGCCACGGTGAATCACCTAGACATCAAAATGGAAGCCCTGGTAATTTGTATATCGAGATAGAGGTAGGGGAACATGACTGGTTTGAAAGAGATGGCTCAGATTTGTTGATGGCTCTTCCTGTAAGTTATGTAGATCTTGTATTGGGTGCTAAAATTGAAATTCCCCATATCGATGACTCGAACCTAATTGTTAATATCAGTCCGGGTTCAAAACCTGGGGATACAATTACAATTACCAATCGTGGGTTACCGTATCCTAGAGGTAGCAGAGGAAGAGGAGCGGTGATGGTTCTTCTAAAACTCGCAATGCCGAACAAACTAAATCGCTCTGCCAAAAAGCAACTCAATGAATTGAAAGAGGAATTGTCTAGCGGTAAATCAATCACTGATGAAATCAGAAAAGAAGCGAAAGATAGACGTCGCTCATGACCATTCTATTGCTCTATTTGGTACCGCTGCCAAGGGCTCTCCATTTACCAATCCAGATAGATGGAAGCCAATATTCGAAGGTTCTCCCGAAATTGTCAATCTGAGGAATGTATTGGTTTGTGGAGATAGAGTATCCAGGAATATTTCGTCACCATTGAAGAGGTGTTTTGGAGAAACTTCTGCAATATTTACGCTTGAGCCCTCGGGAGCATAGACTCTTATTGCTGCTAAATCCCATGGAGACTCCGCAATACGAATTCCAATTAGCATGGTAGCCCTTCCCTCATTTATCCGCCAAGCACAAATTTCTACTTGTTCTGTATTGTGTCTTAGCACAGGTTTTCCCCAGTCTTCAACTACTGCTCTCCATGGGCTGTCTCCGAGTTGATGAAGGGCTGATTCGATTACTTGCTCGTTGGTATCGTCTTCTATTAGTAGTGAGGTTAGACGTTCACGTAGTCGCCTCAATCTACGTAATTCGTGTTGTTCGATTTCGATATGTCCGATACCGTCTCGCCACCGATGTCTATTCCAAAAAATCACCAGTAAAGCCGGGGCGAGAAGGAAGAATCCCGCGAAAATATAGTATTCTCTGAAAAGATTTGATTGGTCGGTAAATTGTTCGGGATCAATCTCAGTGATTTCTCCTCCATTTATGAGCTTGTAGTCATAATATGTTAGACTAGCATCTCCGATTTTCTCTACCCTAATTGCATGCACTCCCTGGGGAGCATCGATTAATCCGCCATTTGAGGCATTTTCAATCGCCCATGTTTCCTGGTTTAGAACAAAAATTTGGTACCTTACAGGTTGTGTAAGGTCCGAATCTATATGCAATCTAGAGCCATTAACAGACGTCACCTCAAAGGAAAAAATATCGATAAATTCGTCTGCTGACATCCTTGCATTAATGCTTTGATTGAAAGAGACTTGAGGCCAACTGCCTAATTCTTCGAAGTCCAACCATAGTCTATCTGGCGCATCTCCCATCTCCCCAGCGTCTCCCTTGGGATACTCTGTTAGGGCTATATTCCATTTAGCAAGACTATCTGAAGTCATTCTAAACTCTAATGCCGTAGTGTCGACCAGTGTCGAAATTTCGTTTGTGCAATTATTTTCGATAGGAGTTAGAGTTCCGTCCGAAGAAACCAATAGCACCTCGAAGTTAACCTCGTCAAATCTATCCCAACAATTCGTTGAAATTTCCATTCTGCTGGCGGATTCTATACGAATTGTATCCCCTTCTGGATCAGTTGGTGAAACCCAACCGCTTAGGGTTTGAGATTCGGATGGAAATGCTAGTGGTTCATCATCACCCCAATCAGCAGATAATTCACCCCACGAAGACTCGCGACCAGGTAGGTGCCGTAGTATGTATAACTCGTAAGCTGCATATCCATTTCCCGGGTCCTGCTTGATACGTAGCCAAAGAGCGCCTTCCTCTGGATATTCGAATCTGAACCAACCATCGTCATCGATTTCAAAGGCTTCTAAGAGGGTCTTTGAAGAATCATTTCGAAGCCAGAATTCTATTTCTACTGACTCTGGCATTAACGGCCATGGCATCTCGATAATATCCCCTGCGTTACCAAGAATCTCGATTGAATCCTTATCATCTCCATCAATGAGTGAACCTACTATCCAATGAGTGCCGGATGGTTGAATATTATTGCAATTGTCGATTGGGCAATTCCAGGTTGAGTCAATTACCTCTTGGCTAATGGTAATTCCAGGACTAGGAACATTATCTAACCAATCCTGGTCTTCAATTATCATGTTTGAGGAATCTGCATTCACCCATTCACTCATCTCAAATTGCAAATCATCTAGCGAAGTTCCGCTGTTGGCAATTACTTGGAAATCTACCTGGCCATAGGCTTCGAATGATATCTCAATTCGGTTTGGATCTGTCATGGTAAAATTCTCTTCTTGAGTGGTAACTCTCAGTTCCATACCCGGGCATGATGATTTTTGGCACCAGATCCTTATAAAAATCGGAGTTGGTTTATCAAAGTCACTTGAATTGTCAATAAGCGTTACTTTATCTTCCGGATTTTGAGCATTGACTTGAGACATAGTTCCACTTAAGAAAATCATGAGCACCAAAATGGCACTTGAGGTTCGACTCACAGCCCTTCGAACCGTCTTCAGCATTAGAATGCTTCAAGCGAACCACATCTTCGGCACATCCAATGGAGGAGGGTGCAGACGAGCGGCCGTTGGCCCGAAGTGTTGCCGCAAGAGGGCGTTTTGCACGTATTTTTTCTCTTGGCGACCGAGCCTCACCCTCTTCATGGACCCCAGGATTGGTACTTTCATCTGATGACCCTGAAATCCCACTTCCGTTTGCTGCATTCCGAATGAATAGAGATTCCAGTATGATTCCCGCGAAAATGTCTCTCGAAGTTCTCGGTGATTTATGCTTACCATTTGGACAGGGGGAAATTTGGAATGCTGAAGAGGGTTTGATTTTACCTTCCAGTTTAGTAGAATCTAACAGTGGAGAAAAACCATCAGGTGGTCAATTATTACCCGTTTCCATGCAATCATTACATCATGATGAGGGATTATTGGATGATTCCATAGAGCCGTCAATAGTAGCCATAATTGATGCACCCCAACTTGCTGAGCGTCCAGGTAATTTGGTTGAGGCTATCGATGCAATTAGGAGACGATTCCCAACCTCGCTAATCTGGACACCGGGAATCGGTGGGCCTGACAATTGTGCCTTACTCTCTTGGATGGGTGTAGATCTGTTCGATTTGTCAAGATCACGAGAAGCCGTTGCAAGAGGAGTAATTCTCACTGAAGACGGTCCGCGCGAACCGGAAAATACGGCAGGAGAAAAATCCGATATACAGACTCAAGTTGAAGCTTGGAAAAGAGCGCTGGGGGCTACGCGTTCAGCCATACGAGAGGGTACTATTCGGCAACTTGCAGAACGACAAGCCCTGTCAAGTCCTAGGTCTGTTGAGAGACTTAGAAGGCACGACTCGATGATGTCTCAAAATGCAAGTATCGATGCCGGTTCAGCCGGTTTAGAAAGCGTAGTTAAAGAAGGAATTAGACTCCTTTGTCATTCATACACCAGCAGAGATGACCCACTAATTCAAGATTGGAGAAGACGGGTCTCACAGTTGCATACACCTCCTAATCATCAAAACAAAGTGCTGGTGTTGTTACCTTGTTCTGCTCAGAAGCCGTATCGTCTTTCACAGTCTCATCGTCGATTTCAAAGAGCGATTTCGACAAAAGGTGTCAACGAAGTAATGGTTACTGCGCCATTAGGTTTAGTACCGAGGGAATTAGAGGACTTCTGGCCAGCGGCCCATTACGATATTCCAGTTACCGGAGATTGGGATGTTGATGAATTACAAGTCATCCGAGAGATGGTAAGGGATTACGCAATCCGGAACGAGTTTGAGTTAATCATCAATCATTCAGGAATATTTATCGAAATTCCAACAATTAAGGTTCTCGATACGCGACTAGGTGAATCAGCAGGTTCGGCGAATTCCATCAATAGGTTAGAAGAAGCAATACAAGAAGCAAGTAAAGAATACCATTTACGAAACCCTAAGGAAAGTATTCATCGCCTTGAGAAACTCAAGTCAGCCTCTCGTTTTCAACATGGTACTGATGAATGGTTGGAAGGCGCAAAAGTAACAGGTAGGCCGCCAATTTTCAGAATTGAAAAGAACGGCATACAAATTGCTCTATGGAATCCTCGTTCAGGTCGTTTTTCTTTTTCTAAGGCGGCATTACCGATGTTGGATACTTGCAATGTACTACCGAGAGTCGAATTGATACCTAACTTTGATTGGCGAGGTGATTTATTCTCTACAAATCTAATCAATGCAGATCAAAAAATTCGTTCTGGCGACGAAGTTTTAGTCTTCCAAGACGGTGTTTTAGTAGGTAGTGCAAGGGCCGAGGCGCCAGGTTGGGAATGGCCTAGGGGACCTGGTAGATTGGCCAAGGCCAAACACCGTCTTTGATGAAACACCCTTTGGGTGACATGCGTAGCGATTAAAGAGGGGCAGCAGGTCGGCGAGCCGCTTGAGGTGACCAAATTGGCACGAATGCACAGTAAAGGTAAGGGAAAAAGCGGCTCTGATAAGCCAAATGTTTCCGATGCTCCAAAGTGGTCTGAATCTGATAAAAAGGCAGTTGAGGAACTGATTCTCAAGTTGTCAGGTGAGGGTAACTCAACAGCAATGATTGGAACTATCCTGCGTGATCAACATGCCGTTCCAGATGTCAGATTGGTAACCGGAGAGCGAATTTCTGAAACTCTAGAGAGAAATGGAGTTGGTGGAAAGTATCCAGAGGATATGATGAATCTAATGCGCCAAGCATTGAGAATGATCGACCATCTAAATAGCAATCACAAAGATTTGCACAATCGCAGGCAACTAGAGTTAACCGAGTCCAGAATCCGTCGATTGGCCAAATATTACATTGGCACTGGGAAACTTGATTCTGGTTGGACATACAAGAGAGATCAGCTCAGACTAATGGTCGAGTGAGAATTTCAAGTCAATCCATCTAGTTTTTTCATAATTGCTATCCGATGGGGATTTGAACCCCCTAATGCATGCAGACACCATGAAGCAACTGCTTGAGTCGGAACCGTTCTCCTCAGTTGCTCCATGCCTGAATAGAGCAGTATCTGGTTTCAAAGGGCAGGATGGACCTGTGATGTTACTAGCCGCTCCATCACTTATTGGAGCGCTATCTATTGCACCGATTGAAGCAGCTCTACTTGACCTTGGTTTGCCATATCGTCGTCGGTTTAAATTGGAGACACCATCCAATGGATCTTGGATTCACATACTAGGGCCTTCCCAAGACACAGGTCCGGAATATATCCCAGAGCCCCCTCGTCTTAGTCTTGGATTGGATCTAGTTGATGGATTAGTGTCCTCCAATGGAGACCCTAGAAGAGGTCCGCTAACCACGGTGGCCCAAGCTCATGCAATCGCCCAATCATTGGCACCCAATGGCACAAGGGTTCGAAGATTACGTCCTTGGTTAATTTCCGGAAATTGGTTACATTCAGCACTGGATACCACTTACGACCCTGTTTTCACTGCACTTAGAGATATATTAGTCGACGAAGGTAGTGTGAGAATAGCCACAATGCCCGAGGTTACTTCAATCGAATTATCAAATACTCCTTGGATAGAAGAATTAGCATTAGAGGCAATCTCTTCCAAATGGTTGGATTTAGATATGGAAGGAAGGGCAAGAGCCCTGTCTCATCTAATGCGTCCAGCCCTCTCACGGTCAACGCCCTCGACTGCTAGAATGGAAGAATTGGGTTGGCATAGGGTGATGGGGCCCAATTGGGATTCAGATTTAGCCTCTGAAATTCTCAGAGCAGCTAAGCTTTGGAAACAAGACGCAGCTATCGTAGCAGCGCATTCACTTGTCGACTCGCTATTGCTGACTGGAAGGTCTCCAGTATCAGATTAACTATTCTAGACGGAGTGTGGATTCGCAACCTGTGCATTCTATCCTAAGCGGTCTAACATCAGATTCTACGGGGTTAGACACTCCGCACTTTGGACAATTAACATGTGTATTCGCCAGTGTTCCTTTTTCCCGCCTCTCCGAAAAATCTGACCTTGGAGACACTAAAGCTACGGGGAAAACCAGTAACATGCTTGACGATACTACACCCAAGACAAAGGGCATATCAAGGCCCAAAACATACAACGCTAAGGAAAGACCTCCGAGAACCACAACGGTAAGCATAGTTGGGACTCTTGCTCGTCTTCTCGTCATCGCCATTCCCAAGCCGAGAGCCAGAACTAGCATGAAGACAGAAACCATGGCTGAAACCAAAGGTGAGTAAAGAGCGCCACCTGTGGGTACGAACTCAACTCTGAAAGATTCCTCAGTATCTAGTTCGCTTTCTTCTATGGTTACAATCTCAAAAATAATCCATCTTCGATGCTTAGCATCGATATCCTCTGCTGCAACACCTCCAAGACCTTGTAGAGCGGTAGAACGAATCTGTACATCTAACTCAACATTGGTATACAAATCATCATCGCTAGGTCGAATGAAAGATTCAATCAGTTGCTGCCTTTCACCTGTGTTTATTTTGTGGGATGTATCAATTCTAATCGTCACGCTCTCAGCGCTGAAAGCCCGGGTGTGACCTAAATCGATTGTAATTTCAGTAGGTCCAAGATTTACAGGATTGACCCCAAGAATTGATTCTGCATCAAGATACAGTCCATTTGCAAAGAATGATTTCATATCTGAGGCAGAACCAACCAGATGGCTGTTTAATGCAGCGATTTCTGAATCATCTACCTGTCCATTGTTGTATTCAGAATTAGTAATACTATCAGAGTAAGTACGAAGATTACGCCACCAACTATTGGATGAAAGACTGTTATTTCCAATGTTATCCAATCCCCATCGCACCCACTGAGACATTGCTCCATCAAATTCGATTGTTACTTCTCTTTCGACCATATCTCCATCAAATTTAGCATCAACATCAACGAGTAAATTTGTCCCACCAGTCCTAAGTGGTTCAACAGCAGGATACCAGCTACCTGCCCCACCTCCCCCTTCTCCTGCAACGATGTCGTATGTGCGATTTGCCTCTATTCTTAGGGCCGTTTGGGGAATGAGGTGGAATGCGACCATGTATGATCCTGAATCAGCAGATTCGGGCATTTGCCAAGCAAAAGTAACCTCAACACCGTTATTTGTTGGAGTTGCAATTGGGCTATCGGAAATGGTATTACTCGCCACTACCATACCTCCGCTAGATGCGGACCACATTCTATCTCCGAATCCAGACTTTAGAAGTACTGGGAAGTATACCAATCTTCCATTTACACTAGGTTCTTTCATATCGATACTTACTAGGGGAAATTTCATTGAAATTCTCCCCGAAAACTCGTCGGTGCCCCACATAAAGCGAATTCCAGCATCATCACCAGGGCTGGAAAATGATAAGCTCCTTACCGAAAAAGTTAGTTTGATCTTATCTCCTGAGCGAACTTCCCCCGCAAGAACATCAACTGAAATTACAACTTCTCCTTCATTTTGGAGAAACAATCCGGCTCCAGCGTCTCCCTCAAAGTAGGTGCTGCCAATATTTACTCCAATTGTGGCATTTATTTGGATTCCAGCGGCTGCTTCAACCTCATAGGGAATACGGAATTCCCAAGTGGAATCGGGATAATCCCCCTGTAATCCCCAATTTGTTTCCCAAGTGCCAATTTCTACTAATCCCTGAATTGAGGGTGTGACAAATTGCTCGAATTTCTCATCTAGATCTGAGTCAAACGGTGAAAGTGACCCATCATCAGCGCTACCAACCAAAAATAGGTCGAATTCTTGAGAACTACAACACGCACCATCTTGGTCAGCGGATACCGGTGAATAGGGAATAATGACCAGCATAAGCAGTGCTACAATCAGCACAGCTGCACCCCTCTCAGGCCCCTGCATGTACTGAACTGGCGGGCTTTACACCCTTGAATTCGACCCTCATGAGATTCGACTAGAGGCGAGTTCTCTATCGGCACCGTAGGTGTCGTATTTGCTAAGTGGATTAGTATTCTTTAACCATGCAAAAATAGTAACTCTACTGGACCGCTTTCAGGGACACACTCAATTTTTGCAAATCCCACTCTTTCTAACTGTAGGATTTCCCCCTCAACTAAATCGATATTCTCGATTAGTCCTTCATCGATTCTAAATTCAGACCCCAAGGGGGTAGTTAGACGAGCCACTCGACTTTGATTTATTGGCAGCCAGTGCACTATTGTACGCTTGTCACTTCTCTGCAAGGAGCTCACTATTGCATGATTTTCCTTTATCGATACATCTGCGAAGTCCTTCAATCGTAATTCTTCGGAGTAATCACTATCCTCAATTACAAATTCTTCGGAAACAGTCCATTCACGAACACCTTCAATTTCTCCGTGTGGATGGCGTGGAATTTCCAATTTATCCGGATGTTCTATTCCATCCATATCAAGTGCCATATTTCTTGGATTTCTAACGAATGTTCTTCTCTCAGAAACCGAATCAATCACCGAAGAATTGAATGATTCAATAGTTTGCATTGAGATAGATATGTCCTTCTGTGTCAAACCGAGATCTAACCAGAACTCTCTTATTGCTTGTGCTTCAAAACCACGACGCTTCAAAGCAGAAATTGTCGGTAGACGTGCGTCTGCCCATCCCTCAAATTTCCCTTCAGCGATTTCTGCCTTCATTCCGGAGGTCGAGAACCCTCCAAACTCGTGAACCTTTACACGTCCCCAATACAGAGTTTCGGGATATACCCAGCCGAAATGGTCGTACAAGAGTGTCTGTTTTCTTGTTGAATCCATCAAATCTTTGCCCCTTACAATATGCGTTACTCCCTGAAGGTGATCTTCAATCGCACTTTGAAAATCTAGCAGTGGCCAGACTTTGTATAGGTCACCAACCATAGGATGAGGGCTATGTTGAATTCGTAATGCTGGCCAATCACGAAGTGCAGGATTAGGTAAATTTAGATCCGTCTTGACTCTTACAACAGCTCCTCCTTCCTCAATTGTGCCATCATTCATGGCCTGCCAATCTGATAGATTATTTTCCACGGTTTTTTCTCTACAAGGGCAAGGTTTTGAATTATCTCTTAGTTCTTTGAAATCTCCCGCACTACACCGGCAAACATACCCGAATCCCGACTCAAGCATTTGTTTGGCATGTTCGAGATAAATTGGCATTCTTTCGCTGGCTCTGACAATGATATCGGCGGGTCTCCCTGCAAGCCATTCGTATTCTTCTTCTATCCAAGCATAGGCCTCTGGAAGAGGTGGTTTTACTCTCGTATCGGTATCGTCGTAACGCAAGACAACTTTACCTGAATGCATTTTGGCAAATTCGGAATTAATCATTACTCCCCTAGAGTGTCCAATAGTAAGAGGTCCGTTTGGATTAGGCGCAAAGCGTAAAATCACATTTCCCTCGATAGCATTGGGTAATGGTTTGAGTCCGCTTCTTTTCTGTTGTTTTTGTCTTTGCAAAGCCTCTGGATTTGTCGCCGCTAACAATTCTCTTACGGCATCAAGACCATTCGCCTTAGCCATTTGATTTGCAGCCTCTACCTCTTTTTCAACTAGGGATTTTAGTTCCTTAGCTCTAGGTCTCAAATCAGCTCTTTCACCTAACAGTCGGCCTAATACAGACCCTGATTGACCAGACCCATCATACTCCAGAGTATTTTGCATAGCATACTTACGAACGGTACCTATGGTCTCTGAATCCCAGTTGGAATCTGCCATGCTATCGGGCCTACGGCCCGAAGTCAGACATTTGACGATTGTCTCCTCACCAGTCATCAAGTGAAGATTGTACAACCGTTCCACCCTGATCAGAACGAATAGGAACAGGAGTTCCATGCAACCTTTGCCAAATATCAGATACAGTTGTCCAAGACCATCTAAGTGAGTCATGTGGTTTACCATTTGAGAGCATTTTTTCCACAGCAACTCGTGTAGTTTTATCGGATGGATATCCAGAACCGATTTGAAGTCCCGTTCGAGCTGCAATTTCTTCAATTGCTGAATCTCTTGAGACTTTTGCGAGTATAGAGGCACCTCCTGTAACGATATCTACCGAATCCATGCGATGTTTTGCTTCAACCCTCCAATTCACCCAGTCATCTCCTAAGGATGCCTCAAGCCTCTTTCTAAATCTCCCTTCATTCACATCGCATGCATCTGCACGAATAAAACCTGAATCATTTGACAGATCCGTGGCTACAATGGCTTCACTGAATAATTCGACTTCTAGACTGTTCAAATCAGAATTTAGACTGTTTAGGTCAATTCTTTTCGCGGAACAACGAATCAATCCGGATTTCCAAACACCCTCCTCTATACGCTCTCCAATTTCCTCAAAAATGTGTAGACGTTTCTTGGGCTGAATATCCTTTGAATCCTTTACATTCAATTTGGATAAGATATCGACATCTTCCGCAGGGATTGCCAAAGCAGCGACTAACAAAGGACCGATTACAGGTCCCCTACCTGCCTCGTCAACTCCAATGATCCAGTCGTTGCCCACGGGTAGGCGGTGTCGTCATGGGTCTTCATTATCACGCAAATCTTTCCCAAGAGAATTCAATCTTTCATCGAAGTCATCTAGGTCCAGTACTATGTTATCCGGATGAATAAGATCCGCGTCTTGCAATTGTTCCGCCATTTCTATTGCATCGAGAATGGCATCTTCGGCTTGAGCGTCGTCAAGCAATTCTCCAGCATCTTCGATCACTGCCGGCTCAGGAGCAGGAGAAACCTCTCTAGAATGGTCGCCTGATTTTTCCATAAATTCCTTCTTGAAGGATGCCAGGTCGGTTGTAGGGCTCTGTATTACTTCTGTTTGTTCTTTATCTTTAGATTCAAATTTTGACATCCAATCCCCTACTTCTTCAACAACGACTTCTTGTTTATTTCTTCCGTAAAATTCCCTATCAGCTTCGATTCTATGTCTGATAGCAAAGGCAACTGCGATTGTTCCTACGATACTTACTATCACGATTAGAATGGTTTGCAACCATCGCTGTAAAAAATTACTCAATACATTTGGCTCATCTGGTTCGTTCGGCTCTGTTGGTTGTATACCCTCAATTTGAGTTGAATGTTCTACTATATGCCGAACTGATGGGTCTCTAAATGATCTTACTTCGACTGTTAGAATTGCATTTGACGCAATCGGTACTTCATCTGGAACATCCATCCAAACTTCGAAAATCATGGTCTGATTAATTGGTATGTCGAGAACCTGAAATGACCTTCCTTGCTCTGTAGAGATACCCTGTTCATTTGGGGCGACGACTCCAAATTCTGTGAAATCAGTACATTCGACAGCAACAACCAGTCCATCTGGGCTGTTTCCGATATTCTTTACTTCCCAATAACCGGTTAATCTCCCGTCAATCACTTCAGCGTCCGAGCGAATAATTTCCCAAGCCTGAAACGCGGCGATTGATACATCAAAACTCACCTCTGCAGGAACCCAGCCATCGACCTCCAATTCTAGGGTTACTTGGCCGCTGAGTCCTGCTTCTAACCCAATTGCAGTCCATGCTGATACATCAATTCCATGGACTGTTTGACCTGGACCTAGGTATCGAGTGTATTCTGTAATGTTGACAACTAACCAGTCCGGTTTTTCAGAGACGCTTAGATTGAATAGATACGCGGCATCTCCAGTATTTTCAATAAATAATTCTACAAAACAGGTGTCTCCGGGTTTTACATTGAACATGCAATTTACGTTTGTTAACCCAAGTTGACCGCCAGATCTCGGGACAATACTAATCGATTGATTTATTTTTTGAATTTCTTCAACACCATCCGCCCAGAATTGAATCATCATATTCAATCTCCCTGAGCTTAAAATTGGGGATTGTACCTGCATACGAACAGTAGTGATTTCACCCGGGTTCATATTTTCTAAACCAGCGCGATCGTAGACTATTGCAGTCCAGCCATCATATGCAAATGATAGGCTAGGTGTCTGTATTGGTGTTCCATTTTCGTAAACAGGTGCGATATTAATTCCAAGCGAATTAATCGAGTTACCGATATTCTGTAAATCAAATTCTAGGTCAACAACACCCCCAGGGTCAATAGAAGCAGTTCCACCTCCTTCGATTATTTGCATACCTTTCGCCTCACCATAACGAAGCGAAAAGTTCCACCAATCTTGATTGCCAGTATGATCTCCAATCAAAGCTACGCTAAAGTCATGAATCGAACCTGCAAGAGGATAGCCGACTGAAACTTCTGGAGCAGTCACTCTGAATTCTATCCACTGAACAATATCACTTGGAGCATCAAATGAATATCCTACCTCTGGGCTGGTGGCATAATCCCAGGAGACTTCCCAACCCGAAGGACTAGAGATTTCAATTAGCGCAGTTGTGTTTACCTCTGCTAGATTGGTGAAATTGGTGGCTATACCTACAGTTAGTCCCGGGTCAATGTTGAATATTGAACCGGAGTCAACTCCAAACTCAACTCCTAAATCTTCCAATTGCCATGGGTAAGTTAATCCTGAAGTATTGAATACAGTGTGGTCTGCCCACTGTTGCAGTTCTAAAGTTCTAGATTGATTCATTCCTCCCGTAGTCGGTAGACCAACTGACGATTCTCCGGTAACGGATACGTGGATGACACAGGCGGCAAGATAGGTCCCTTGAATGGAGGGGTGGCTTCCATCTGATGCGTATAGGTCTGAGAAGATAGTCCCATCATCTGTAGCATTTGATATGGAGAAAAATATGTTCTCAAAAGCCATCCCTACTGGTGCTATGAACACAGGTCTTTGGTTTGATGACAGGTTCTCTGCATAGGCGAAGTAACCTGTTTTCAGATGGCGTTGCATTGTCTCATAATCAGGAAATCTCCAACTATTGCTCTCATCACCATTTCTGTACCCCCAAGTCATTAGAAAGAAGGTATCTCCGCCATTTTCGTCGACTAAATCATCAATGATTTGAGCGCCCAGCATGCTATCTTGCCAATAGGATGAACTTGTTGGGAAACCGGGAACTTGGCTTTGGTCTTGTAATATTACATAATCGTGAGAAGTCCTTAGTGTGCTGAACCATTCAGAACCTTCAGTTTCAGCTTGTTCTCCATGCCAAGCAAGGGTCTTACCTCCACTGGTCAGGTGCTGTACTTCGGGAGTAAATCCTGAAGAGGTTAGTAAATTCTCAACTCTTACACTTAATTGATTGTTGGAAGTATATGAATTTCCTATCATTAATAGGTCAAGTGTAGAATCATTGGAAGCGGAATCAAAGGATTTTGGAGGCTCATTTAATTGGCTCGGCGCTGTTGACACGGATAGCAATGCAAGAATCATTGCCATGGCCAAAGCCCTGCCTCGCATGGGAGACGGTCATCGTTCTCGGCTTTGATTCCTACCCTTTCATGATGAATCGCTTAAACGAAGTAACTATCGTCTTGGGTGCTGTTCGCTGTTCATGGCAAAGAAGTGGCCATTTGGTAAGAAGAACGCCCCCGCCAAACTTAAGCCGACAGAAAAGATGGCTGAGGTTGTTGAATATGAAAGAGAGTCTGAGGAGAAACAGAAGGATTTAATCCAAGATAAAAGCCACCTAAAAGACAAATCTTTTCTCGATGCGATGGCACTACTAGGCGACGATTAATTTTGCAGACTCAGAGGACTGGGTCTGGAATAAGGCGGCCTAGGGCATCGATGTCGAAATCTCCAGCTTGTATTGGGACTCGGAGCCCAAATTCAGATGCAACAGCAGGGTCTATTTCTCCAATTTGTCCGATTTCTTCTCCAAAAACAAAGACCTTAGCGCTCCTTCCAGATAACCAAGGACCTTCATTCAAATTAGTTGATTCCCAAACAACATCATCAAGATTCGCTCCAATATCTCTTAGAAATGCTTGAGCAAATCCTTTCGCTGCAGAGAAACCTCCTCCAACTTCAGCACACGCCCAAGCAGCCCTTGTTGCATTATTAGAGTCCAATACAACCGTTCCAATTTCGTAAACTCGCTGAGGTAATTCATGATGACGATTTGCTGCTAGAAGCTGCAATAAACTCGGAAGAATTCTCTGCCTCATCATCGTGTGATCAATGGTAATGGGATTTGCTAATTCAGTAACGGTAGCCAAACTCTTCCATCGTGTGTTATCAAATTGTACTCTTTCGTTTGATAATGTAAGACTTTGAGTTTCCTGAAGATTCAATGAGCGCAAACTTTCCCGCACTCTTCTATGTAAATGTGCAGAGGGTAAAGGGATGGCATCTAGATGGACGGAAGATAATATGTTGGGCATATTCTCATACCCATATCCTATGGCAATATCCTCCACAATATCTACTGGATGCATTATGTCTGTTCTCCATCTTGGCATAGCGATTACGTGTTCTTTTTCTCCTACCTCTAAATCCGCCCAACGCTCGGCTTTGTTTACTCCATTTGTGACTGCTCGAGAAGATACTAGGTTACCACCCATCCTTTGAATCGCGGAGGCGATATCATGACTTTCAAAAGTCAGGCCAAGTATTCTGTTGATCAATCGATCAGATACCCTGTGTTCTTTACTTTCCATATTTGGTGTCATTTGTATTTGCCCATCAAATCCCGTGACTTTGACTTGTTCAATGGATCCACCTCTCTCCGATAAGGCAAGACAAACGAGCAATAAACAGGTTTCTACTGCTCTTTCGTCCCATCCTGTTACATCGATGAAGAAATCTGTGGTAGATTCACTAACTGTAGTATGTGCTCCATTAATTATCGGTGGAAAAGAAAGAATATCATCATTCGAATCTAAAATTACAGGAAAAGAATCTAAATTTTCCATTAAGTGAGCATATTCAACACCTTTGGGATGTTCATTTAGTATAGTCTGAATTGACATTTTTTCATCCATGGCTAATGGGATAAATGAGTGTGTCTCTGGGACAGTGATTACTCTGAAAGGTGGGCTTAATGTCGATAGATCATGTACTCCGATAGAGGAAAATTTTCTTTTTCTTCCAAGGCTTAGGTGCAATTTTTCTTGATGATCCATCAAAGATTGAATAAATTGGTCTTTTTCTTCTTCGGTGTCTCCATTATTTACTCCCTTGACTATCGCAGCCATGATTATTGGTCGGACAGATTCAAGGCTAGAATCGACCTCCAATGAGATTCCGCTATCTTTGGTTGCAATTGTTGGCTCTTGGGATTCTCCGTCGAGGAAAGCCCTTGCTGCTCTAGCCATGGTTTCGTGGCTTAAAAGATCCGTTCTATCGGGAAAAACCTCAATTTCAATTGATTCTTCATCACTACCCTCGACCACGCATCCAATTTGCGATAGTCTTTCCAACCAGTCTTCAGGATCATAAGTTGCTCCATTTTTTTCCTGAATAGAGCGAAGTAAAGAATGACTCAATGTGATAGTAGGCAAATTATCACCTCAATTTTTCAACCACATTGGTAGCGGTCTATCGTATCCAATCAATCGCAAACCAGAAATTGCTGCTGTATCATGATTTTGAGCACGAAGATTTCGTCTTGTTAATTCCTTGAGATTATTAATTCCCAATTCCAACATCCAACCTCTTAATGTTCCGTCGATTGAATTCAATGCTGCTTCAGAATCATCAGGGGAGGGTGCAACAATTGCAGAACAACCCGCTCCAATAGTAATCAAGAGGTCTTCTGCGGAAGGTGGTTCGTGCATTTGAAGCAAAATTTTTCTTCCTTGATTTGGTAAATTCATTGCTTGTGAAACCAGTCCGATTCTCGGTAAGGCCGCTGCGGCTCTCGAGCCTCCGGCAGATGCAAGATCTACGATTGCACCATCAAGGTCTAAGTCTACAACTAACCGGAAAAGGTGCTCTACTCTTGAGATGCTATCCTTCAGGAATACCAATGAATTGTCCGCCATTCTGCTGTAAAGAGAGACTAGTAATGCTTCTATTTCTGCATCATTAATTGCTGGCATCTTTGTTAGGTCTAGAACCATGCCTGAACATTGATGAATTATTCTTACAGCCTCTAGGAGATTTTCTTCGGTTACCAAAACTAGATCATTTGGTCTAGGTTTAGAAGTTACCAAGGCAGGTTGATTCATGGTATATGTTCCAGCATTTCCAATCATGTTTTCAGAACTAATAATCCAAGGCATTGGCATTTCCAAAGGATTTTCATCTTGACCTGCAGGATGTATTGCGAAGCTAGTATCGATTTGGCTGTGGGTAGGTAGTCTGTCTCTCGCTGATGGAACCAATGTGATTCCTTCGAAACCCTCGGAAACAGATGTTTCAGGAGGTTCCGCTTCTTTGGACTGTTCATCGCTTGGTACAATCACCAAAGCGTCTGAATCAATGTACAACCCGAGCGGTTCAAGATGATTTGCAAATTCCTCTAATTCGTTCGAGGTAATCTCTCTCATCGTTGCTCCATCTCCCGGTGGAGGACAAGAGCCAGATATGATTACACGACCACCAGTCATACCTATTCCAGGGTCATTTCCTGTGTTTCCTAGAATAATCACTGTACCTCCACTCATAGATGCTCCAGTTGCAGATCCTGCATGGCCTCTGACTATTACGAATCCACCATTCATTTCTGCTCCGGTTTCATGCCCTACGGAACCCTGGACAATGATCTCTCCACCCAACATTTTCTGCCCAACCCGGTCTCCAGCATCCTTCTCTATGGTGATTCTGCCAGATTTTTGAAACGCGCCCAACATTGAACTACAACTACCTTGAAGAGTGAAGGTTCCACCATCATTCATTGCACCTGCGCATTCACCTAAATCACCCAATAACAATACTCTTGATTTTTCAGGAAGGTGAGTGATAACTCCGATTTCCCCATTCTTGGGTTTCTCGTCTCCCTGCTTACCCCAACCAATGCGTACCAACAGGTCTCTTTCGAGCGCCTGTAGCAACATCTTGTCGAGGTCTCTGTTTAGTTTGACACTCCTCGCGGTGATGTCGCGCATGTTATCTCCAAGCCCATACGGGAAGGATTCGGTCTTCATTCTGACGGGTACATAAGATAGCGAAAATTGCTACTTTTCCATTTACTCTAACCCGCGTCTTCAAGAGTATTGTTGATAGAGGTTCGATTACGGCATAGTTCCGTTCAAAGGGCGCATGGGGTTACATTATGGCATCAATAAAAGTCGCAATTAACGGATTCGGGACGATTGGAAAAAGGGTCGCTGACGCAGTGGATGCGCAGGATGATATGGAAATAATTGGAGTCACCAAAACTGGCCCTTCATTTGGCTGTGACTTGGCGGTAAAGAAGGGATTTCCACTATACTGTACATTCGATGATAGCGAGAGAATTGCGGCATTCGCTGAACAGGGGTACGAATGTAAAGGGGGACTTTCCGATCTTTTGTCTGTAGCGGATGTTGTAATTGATTGTGCTCCAGGAAAGATGGGTGCGGGTAACCTTGCAAAATACAAAGCTGCTGGTGTCAAGCATATTTTCCAAGGTGGTGAAAAGCACGATCTCACAGGCCTTTCCTACACATCATGCGCAAACCATGAATCCAACCTAAACGCTGATGGCACGAGAGTAGTGTCTTGTAATACCACAGGACTATCCCGAACATTGGTGCCTCTATACGAGCACTGTGGCTCATTGAAGGTCGAATGTACGATGATTCGCCGAGCAGCGGATCCAGGAGATTCAAAGAAAGGTCCAATTAATGCAATTAAGCCCGTTCTAAAAGTACCAAGTCATCATGGTCCTGATGTAATGACTGTTAAGCCTGAAATTGAAATTAATTCGCTTGCTGTCGCAGTTCCAACAACAATAATGCATGTTCACTCAATTATTGCAGATTTACCCGAGGGGCACGGTCTCACAACAGAATCAATCGTTGCTATGTGGAAAGAACAACCAAGAGTAATTGTGATGCATGGAGAAGAAAATAGAATCACAACAACTGCAGAAGTAATGGAAATGGCTAGAGACATCGGAAGAAAATGGGGCGATTTACATGAAATCTTTGTGTGGGAAGATGGAGTTAAGTTAGTTGGGAATCGTCTTTATTATTTCCAAGCAATACATCAGGAAAGTGATGTAATTCCCGAAAATATCGATTGTATCCGGGCACTCATGGGGACTGAATCTGATTGGAAAGCCTCGGTAGCAAAAACCGACGCATCTATCGGTGCATACTACAATCTTTGATTGAATTGTTCAATGAAATTAATGACTTGACCATAGGTCAATCAACATGAACGGTCAAAAGCCCTTCAATTCTCCGATTGGCCTGTGAATGACCGCCGGCTTGCACTAATTACCCTGGCTATGCTACTTTTGAGCGGATGGTCCGTAGGCGTCACATCAGCCTCGGATCTCAACTCTTCAATCAATTCTGAATTTCATGAGTTTGAGGTATCGGAACCCAAGTTCCAGACATTTTCTGGTGTAACTCCCAGCGTGTATGAAATGAAGCCAAATTCGGGATTAATTCACTCTCCATATGGTGGTTTTGATCCTATTTTGAATCCAATTCCACTTGGTCCAGAAAATCTAATTGATTTACATGCACTAGAGAGAACACGTTTTGCTCTCGTACAATCAAATTCAGGAGACCTAAGTTTACTTTATCAAAGCCTAGTGGAAAAAGGCATGATAGTCATTGAGACAATCCCTGATGACACTCTACTAATCAGAATCCCAATTCAATTCAACTCCGTAAAAACTCTTCTTGAATTGAATTCTATGGATGAGGTTCGATGGGCTGGAGAGATGCCTATCTCATGGAGAGTCAGCCCTCAAATTGCTTCCATTGCAGGCAGAGGTGCTATCACACTTGACCTTGACATTACTCCAGCGCCTGATTTAACTGCCTCTGAAATAAAGGAATTACAGTCCGATCTTGAGTCTATTTCAGAATCTCCATTTGGAAGGAATATTTGTGATTTTCATCTTTGTCAACCAAGATTAGTTAATGCTATTTGGATACCGGTCCTTGCAATGGATGGAAGGATTTTACATATCAACGAAGCCTCTAGATTAACCATTCATAATTCGGTTGCAAGTGATATAGCAGGAATAAATCAAGCCCTAATCGACTCAGCCAATTCCCTTAACGGGAGTGGAGAGGTTATTGCAATTTCAGATACTGGATTGGATGCTGACCATGGTGATTTCGATGGAAGGGTTAGAGCAGTTTACAATCAATTTGGACCTGACAATTCAGCCTCTGACAGTAATTCAGGACATGGTACTCACGTCGCTGCCACGCTTCTAGGAGATGGTTCTGGTGACATTACAGCGCTAGGGATGGTGCCTGCAGCTACATTCCATTTCTATCAGCTTGAAGTCGATTCCTCAGGGATTCTAGCAAGATGGGGTTCACTTTACGATATGTTCTCCCATGCATGGCAAAATTCTGCAAGGATCCAAACCAATTCATGGGGCAACGAGAACTTACTTGGAGAATACAGTTCCGACTCTCGTTCNGCTGATGCTTTCATCGTAGACAATCCTCGATTCTTAGTGTTATTTTCGTCTGGGGACCTTGGAGAAGATGGTGTAAATACAGTCACTCCTCCGGGGTCTGCGAAAAATGTCCTCACTATCGGGGCGTCAACAACAGGCTCAATGGGTTCAGATCCTGAAGGAAGTATACCTTCTTTTTCTTCCAAGGGATCAACACTAGATGGTAGAATCAAACCTGATTTAGTCGCACCAGGAGTTATGTTGTGTTCAGCTAGGGCAGAAGAGGCCACTAGCGCTCAAGGTGAGTCGTGCAGTTCATCAACACATTCAGATGGTTCAACNCCTCTTTACATGGCTCTGAACGGTTCCTCAATGGCTACTGCTGTTGCCGCAGGTGCCTCTACAATGGTGCGTCAATACCTCAGNAGTGATGTCGGAATCACTGAACCACGCTCAGATTTAATCAAGGCATTNTTAATCAATGGGGCAGAAGACATTGGTGAAGCAAATATCCCNAATCCATCTGAAGGATGGGGNCAANTTAATGTTGCAAATTCGATTTCTCCAGANNATGATGGAACTGATTTAGATTTACTATTTGATGACAGCCGAGAATTAGATCCAGGTCATAGTTTCGTCTATACTTTTGCCGTAGATTCTAGCACTGATTTCGATGTGACCTTAGCCTGGGTAGATCGAGAAGCTTCAGTAATCGCCAATCAAAGTGCTGCAAAATTGGTCAATGACCTAGATTTAACTGCAACCTCTCCAGATGGGACAGTGTACCATGGGAATGTCTTTTCNAATGGTTACTCAACAATTGGAGGGTTGGCAGACTCATTGAACAACGTTGAGAGAATAAAGATTCCAGCCGGAAATGGCGGAACATGGTCAATTTCTGTTGGTCACGCTGGTGGATTTAGTCAAAGCTTTGCTTTGGTTGCTACAGGATTATTGCAAGAGCAAATTATCGCAGATTTAACCGTGTTTGAAGGCTCGTTGAGTACTTCAATTCTAGCACCACTCCAAGGGGACACTATCCTAATTGAGGCATCTTGGCGTAACCAAGCCACTCAAGCAAGCGGCTCTTATTCTATCGAGATTGAAGATNTAACTGAAGGTACTATTCTATATTCTCTGGAAAAGACCTCTCTGGGGCCCGGAATGACTACCTCGCTATCATTCCCNCACGTTTTCCAAACAACGGGAGATCATCTTTTGGAATTGAGGATCGATACTGAAGACACAGTCGTTGAATTGAATGATGAAAATAACGGCGTGAACAATAATCACTATCAATTAACGGTTCCAATTTCTCAAATTGGTGTGAGGATAACTCCGCTGATGGAGGATGGTTCAGTCCCCGTAAGTCAATCTGATTTCGACCAGGCATTAACCAGAACATTAGACCCTAGCACAGGCAGCTCTCTCACTTACGAATTCATGTTACAAAATGAAGGTACATCTGCTATTTCCGCTGGTCTCACAGTCACACCAGTTCAGAGAGTTGATGATCAAGGAATACTTCAATCTCCATTAGATGAATGGTGGAAATTACTCAATGAAACGGGTCCTTGGGATCTTGCAGCATCGGGCGAGGTTGGAGACTCGACAATTGTCACTTTGACGTTGGAAGACGTCGATGCGGATTTAGAAAACTCCGCAGGCCCCAGATATGCCCTCCCCGGAAATTTCGTCAATGACCTGAATTTATTCGACAAGAATGCTCCAACTATTTCCAACACGATTAGGATTACCTCTGTTGTTGAAAGGGTGGAAGGACTATTCACTATACAGGCTGGAACCGGGAATGATCTGGGCGCTAAACCAGGTCAAACAGCAGCATATTCATTGTCGATAAGAAATACAGGTAATGGAGATACACAATATTCTGTTAGTTGTGATAGTCCCAACCAGTGGNTCGTCAACATTGCTAATTCTGGATCGTCATCAGTCGTACTAGATCCACTCAGCAGACTACAGTTCCTTCCCCTTCCTATACATGTCAGAGTCCCTGCTCCTGATGGAGGTGAACCAGCAGCTGGAGTTACTGAGGACATCACTTGTGTAACGACTTCAGTACAGGATTCCTCTGTAACTAAGACAGACGTTGCAACAGTTACCGTCTTTGAGAGCTACGATTACAAAGTTGACTTAGTAGATGAGGAAGGTAATGAGTTAGGGGCTTTAGCATTTGCAGAAGATAGAGCGGTACTAAATGGCGATTTGTCGGAAACTAACGTAATNGTCTCCAATGATGGAAACATAAGAATGGACTTCACAATGACAGTTAGCTCTTCTTTGAATACCTGGGCGACTCAGTTGGTTTTCGGTCAACAACAAACAAGTGACCAATTACAATTCTCGGTTGATGCAGGCGAATCCGCCACTGTTACCATTCAGATGATGGTTCCAGAAAATGCCGAAATGAATGCCAAGAATACACTAACACTCAGAACTACATTGCAAGGTGGGGACATGGTCGTGAATGCAACCCGATTTATTGTTCAGGAAATTGCTGCCTTAGATGCTTCCGCAGATTCAACAATCCCGCTATCACTAGGTCAAACTGGAACTACTGATATTTGGGTGAGAAATGCCGGAAACGTACCGTTATCTCTTACCTGGAGCATTGGAACTCTACCCGAAGATTGGGTCGGTGGTTTTCAATCATTAATCCCTTCGACATTAGATATGAATCGTGATGCACTGGTGACGGTAGGTTTGGATGTGCCCGGTAATCTGCCAGTTGGGGTCATGGATGCAACCGTTCCTGTTATTGTTGAAGCAACAACTCCAGGTATGGAAACNGTGATTCATACTTTCCAATTAAATGTCGAGATTATGCCTTCGATCTTCGTAGATTTGTCCTCAGAGTCGATGACTCTCAATGAAATTAAATCGGGTTCCTCAGGGGCTTTCGTTATCTCAGTCTCAAACCTCGGTAATCAGCCTTCAGGGTTTAGTTTTGAAGCGGCTGAATTATCTNATTGGAATATTGAAATCAACCCAACAACTGTTGACTTGATACCGGTTGGAGAATCAGTTGAAATCACAATACAAGTATCCCCTCGAAAATCAGCATCACCTGGTTTGGCGAGTTTTGTATTTTGGGCGAACTCTACTGATAGTGGAGAAGGTTCTACAATCACCAACAATGAGATTCTGTTGGAAGTATCTCGCTCCAGAGATGATTCCTGCAGTGGTCTTGCTTGCTTGCTTGTTTCACTGGGTTTGCCTCCTTGGGTCCTCGCCATAGTATTCTTGGTGGTTCTATCAGGTCTTGGAATGGTGCTAATCCGTATGCGCCGAGAATCTGAAAATACCCTGAGTCCGGATGAAGAACTAATCCCGTCGGGTTCAGCACTTCATTCTGGTTCCAAAACAGAAAGAAGAGCAATGGCTCTAGAAACAGGATCGGCGGGAGAAGTTTTGAGCAAGTCTGTTAGTGACGATGAGATTTCAGATGTGATTTCCTCTTCGGCTCCTACTCTCCCTCCCCCTGTGCCTGTTCCCCCCGGTGCAATGCCCCTGCCTCCAGGTGGTTTACCTGAAGGATGGACGATGGACCAATGGGTTGCTTACGGTCACCTCTGGTATGAGCAGAATACCTGATTGTACTCAGGTACTGACTTAAGACTACGAAGCGGCTGGCCGAGTCGATGACAGGGTCGATAGTTCTCTTTGGACCGCCTGGTGCTGGAAAAGGAACACAAGCAGGAAGGATTGTGGCACTTACAGGTAAACCTCAAGTTTCCACGGGCGATATGTTACGAGCCGCCGTAAAGTTAGGCTCTCCGATGGGTATGGCTGCAAAGGAATACATGGATGCTGGATTATTGGTTCCTGACGAAGTGATTATTGGATTAATCCAAGAACGATTACAGGAAGATGACGCCAACGAGGGGGTCCTCTTCGATGGCTTCCCTCGGACTATTCCACAAGCTGAATCTCTTGAGGAAATCGCTACAGTTTCTTCNGTAATTTCGATAGAAGTTCCAGATGATGCAATTGTAGAAAGGATAGTCGGAAGAAGAATGGATCCAGATACAGGAGACATTTACCATGTTACTTTCAAACCAGCTCCTCCTGAAATTACCGAGCGCTTAATCCAACGGCCAGATGACACCGAAGAGACCGTCAGGTCACGATTGGAAGCCTATCATGCACAAACTGCCCCACTTGCGGATTGGTACTCTGAGCGAGGATTATTGATTACAATAGACGGTAACGCTTCTATTGACCAAGTTGGAGAATCGGTGGAAGCGGCAGTATCAAGGATTTTCTGAGGTGTTCTTATGTCAAGGAGTCGAAGAGGCCGAGACTCCAGAAACAGGAAAAAGAAAGCGGAAGAATCCATAGAGTACCTTTCAACTTTAATTTTGGAATCAGACAAAGATATTTCCAACTTGGCCGCTAGAGATTTACTAAGGGTGTCAAAGCGTCACGGTGTTAGGGCGGAAAGCAAGGTAAGGGGCTTAATTTGCAGATCATGTAATTCCATCCTCAGGCCAGGGGATGGTTCTAGGATTAGAATTCATAACGGTGTTCGAAGACTAACTTGCTTGGAATGTGGAAGAGTCCATCGTAGTAGTTTGAGTAAGGTGGAATAGAAATGTCGTCTGTACCAAATCATATCAAAAAGATGGCTAATGATAGAGAACTTGTTGTTTCGGTAAGAGTCGGTAGGAACGGTTTGACCGATGCTATTTTCAACGAACTTACCGATCAGTTGAACAAAAGAAAATTGGTTAAAATTAAAGCGAACAAAGGGATTCTTGAAGGTTCATCAGATAGAACCAGTCTTTTTTCCGAAATCGCAGAAAAAACCGAATCCGTTCTAGTTTTTCAAAGAGGAAACGTAGCAGTATTTTGGAAGTCTTGATGTTAGCATTCTCTATATGCTAATCAACATCGCATTAGGCCATGAGCAAAGCATTCAATGGAACGGGTATCTGTCAAAGGCTATTTCTTCCAGCATTATTGACGACTTTCCTTGTTCCGAATGTCTTGGGTGCCTCTACTGGTAGCGATCAATGGGTGGCTCCAGTAATGCCCAGTTGGGCGATTCCAGCGGCGTTTGCAATTTTGTTAGGTGTTTATGCTCTAATTATCTTCGAATTGGTCCACAGAGCCCTCGCTGCGGCTATTGGAGCGGTGATTGTAGTTATCACCCTCCATGCAATAGGAGACGGTCCTGATTTGGGTACTATCGTGACTTGGATAGACGAGGAGACGCTTGGATTGTTAATCGGTATGATGATCATAGTTGACATTCTTGGAAAAACTGGAGTTTTCGAATGGGCAGCAGTACAAGCCTATGCAATGAGTGGCGGTTCGATTTGGCGACTTTCAATTATTCTCTGTACCATTACTGCGGTTTTCTCTGCTTTCTTGGATAACGTGACTACAATTCTCTTGATCGTACCAGTTACAATACAGATAGCACGTGTTTTAGGTATNGAACCAATTCCTCTAATCATCGCGGAAGTAATGTTCTCNAATATTGGTGGTGCTGCAACTCAAATCGGCGACCCACCTAACATTATCATCGGCGCCCAACTTTCNCCACAAGCACTTTCTTCCAATGTAATGTTGGCTGACCAGGGCATAACCTTCGTTGATTTCATCATTCACGTCGGGCCTGCCGTAGTGATCTGTATGGCCCCNTCGTTTTGGCTTCTGAAGAAGTTGGAGANGGANGGGCTATCCGGGGAAAGACACCGTAATGTCGAACTTCTAAAAATAAGATATGGCATAAAGGACAAAGATTTGTTAAAGAAATCAGGCGCTATTCTAGCCTTGGTCATCTTTGCATTCTTCGCCCATTCTAGTTTTCATCACCCGATTTTTACTGTAGCTACAATTGCTCTTGGCGGCGCTGTGTTGATGTTACTAGTTACTTCTCCGCATCATGTAGAGGAGCAATTTGATGCTGTTGAATGGACGACAATCATCTTTTTCGCAGGTCTATTCATAATGATTCACGGGCTTGAGTTCATGGGTCTAATTGACGCTATTGCCGATGGCATATCTGATACAATTAAACAGGCTGATGAGAGTAATCGATTGATGGTGGCGGTGCTGCTCTTGCTTTGGGTATCTGCAATAGCATCTGCATTTATTGACAATATTCCTTACACAGCAACTATGGTTCCTGTAGTAATCGAACTAGCCTCCAATCCTGAACTAGGATTGGCTCTAGGTCCGCTAGCCTGGGCATTGGCTCTTGGAGCCTGCTTGGGAGGTAATGGTACAATAATCGGGGCTTCAGCGAACGTTGTAGCTGCAGGATTGGCAGAAGAAGCCGGCTACGACATTTCTTTCAATCGATTTTTCAAGACTGGTTTCCCAATAATGATTCTAACCGTAACATTAGCCACCGCTTATTGTGTGGTAAGATACGCAATTGAATGGTCCAATGATGTAATTCCTATGGCGATAATTGCAGCAATGATGCTCGCATCACTAGCTCTAACTCCGATGATATATGGCCCGGCACCAAGTAGCCCGCCTGATTTTGAGTTGGAATGATTATTGACTAATCAATACGATACTATCAAACATCATTATCGTCTACAGAGATTATGCAAACCTGNTCAGTCTGCCTAATGGTCCTGAACGATTCGGGAGTTTGCAGCCTTTGTGGAAGTAAAGAAAATGCAGAGGTCCAAGACTCTAACCCTCGAGGTTCTGAAGGTTCTGTAGACTTGCCGTTTGGCCTTGGTGTAGATACAAATATATCGCAACCTGATTTGCCATTCGGGATCCATCACGCACCTCCTAATCACCAACAAGTACCGCTGGCGAAGTCATCGACTGAGGTGATTGGTTCACTTCCTTTCGGATTAGATCATATGCCAATTTACGATTTATCTAAAACTGAGTTAGTAGAATCCGACCCGGAAAATAAGTTTGTTGAATCTGGGGTTGCTGCCGAACTATACAAAAATAACGAAAATTCACCTGAAAAACGCGGTATATCTGCAATTAATCATGATGGAGATTTACCCTTTGGAATAGAACATATTTTTGACACCCCTCAGTGATTGTAATTTTCGGCTCTCTATGCCGCGTTCAGACCCTCACCGTGATGACCCGCATCGTTCATATATGGAAGGTAGGTCGCACGCCTGCTTTTGGTGCACCCTTGTATGGGCACATACAGGGGGAAGTGGTCGAGAACGCTCCGCCCTGCGGGGAGACGAAGTGTTCTGAGAGACCAGATAGAATCGATATGCCTGGACACCAGAGGAGACGACTGAACAAGTGTTCAGTCCTCACAAAATAAATGTGTTATAGTGGGTATGTAGAAATCAAAAATGCTACAACCCGACTGGGGGATGGCTCGGCTAGAGAGCCGAAGAAGGTCGTGACAAGCTGCGAAAAGTCGCGGGGAGAGGCATGAATCTCTTGGATCCGCGAATTGCCGAATGGGACCTCCTGGCGCTATGCGCCATTCCTCAACAGGAAAGGGAACCCCCCGAACTGAAGCATCTCAGTAGGGGGAGGAAAAGAAATCAAACGAGATTCCGTAAGTAGTGGCGAATGAAAACGGAATCGGACAAACCGAATCTCCTTGGGAAACCTTGGAGAGATGTGGGGTATGGACTGTCTCAGCCTAAATCATGGAAGTGGAAATCGCCTGGAANGGCGTGCCATAGAGGGTGAAAGCCCCGTACATGCAAATGATATGGCTTTGTGACAGATTCCTGAGTAGCGTGCGTTGGATATCGCTCGTGAATATGGGGGGCAGAAACCTCCAATCCTAAATACTACTCTAGACCGATAGTTGACAAGTAGAGTGATCGAAAGCTGAAAAGTATCCTTGGCGGGATGTGAAAAGAACCTGAAACCAGTCGGGAACAGGCTGAATATGCGTGAAAGCGAAGATATGAGCAGCGTGTATTCGTGCGTTTCGAAAAATGCCCCTGGGAGTTCTGATCATTGGCGAGGTTAAGCAGTTGATCTGCGAAGCCGTAGGGAAACCGACAAGTCCGCAGCCGCTTTAGCGGTCAGGGACGGGATGTGCTCGTCCGAAGTCAATGGTGGGAGACCTGAAGCCCGTCGATCTATTCCTGGCCAGATTGAAGCCCGGTGAAAGCTGGGTGGAGGATCGAACCGTTGCTGATCTGCAAATCGCTCGGACGAGCTGGGTATAGGGGTGAAAGTCCAATCGAGATGGGCAATAGCAGGTTCCGCGCGAGACTACNCGNAGGTAGATCTCCGTTGAGGTAGATAATGATGTAGAGCACTGATTGGGTATTTAGGGGGAGCAATCCCTCGGTACGCTGTCAAACTCCGAAGTTGTTATCGCCGTAGAAGCGGGGAGTGAGCCACGGTGGGTAAGCTACCGTGACGAAAGGTGAATAAACCAGCTCAGTGTTAAGGTCCCAAAGTACCAGTTAAGTGTTAATCAGAAACGGCGTCCGTGGTCGAAGACAACCAGAAGGTGGGCTTAGAAGCAGCCATCCTTGAAAGAGTTCGTAACAGATCACTGGTCAAGCTTGCGGGCCCGGAAA
>NYXO01000016.1 GCA_002685415.1 Methanobacteriota archaeon
GTTGAATTGTATGATGACGATTATTGCTATAGCCGCAGATTCNAGAGAAATAGANGTTNGNGNNATGAGNGGTTCAGTNGAGAANCATATGGCTTCAGGNCCNCGTAGNGTNTCNAAGTTNGAGNTTGAAATNTCNTTNCCNNCAGANCTGAATAGTGANGANCGNGNGTGGTTNATNAAGCGAGGNTTNGCTTGTCCTGTTCANAAATCGGTTAGTCAAGAGATGGANGTGGAAGTCNAATTNCNCTGAAAAATTAGTNNNTTNNCNANCCATCANNATACAACTATTGATGCACTTTCTCATCNAGCGGAATATATGTTTAGNCCTTTAGAGGGCGTAAGGGTCCTCGATTTATCCAGAGTTTTAGCAGGACCTTATACCGCAAAGTTGCTTATGGATTTGGGAGCAACTGTTCTCAGAGTAGAGGCTCCTTGGGGTGATGATACTAGGGGATGGGGACCTCCATTTACAGAGATTGAAAAAGAACAAGTTGCGGCATATTGGACTTCAGTAAATTTAGGAAAATCGGTTATTAGAAAAAATCTCAACAAAGNAAGTGATTTGCGAGATGTTAAGAAACTGATTTCTGATTCTGACATTATTATCGAAAATTTCCGCCCGGGTAAATCGGAACAATGGTTTGGTTCGTGGCCTGAAAATGCAATTGTTTGCAACATAAGTGCCTACGGAAAAGACGGGCCGAGATCTAGAGAAGGAGGCTATGACATCGTTATGCAGGCACGTAGTGGATTGATGTCGATTACAGGCGACGAAAAAGGCAATACNGCTAAAGTTGGAGTAGCGGTAATTGATGTTGCAACCGGNCTACATGCTAGTTCTGCAATTCTATCTGCACTTTACAGAAGAGAAAGAGACGGGATTGGGGCTAAACTTAGCTTATCACTCTGGGATTGTGCTCTAGATTTGTTGGTCAATCAAGCTCAGAACACAATAATTTCGGGAAATAGTCCAACAACGATGGGNACCTCTCATCCAAATCTAGTACCCTATCGGGCATATNCCACTTTGGACGGTGAATTTGTTATTGCAGTCGGCTCAGATAATCAATGGACGAAATTAGTCAAAGCATTGCAATTAGAAATTCCACAAGGCTCAGATTGGTCAAAAAANTCTCAACGAGTNGTGGATAGGAAATTAGTAGATGAATTGATTTCAAAATCTGTAANTCAATTAAANTCTATNGAATTAGAGACTTTACTCGATGGTATTCCATGCTCGCCGGTAAATTCAATCANTCAGGCGTTATCTGATCTGCATTCTATCGAAAGAGGCNTCATGGATTCCACTGCAGGAATAAATCACGTATCTAGCCCACATCGATTTCACAGTTGAATAATCACTGAGAGGATTCAGTCAACCATTGTTTCATTATGCAAGATTGGCAGATTGGACGACTTGTAATTTCCCCACATTGTTGACAGTTTGTAACATCCGACTGATGGCTCCCCCTTGCCTCTCGGTATAATTCCCGAATCTGNTCCAACGCGTGCAATAATCCGTGCCNAGCGCCNGGACTTTGAGCCTCCAAAGAGGCGACAATTGCACGGCTTTGTTGTCTCATTGCTCCAGGTGCATGAGGACAATCTCCGTGATGAATTGGAAGACCTTTGGAGAAAGCATAAGCATGAATTTCTTGTTCCGGCACCCAACGTAGTGGNACTATACGAGGTGCTAATCCTTCGATTGGAGTGTNTGTGTGAGGGGCGAGTCTAACACTTCGCTCTATCTCGCCCTTCTGCAAATTCATCAATATTGATTGAGCCATATCGTCGAGGTTNTGTCCAAGTGCCATAACNTCTGCNTGCACCTTTTCGGCAAGGGCGTTGAGACTCTGCCTCCNGAAAACACCNCAATATGAACAAGGCATCATTCCCTTTGCCTCATCATGGTTGTCAGCAATGATTGGCATTCTTCGTACAACTTCGTCCATTCTTTCGTAACCCATCTCCTCGTAAGATAAAGTAACAAATTCAATTGACAAGGATTCCGCTAGTTGCCTTGCACATTCNAATGACGGAGATCTGTATCCATCTATTCCCTCATCAACACAACCAGCAATAATTTGCACGTCTCTTCGCTTTCCGATAATATCTACCAGCATATCCAATAGTACTGCTGAATCCTTCCCCCCGGAGACGCAAGCTAGTACTGTGAATGGCCGGCCATCATCATGATTGGCATTTTTNGGTAAGACCAATTGACNACGCAAATCCTTGGACACTCGCTTTCTTATCGATTGTCTAAGGTGATAGGCGCAGAAGTGTTGACCGCTGTATTCCTGATGCAATATAGCTGGCTTATCACAACGACTGCAAGTCTCTATGTCGATACCTGCGGCCATGACCTNCGGGCTGACCTCTGTCGCTTGAACCCAACTGATTGTGCATGTAGAAAGGCAATCAGGCCAATCGGTGCATATATTGGCGATATTTGTCACAACATCACCATGAGCGAGGTTGGGAACCTGCCNAATAGGGCGAATTCAGCCGGGAAGAAGACCTCGCCATGGATGGATAGATTCGTCCTCTTTGCTTGTATTTTTGGGGCTTGGGAAATCAGTAACGAGGTGATTTCCGCGATGGAGCCTCAACTGGGTTGGTGGGCTAATCCAGTTGCTGTAATTATCCTTGGATTAGCCACCCTCTATATTTCTAGCCAAATAGTCCTAATTTTTGAGAAAATACTCAAAATAAGATGAAGTGATTAGGAATCTGATCTTGTACCGCGTAAACTAACAATTCCTGCTTCAATTAGACCACTAACTCTCTGCCAGGGAACCACGTATCTCATTCCAGCCACCGCTAACAGAAATAATCCGGCTGAGATGACTTTCCCGTACGTCAATTGCAACTCTAAAGATTCGGAAACTTGTCCACTCCACTGTCCGCCTTCCATTACAGCCACTATATCCAACATTAGTGCATCAAACTCGAGTGCTAGTGCAGTAGTAATTGCGACACCGCCAATAATTCCAACAGTGTGCAAAACATGACTATTCACTACATTGTTGAATTGACGCACATATTCCGGATCTGACTTACTAGCATCTGGTAACATCACCGCATACTCGAGGTGNCCAATAACGGCATTTCCAGCCTCNTGGAATAGNAGTATNANAATNGCNATNCCNAGTAAATCAAGAGCTAATGGGGAAATTAGCCCACCATACAGGGTTGCTTCNCCAATTTGCGCNGGTAGCGGNTTTAGACCAATGCCGGCTACTGTATCCGTTATACCCTGGAAGGTAAGTAATGCATGTACTCCAATAATCATCAAGAAGAAACCTACTGACCAAGTAAGGGCCCTTCTGGATAGGCTCCAGATACCTATCAATCCAGCCAATATAGGGGCGAAGACAATTCCAACAAAGAATAACTCAATTGCTAATTGAAGGGGTTGGAATAGGGAGCCTAAGTGTTGCAATGGAAGATGAAAACCGATAGCCCCAATCTCATCAAACCAATCTAGGATGAATGGTACAAGANCCCATAGAACAATGACTCCGGTAACACCTCTACGAGTCCATAGCTTTACTTTTTCATTTCTGGCTTGATACAGCATCCACAATCCTGCAATTAGGAAGCACATGGCAAGAGGAACAACCTGGCTAGCAAATCCAGTTGAGTCGATTCCTGTAAGTGCCCGAGGTAAAATCAAGCCATCACTACCNGAGAATAGATTATTTTGGAATGAAGGTTGATCATTAACCCACATCAGACCCCTAGTGTGTTCGTAAGAGGGACACCATGTGTTACCGTCTTCTAGGAATCCATCGTCACAGGGACCGTAAACTTCTGTCATCCTGAAAAATAACCCAATCAAAGATGCAGTAGAGATTATCTGAAGGAATAGGATTTGCCAGCGACGGCGCAAGCGAGGAAGGTGTAGCGTCTGGTTTGGTGGTACAGTTTCCATAGCCATATTTTCACCTCCTTAAGCCGATTTAACCTGTAGCAAAGCCTGTGATAACTCAATATCTGGCATCCAATCGATGACCTTCGCTCCATATCCTGAAATTGCCGTTAATCTGTTCTGCCTCTCTAACTTGAGTACCTCATAGGACATTCTAGGTATCCGGCTTACTAACCTCTCAAGGTCAATACTAGATGGTGACAGGACAATAACCTCGTGACCTTTACCTGCAAGGTTTCGAATTGCTGGGAGTGTTGTCCCNTCTCCTTCTAGGCTACTGATAATGAATACAGGAGAGCCACGGCTGATTCTAGAACTCAGCGCGTTAGTCACTGCTTGCAATGGCATGCTACCTTTGGAAGTTACACCTGCTAGCATACTCAGAGTCTTGTAATACTGCTTATCACCTGTTTCGGGTGGAAGATAATTCATCCTATCTCCATAGGTAACTATCGAAACCGAATCACGGCGGCGAATGAAATAATTTGCAATCGAAGCAGCAGCAACAGTTCCCATCTCTAATGGATTTTTGAGGACTGTTCCTATTCTTGCAACATCTCTAGTATCGAGAATGATGAACACGTCAGTAACAGCGTCACGAGTTTTTTCATTCACCATCAAGTCTCCAGTTCTAGCGAACGCTTTCCAATTGATCATTCGGAATGCATCTCCAGGTAGGTATTCACGTAGAGAATAGAATTCCATTCCCTGACCGGGAGTTTTCAGTGTTGTAGCACCAGTATACATTTTTGGCACATTGGACCGAAGTAGAGCTTCCTCAACTTCACGAACTTGTGGGAATACGGTAATGTCTGTTCGGTCATCAACTTTTGATTCATTGACGAAGAGATTGAATGCATTTCGATGACGGACAGAAACTGGCCCAACTGTGTAATGACCACGCAATGGGCAACGAACCGTGTATCGCATTGTTGCAGATTGGCCAGGACCAAGATTCATTCTCATCTGATTGATTCCTCTTCTCATTTTCATTTCATGAGGGACATTGTCGAATACCTCAAGTAATTGAGTTCGACGATAGGAGTTATTGGTGACGCTAACTTCGACTAATATATCATCACCCTTGTAGACATTTTGAGCTGAAATATTGCGAGTAATCTCAAGGTCTGAGTGGCCAGTTACCCANCCGTTGATAACTAAGAAAGCGATGAATGTAAGACCAATNATCATCAATTGGAAATGAGAAATCATCATTCCAATCAAAATCAGAGAAATNCCACTAGTCAGCATAATCGCTGCCTTTCGTGTCCACATTAGGCACCACTCTCCTCTGTTTGACCCCATGCCTTGATTCGTTTGATTATTCCAACCAACTCGTCTGGCTTGTATCTTCTATCCTCGAAGATGAATTGAACTAGTACTGGATCATCGACTATACGTTGTAACTCAGCGGCAGGTAATGCATCGAATTCCTCTCTAGACATAGTATTGAGATTACGCACCCTAGTCAACAAGACCTGCCGAATTTTCTGAGGTCTCTGATAGTAATCATACCTCCGAGCATCGCCAAATCCGTAGTAAATAATTCGGAATACATGACGCCAGTCCTCTGGATCGTCCTTTCGAATTAGCACCGCTTCTAGTACGATGAAGAGTGTTAGGAAAAGAATGAGCATGGCCATCCAATCGTTGGTAAAGTAGACTAGAATGTAGTAGAGTAGATTGTAGGTATCACCCATAGGGGTTTCTTGCTGGTGCCTTGATTCATCGAAAATTATGATGGCTTCTTCACCAGCANTTGTACTTGTATTTCCTAAAAGNAGAGCCTCCGCAATGATATCCAAAGCCCATTTGCGATTATCGTTTATCGGGACNGAGTCAGCGTACGGGCTATCCGGTCCTGCTCTGTANAGTGAATTGATTAGAACCGAACCATCGCTGACGAAGTGGATTCGTCCTGAATCAGAATCTAGACACATTCTATCTACACAATATCTGACATAAACAGCGAAGGGACCTTGTTCGTCCCCTGCAATCCCTGCTGCCTCAAAGCCAACTGTTAGGTTTCCGTCATCGTTGGTATCCAAGTATGAATCAAGTGTACTTGCGCTAATGGCGTAACGATTCTCAGCGGGATTGAATGCTCCCTCTTTCTCAAATGCTGAAGGTGAGTTTGTCAGAAGGTTGTAGTTTTCACTGAAGTCCCATTCACCCGTCTCTTGATTCCATCTATGGGAACAAAGGCCGACATTTTGCTCTGTGATTACACCACCTACGTTCGGGTCATATGGCTCATCGTCAAGTAAATCGATTACTCCATCAAGATCTACATCCCGTAAACATGGATGCATAGACGCAGCGACCGAACCAGAAGTTGAAGTGAAGTTGAATGCAGAGGTTTCGTTTACCCAAACGAAATTGAAGTCTAGTTCTCTAGCCCATGCTTCACCATCGTAAAGGTGATGACCAGAATAAGTCAAGCCGTATTCATCAGCAAGACTCGCAGAGTAACCAAAATCATCCATCAATAGAAGAGTACCCCCCGAGTCAACAAAATCACTAATTGCAGAGATTTCTGAACTGGTATATCCATCAGCCTCTCGGAAATCGACAATACTCTCATCTCCTGTAAATTTGGGCAAGGAAATCGTATCTCTTTCAACCCCTGAAATGACAAAAATCGCCTGTTCGGGTTGATCTATTTCCGTTAGTAGTAGAGGGCTTGAAATTAATGCAGTTGTTTCAATTCCTAGATTCGATACCTCATCTCTGAATCCATTCAAATCATTCCAATCGTCNCCGTACGCAGACTGCTGTTTTTNTCCTGTAATGATGTAGGTTTGCAGAATTGAAAATAGGAGAATTCCCAACATTAACCAGAATGAGGTGGTGATTGCAAGACGCCGAGTTTGCCTCGACGTTAGCCTTCTCATCCAAGCCCGGGAATCCGCCATGCTGCAAGCCACCGTTCCTACGGAACATCTGACGAGCCTCAACTACGACTTAAGACCGTTATTCACCGCTGAACGGGGCTTGCATCGAGTCAGCGGGTAAGTTGGATATTCACTCCGACCTCTGCAATCTCTTCAACTGGAACTGACAGTAAGCCTTCTATTGTTGGCCAGGGGAGCATCGCTGGATCCAAATCATTTTCCAGAGCCACCAGCAGAGCGGTAATTCTCCCACTAGACATATCTATTGTAAAATCCGCAAGGACACCAAGCTGATCGGATGCTTGATCGACNACATTGCGTCCAAGAATTTCTCGGCCGAAAGTCGTCGGTATTTTCTCACCTCAAACTGCTTCAATTCCAGAAAGTGTATCTGGTCGGCGACGTACCGATTCGAGACCACTGGTTAGCATACCTTCCATGCGGCCGTAGTACTCCATCATCTCATCGGTAATTGTAGGCCTNACTCTAGCAATTGCCTCCTCAAAGGATTTCTTCGAAACTGATTTCTTTCCNGCTCGCATGGAAATTAGTGCTGCCTCGCGACAAATAGATTCAATATCGGCGCCAGTGTAATTATCNAGTTGGCCGACTAAGTCATCAAGAGAGAATTTGCCCAATGGCATATCTTTGGTATGAATNCTGAGAATTTCCTTTCGTGAATCCGCATCTGGTGGTGGAATGTGTAANACCCTCTCGAAGCGCCCACTTCTGAGAAGAGCAGGGTCAATCATTTCNGGTCGGTTTGTCGCAGCAACTACGATGACACCCTCCATTGTTTCTACTCCGTCCATGCTGGATAGTAATTGATTGACNACCCTATTCATCACGTCTGAGCCTTCACCAGACATGTTACGCCTGACTCCTGCTATACTCTCAAATTCATCAAGGAAAATAATCGANGGGCTGGATTGTTTGGCNTTCTTGAATACCTCGCGNACAGCTCTTTCCGATTCTCCNACCCATTTNGANACCATTTCGGGACCTTTGATTGATATGAAATTGGCTTTTGCTTCATTGGCAATTGCCTTTGCAATCAATGTTTTTCCGGTACCAGGGGCTCCAAACAGCACGATTCCACGAGGTGGATTGATTCCGAAATGTTCGAACATCTCGGGCTGAGTTAGCGGCCATTCGATACTTTCTTTCAAGCGCTCNTTGACCTCGTCTAAACCTCCAACNTGTTCCCAAGACACCTCAGGCACCTCTACGTAGATTTCACGAAGAGCGCTTGGTTCAATTTCCTTTATGGCTTCACGGAAATCAATCATTTTTACTTCCATTTTTTCTAGAACTTCGGCAGGAATCTGCTCTTCGTCTAGATCTATTTCTGGCAAGTAACGGCGCAGAGCCTTCATGGCTGCTTCTCGAACCAAGGCTGAGATATCTGCCCCNACGAATCCGTAGGAATTATCCAACAGCCAATCCATATCGAAATCATCACTTATTGGCATACCTCTGGTATGGATATTGATTATTTCCTCTCTACCATTTTTGTCAGGAACACCAATTTCCAATTCCCTGTCGAATCGGCCCGGACGCCTTAGAGCAGGATCTATTGCATCGCGTCGATTTGTTGCGCCGATTACAACGACGTTGTCACGGCCCTGCATTCCATCGAGTAGTGTAAGAAGTTGTGCGACAACTCTGCGCTCTACTTCACCTGACACATCTTCCCGCTTTGGAGCGATTGAATCCAATTCATCGATAAATATGATTGCAGGAGCATTAGCTGTGGCTTCGTCGAATATTTCTCGGAGTTGTTTTTCACTCTCACCATAATATTTCGAGATNATTTCAGGCCCATTTATNGAGGTAAAATGTGCCTGTGTTTCAGATGCTACTGCCTTNGCAATCAAGGTCTTCCCGGTACCNGGTGGGCCGTGNAATAGAACGCCTCTCGGAGGATCAATTCCAAGTCTACGGAACAGAACTGGGTGTTTTAATGGAAGTTCGATCATCTCNCGAACTTTTTGCAATTGATCTCCAATNCCTCCNATATCCTCGTAAGTGATACTTGATATNTCGGCATCTTCATCCTCATCGACTGCNTCTTCCTTGATNATTATCTCAGTNTCTGGCAAAACCTGAACTGTTCCCTTNGGNCTTGTTTGNACAATCTGGAAAGGTAATGCTTCGGCAAACAGAGTCATNCCAGGNATGAATATTCTATCNCCTGAAACCACTGGTCTCTTGTTTAGTCCNCGNCGGGCAAANCCTTCAATTCCNGGTCCAAATCTAACCTTNTGTTGCTTNGCCATAACTGGACTCAGTACGAGTCGNGTACATGGCTGNGCTTCGACTTTCCTTACNGTNACTCGATCNCCGAGAGAAACACTTGCATTTTTTCGGATAATTCCGTCAATTCGAATTACTCCAAGGTTCGCNTCTTCNGGTCNGCACCTCCAGACNATNGCNGCGGTNGAGCGTTCGCCNTCTATCTCGATTATNTCNCCNGGNTTNAGNTTCAATTCGTTNTCAAATGGCACTCTTGCTCTGCCATGACCGACNTCGCTTGGGATTGCTTTGGCTACTCTAAGTTTCAATTCTTTGTCNGATTCCTCTGCCATATTNCCCCTCCTTGTANCACCGTGTCNACATCGGAGGTAGTTAAACCCCCCAATNGAGAATTGTCAAATCTGGCAATTCANTTATCNGAATNACGAATAGCGATGCGGTGGTTTCATTGCTACTANTCGATTCGCACGAAGCATGACCCACGTTCTCGAGACTGGATTCGAATACATGGAAGCNAATAANCCNAATGGATCNCCNAAGNTNAGNGGTTACAANATTATCAACGGTAANCTAACTCTGGCTAGNGANGGNGNGACTTACGANAGCACAAANCCTGCATGGTTAGATGATTGNCTNGGAGAGTTNCCTCTNTCAACCAAAGAAGATGTGCANGANGCTCTGAGAGCNGCTCGTTCNGCATTCCCCGATTGGGCTGCAACCCCTGCTCCNACTCGNGGNCAGGTAATTGGAAACATGGGTAGATTGTTGATGGANCANAAAGANGANCTTGTTCGTNTACAGGCTCGTGAAATTGGTAANACNNTGAAAGAATGTGGNGGTGAAATTCAGGAAGCAATTGACACATGTCTATTCTTCCAATCAGAGGGNCGCAGACTCTATGGNCAGACAGTCAACTCNGAGTTACCGAACAAAGAATTGTTCACCTACCGTAGACCATTGGGGGTTTGTGGAATAATCAATTCTTGCAACTTCCCTTCAGCGGTCCCNTTCTGGAAGATGATTCCAGCAATNATGTGCGGNAANACCTGCGTNTGGAAGTCNCCTCAAGACTCNCCNCTCCTTTCNTTCGCCCTAGCGCGTGTAATGCANGAAGCAGGATTGCCTGATGGCGTGATTAACNTNGTACATGGNAATGGNAGTGGAGCAGGTCAAGCATTGGTTGATTCAGCCGATTTAGGGATGGTAGACAAAATCTCATTCACNGGTAGTACTGCGGTCGGAAAGATGATCGGAGAAACTTGCGGTCGTAATCTCGTTAGCGCTTCCCTAGAATTGGGAGGTAAGAATCCGCTTGTGATAATGCCTTCAGCAAATATGGAAAATGCTGTTGAAGGTGCTTATTGGGCAGGATTTGGAACTGCGGGACAGCGTTGTACTAGCTTAGGAAATTTGATTATTCACGAAGATATCTATGATGAGTTTGTTGAACGATTAATGGAGAAGGTGAAATCCACTTCGATTGGTGATTCAATGCGACATGATGGAGTACTCTACGGCCCAATGCTATCCGAAAGATATGCAGTTGATTTCATGAAAGGTGTCGACATGTGTGAAAATAGCGGTGCAAAGAAAATTTGGGGAGAAGGCAGAATTACAAATGACAACAAGCCAGATACTTTCCATGGAGATGCGAGCGAAGGCATCTACATGTGGCCTCATGTCTATGTAGATGTCACAGAAGATATGGAATGTTTCCATGAAGAGATTTTCGGGCCACTGGTAACTATTGTCAAGGCCCGAGATTTCGATCATGCATTGCATCTTGCAAATGCTTCACCCTATGGGTTGTCCTCTGCAATTTACACCAATGATAGACTCGAGGCCTATCGATACAAAACAGGCATCAAGGCCGGTATGACTGGAATTAACAACTCGACGACGGGAGCAGAAGCCCACCTACCATTTGGAGGAGTCAAGGGTAGCGGAAATGGAACTCGCGAATCGGGAATTTGGGTAATCGAAGCATACTCGTACTGGCATGCAGTAAACGATGAGTTATCTGGAAAGTTACAACTAGCTCAAATGGATGTTGACGAAATCGAGATGGAAGAGGCTGACGCAGATTACGGCTCCCTTGCTTGAATGGAGGTAATTCTGTTGGAAATTTCGAGAGAATTTGTCCGGACGGTTGTCTTTGTTCTCGGACCAATGGTACTTGCATCCTACGTCGTAGGATTGCGTCGCGCTGATGACCCAATGGCATTATGGGGCGGTATTCCTGAATCTTGGAGAACCCTAAACGTCACCTGTATGTTCATATCCGCTATTGGATTCCTTATCGTTTTCCAACAACTTCTGTTCGGATGGGAATCCTCCGTTGTTGAAGGTGTAGGCTGGCCATGGAGCGGAGAGGTTTCTGAAGGTGGACATCAGAGACTGTTAATCGCATTCTTACTAGTACTGATTCCATCTATGTTTTGGCTTGAATTGACTTCACTTCACATCCGAACGGATGCAATTTGGTCGCAGTGGTTAGTTATTGGTTGTCTTTGGCTTGTAGTGACTGGAAACTTGCTACTGATGTCTTTTGGTTGGAGTGCTTGGCAGAGCGATGCATCAGGAAGTTCAATTCTACCATTTGTTGGAGCCTCAATGCTTGCAATCCAAGTGATAATCAATGATGGAATACTTTGGGTTTGGAAATACCCTTGGTGAACTAAGGAAATATTATCTCTCCACATTCTGGACAAGGTAGTCCTGGCATGAATGCCCCAGGCATGTATCCACAGTTGAGACAAATAGAACTGGTTAGATCGTCAATCATCTGGCTGACACCCCTCAATTTACCAGCAAGGGGGGATGTATTGAACCTACGGATTTTCAATAATCGAGTTGGACTCTTGAGTTGGGTGGATGCAATTACTTATTGCTGTCCGACAGCCCGTATTGAACATCAGGTGCGGAGATGAGTCAGGGCATCACTTTACCACTCCCTATGAAGAAGGGATTTGGAGCAACAGATAGAGTCGATAAGTGGTGGATTGAACCTTTCTGGATGGCAACTGCTTTGGCATTGGCAATGGTTTACACTGCCCTGAGAGTCTTGGTTTGGGACGGTGGAATCCATTATGATGATCATAGAGTCACTTCACCAATATTTTCTCCTGATATACTACACATGCTACACATCAGTAATCATCCTGGATGGATGAATTCTGCAATGTTGATTCTTTGGATTCCATTCGGTTTTCGAGGGACTTGCTATTACATGAGGAGAGTTTACCACAGAACCTTCTTCCAAAATCCAACAGGATGTATGGTGGCAAAACCAGAATTGAATTATTCTATTGGTTACAAAGGCGAGAGAGGACTATTCATAATCAATAACATTCATCGATATATGCTCTACCTAGCAATAATTATTCTGTCAATAAAATTCTATGATGTGGTATTGACAACTGATTTCGGTGGAGGAACAAGAGGAATATCAATTGGTACCTTGATTCTAGGCATCGAATCATTCCTGTTATTCATGTATGTGTCATCTTGTCACTCATTCAGACACATATTCGGAGGAGGAATGGATAGATGGAGAGGCGGTATCTCTGGTGTGTTTGGTTCTATTTACAGATCTGTAAGTAAGGTCAATGTTCATCATTCATTTTGGTTCTGGACCAGCCTAGCAATGGTTTTCCTCGGCGATTTATTCGTAATTGCAGTATCTGAAAACATCATCAGCGATAGGATACTTTTGGAGTGGTAAGGATGTTAGAAGATTACTCTGTTCACGAGTATGATGTGTTGGTAATAGGAGCCGGAGGAGCGGGGCTGAGAGCCGCTATAGAAGCGAGCTCTTCAGGTGCTAAAGTTGCAATAATTTCGAAATCTATGCTTGGAAAGGCTCACACTGTAATGGCAGAAGGCGGTGCAGCCGCTGCGCTGGCCAACAAGGATAAGCGCGATTCCTGGAAAGTACACTTCCGAGACACCATGAAGGGGGGTAAATACCTCAATGATTGGAGAATGGCTGTAGTACATGCTCAGCAAGCACCTGATAGAATACGTGAACTCGAGACCTGGGGTGCTGTATTCGATAGAACTCCAAAGGGCTTGACAAGTCAGAGAAACTTCGGTGGCCACACTTATCCTAGACTAGCTCACATTGGTGATGCTACAGGATTGGAGCTAATTCGCACCTTACAAGAGAAGGGCGTCCATATGGGAATGGATGTCTTCATGGAATTTACAGTTCGAAGATTATTCACTAATGAGGGGGAAATTACAGGCTGCTTTGCCTACGACAGGAATGATGGATCGCTCCACTTGTTCAAAGCCAAATCGATTGTTCTGGCAACTGGTGGAATTACCCGTTGCTGGGCGGTTTGCTCGGGCTCTTGGGAATACACGGGAGAAGGACATGCTCTAGCATATTGGGCAGGAGCAGAAATCGGAGATATGGAATTTGTTCAGTTTCATCCAACAGGTATGATTTGGCCACCTAGTGTGAAAGGAATCTTAGTCACAGAAGGTGTACGTGGAGAAGGCGGAATGTTAACCAATTCTGAAGGAAAGAGATTCATGTTCGATTACGTTCCTGATATGTACGCAGAAGAGTTTGCAGATACCGAAAAGGAGGCGCTAGAATGGGTCGACGAAGTTATTTCCGGAAAGTTGGCAACAAAGAGAAGACCTCCAGAGCTACTGACTAGAGATGTTGTTGCTAAAGCAATCAACTCAGAGCGTGATGCAGGTAGAGCGAGCGAGCATGGTGGTGCTTACCTCGATATCTCATGGAGAAGCCCTGAAGATATCAAGAAGAAACTTCCAGGAATGTATCATCAATTCAAGGAATTAGCAGCGGTTGATATTACTACAACCAAGATGGAAGTCGGACCAACCGCTCACTATGTCATGGGAGGGGTCAAGGTCAATCCTGAAACCCAAGAATCTACTATTTCTGGCTTGTATGCCGCAGGAGAAGCAGCAACTGGTCTTCATGGCGCAAACCGACTTGGAGGAAATTCCCTAAGCGATCTTATCGTATTCGGAAAGATTGCCGGGGAGAGCGCAGCTTCTAGAGCCGCTGAAATGAATGGATTCACAGACATACCTGAAGAAGAAATCGCATCAGCGATTTCTGAAACTTTAGCCCCATTATCTCGTGAGGGTGGTGAAAATCCTGCTGCCGTTGTGGAAGACCTGCGGGAGATGATGCAAGAAAAAGTCGGAATAATTAGAACCGGAAAACTGTTGCAAGAAGCTCTCAAAGATTTAGATGAACTTGAGGCTCGAGCAGCGCTTACCTGTCCTGGTGGATCAAGGATTTACAATCCAGGATGGCATCAAGCTTTGGAATTAGGTGCGATGATTGATGTTTCTCGTATGTGCGCACTGGCTGCATTAGAACGTGAAGAGTCTCGTGGAGGACATACTCGAGATGATTTCCCTATTCCCGATCACAGCCATTGGGGTAAAGTGAATAGCGTGATTTCTTTATCCGGCGATGGTTCAATGAAAATTGAACACAGAAGTTACCCACCAATAGATGAAGAATTCAAAGCACTACTTGATGCAGACGACCTACACGAGGAGGAGGCTTGAGGATGTCACAGGAAGTAACCTTCAGAGTATTCCGAGGAGTTGGAGATGAAAGTGGTGAGGCTCTAGGAAAGATGGTTGACTATACCGTCGAAATGGACGAAGGTATGGTCGTGTTAGACGTCATACACCGTATCCAGGCAGAGCATGCTCCTGACCTTTCATGCAGATGGAACTGCAAAGCTGGAAAATGTGGGTCTTGTAGCGCAGAAGTAAATGGAAAATCTCGATTGATGTGTATGACAAGAATGGAAGATATCATCGAAGAAACTCCGGAGGGAGAGCCTGTGATTGTCAAGCCCATGCAGGCTTTTCCAATTACGAAAGATCTCGTAACAGATATTTCATGGGCATATGAAATGAATAAGAAGATGGTTCCAGTTAATGGGCCAGAAGAACTTGATTGGGAATTTAACCAACAAGAAGCTGATCGCATTCAGGAATTCAGAGCATGTATCGAGTGTATGCTGTGTGTCAACACATGTCACGTTCTTCGTGAACATCAGAAGTTTGACGAATTCGCAGGCCCAAGATTCTTCGTTAGATTGGCTGGTCTAGAAATGCATCCTTTGGATACTGAAAATCGTATTCCTGAAATTAAGGAAGACTTCGGTATAGGGTATTGTAATATCACAAAGTGCTGTACTGAGGTGTGTCCTGCTGGAATTAATATTACAGATAATGCAATAATTCCACTTAAGGAGAGAGTTGTAACGGAATATTACGACCCACTTGCAATGATTGCTCGAAAACTGGGATTGAAGAAATAATTGAAATCACCCGTCCGTACACCAACTGGGTATCACGGACGGGTTTACGTAAATCAGCGTAGAAATCCCGGAATCTACACACTCTGAGTTAATCAGAGGTGTTTGATGCCGTTCTTCTTCACGTTGGCCTTCTTGATTTTGTCAGGAAGCCATGCTGGGCCATTCGCAGGCTTAGGGACCATAGCGGTCGAGCCTGTGAACATATGCACCTTATTCGCACCGCGCTCGCGCAGCTGAATATCAGTGTGACCACGTGTTGCTGCTTTCAGAGCGGCGCCGCGAGGTTGCTTGCTTACAAACACCTGAGCAGTATCCTTTCCGCCTTCCATCAATACGAAGTATTTCTTAGACATTGAATTATCCACCTCCGCAAAGGCGGCGACTCAGGGAGATTATGAAGTTTGAGGATGAAAACCGCATTACTGCGCCTCTGTAGCCACCTTTTCGGTAAATCCATGACGCTGAATTGAGTGGAAAAAATAACTCATAATTCGGCGCAAGCCAGAGTCTTAGTGTTGAGAACACCCTCGATTGAACGTATGTTTTCCACCACCAATTGAGCGATTAGCCCCATATTTTCTGCCTCTATTTTCAGAATTAAATCGTGATCTCCAAACAATAAATTGACATCTACCACAAAAGGCAACTCTGAGGCCGCATTGAAAACTTCGTATTCGGCACCGGGCTCGACATTGATCAGCACATACCCAACAGACATTGCAATACACCCGAATAGGTCGGTGGGAATGAACCCTTTGTAGACCGTGAAAAAGGGAATTGACAGACGAAGAGGTGAAAGAGGGCGGCCTCATCTCACACTTGTATGGCGGAGACTGTCATTGTCCGACAATGCCAATATGGCGATGTTAGAGTACTCTATGGCAACATCCTACGAGTAGAAGGTGACCTTCTGGTTACAACTGCTAATAATCGTCTAGCAGGAAGGGAAGGTTTGGATGAAAAAATACAGCAAAAAGCTGGACCTGAACTTCGGGAATTCTGTCATGGTATCGCAGTAGAAAGGCGTAAGGAAAATTTACAACCGTGCGGAGTCGGAGAGGCAGTCACCACACCAGGGTTTAATCTTCCATTTGACAATATAATCCATGTTGTCGGACCTGATTGTCGCCGCCCAACTCAGGATAATTTCCGACGAGATTTGTTGAAGCAATCATACGCATCGATGTTTGAGCAAATTGAAAATGTGAAGAAAAGGAAAACTCTGGTCATGCCTCCAATCAGTATGGATGTCTTTGCATATCCACATCGAGAAGGCGCTCGCATGACGATGGAAATAGTGCTTGCATGGATGGATGAAGGAGAAGATCCTGGTGTTGACCAAGTGCTCATCGTTACCGATGACAATAACTTCCTCAACAATATGAAAACCGTTTATCGAGAATCGGAAGACAGATTTCCTGGCCTCGACCAAACTCGTGCATACAGAAAAGGAAAATATGCTTGATTTGGATACTCAAATATCAAGATTCTGAATCTGATGTTCTACGGCTTCACTTAGGGTAAGCCTACCAACAGCAACAGCGCGAGCGAGTTGCGAAGGAATCGTCAATCGACCTTCAGAGATGCTACGACTTCGTCGTTGGATTTCCCGTACTTCCCCTTCAGTAGGGATTACCCGTAGACGTTCAGTTACTGGTATACCTTCCTTGGCACAAATAGCACGAGCTGCCGAAACATGGTCATGACGAGAGCCTCGGGATGTTGAACTCTCATCAACAAATTGTACTGAAAGTCCTCTTGCCAAACAAACATTTGCGATCCTGGAAGATATCGTGGGTGAACCATTACCAATTCTAACAACGGATTCAGGTGGCCTGAAATCATTCAGAATAGCAATCACTTCATCGACAGTAGCGTCGACAGATTCCATTTGAATAGAGCCTGCTGGTCGACCATCAGCAATCCAAGAGAGCCCAGGTCGTGGTCCAGGATCGATTCCAAAACAAATGCGTTGGACCGTTTCTCCCACAGCAATTCTATTCATGATTGAGGAAATTACTGAGTCGATTTCTTCTATAGCACAGCCTATTCCTCTTGCATCCTTTGTTTGACCAACCTCGGCGTGCGACGCTATCCAGAAATCAACACGATTTGGCACAGGATGTTCAGGGTCGAGTTGCATATGTTCGATACCTGAATCTCTCAAACGATCTAGCAATCTGTAGGCCAAACGGAAATCATCAGTACGGACTGCAACCTCGGCCACGTTAGGCCACAATCGCACTCTGTCTTCAATCGTTGCCATTCACAGGTCACTGATTCAACAAATTTCCTACATTTGCATAATGTTCACCGAATTATCTTGAAAACCTCGAAACGTTACACTCCGCGGCTGCCTCAAGCGATGTCGTCAAGAACCCTGACAATGCGCTATGCACATGACTGGGGTCTACGAGCGGGAATTACGCTCCGTGCTCGCGGGCGAAAGAAAGGGTGTAGTAGCAATCACTCGCTCCTGTACAGAAGTTGAGCGAGCACGAGCAATGCAAGTTTGTCAAAGGCCATTCTTGGTTGTAAGAGCACCTGGGAGTGGTTCAGAAGGGACTGGAGATATTCTCGCCCTTCGAGGCGATATGTGTATGCCGATTGAGGTGAAATCCTCAAAAACCGACAAAATCTACCTATCTGGTCGTACCAAAGACCAGTACGATGCCCTAAAAACAACCGGGGAACGATGTGGTCTTCTACCACTGTATGCATTCCGACTCAAGGGCGTTAGAGGTGATAGCTGGAGAGTGATGAAAGTACCTGTAAATGGGTTAACTGGAAAACTTCGAGTACTATCACGAAGCATTCCAAATGTGCCACTTACTAGAAATGGCTCTCCGTATTTGAATTGGCATGATGGTATGCCATTACATAGGTTTCTAGCATTAATCAGTCGATCAGATGGTGCAAGGGCTATTGAAAAATCGACCAACTTCGAGGAAATTAGCCAGAGAACACAGGATACTGGTAGTCTTTCTCAGACCAGTCCTTCAAGTGATTATTCGCTCTCTGTGGAATCACCAGATAGTCTCGATTCAGCGTAATCGAGCTGAGCCTTTGTTAATTCGAGTTCCTTGTGCAATTCGTCCATTTTTGCCTGTTTCAGCAATCTAGCAGCAGTGGCCGTATCACGACGAAGGCTGTCTAAATCTCGAGATTGTTTTCGCTCAGCGATATCTCCCCTCTCAGCCATAATCTTCCGAGGGTGCATCAGGTCAAGTCAGTTGTGGATTCATTGACGAGTATTCAAGTGGGAGCAACAAAGGCGGATAGTCATGGAAAGAGGCCTGAGCCTGAACCAGATTCTCTTTGTGGGATTACTGGCTTGGGCTGGAGTCAGGGGCTGGGCTCCAATTTGGGCCCTAGTACTGATTGCAGCATGGTACTTCTCTTTGGTCTACTTAGAACAAACTGGAACGTTAGACAAATGGAATGCAACAAGAGTACTTGGAATCATATTGATGCTAAGGACTGGAAAGGGGAAGATTGCCCTTGAACAGTTGGCTAAACCACGTAGATTTTGGAGAGCATACGGAGAATTTTCCATATGGTTGTGCTTCATAGTAATGTTCGGCGTTATCCTCTTGATAATCAGCGCAGCTCTGGCAACCGCAGCGGCTCCCGCACAACAAGAGGTCTTACCTGCATCGGATCTTCTTCTTATTCCAGGCGTGACCAGTTTTGTCCCATTCTGGTGGCCTATTATTGCTCTGATTTTTGCCTTGGTTATTCACGAGTATAGTCACGGAATACAGGCTAGAGCACACGGTATGCAAGTTCGATCATTCGGACTCCTTCTAGCCGGTTTACTTCCAGTTGGAGCATTTGCTGAACCCGAGTATGAGGAAATGTCCCGCGCACCCAGGAGAGAAAGAATGAGATTATTCGCTGCTGGACCTTCAATTAACCTGATTGCCACATTTATTGTCTTGGTTTTGTTATCTGCAACAGCGAGTGGATTTGTTGCAAAAACTCCAGGAGTTCATGCAACTGGGATTATCGCTGAAACTGGTGCTCAGGATGCTGGGTTGATGGCGTACGAAACCATTACTCATATCGATGATAATGTAGTGGCTAATCGCGACGATTTCACTGAGGCAATGAAAGATTATTCATCTGGGCAGGTTGCTAATTTCACTGTCATTTCTTCTCAAGCAAATGAGGCAGAAACACGGATAATCGAAATCACTTTCACAGATCGTTGGCAGTATCATATGGATCAATGTGAACAAACTAATGGCTGTGATATGGAAGAAACTAGAGAGTTGATGCAGGTACTAGGAATTGAACAAGGTGACGCCTTTGTTGGAGTTAGTAATCTTCGCTCAAATACAGCAGCAGTGGATGGTTGGGGCTTCTTAGCTGACGATGATTTGAACGGGCTTCAGAAGGGACTGATATTACTAATATCGCCGCTGATTTTGTTAGGGGTTCCGATTCAAAATGATGGCCACACAATGCCCTTAGAAGAACGGGCGATGTTGGCTGCCGGAGATGGAATAATCGCTTCAAACATCGGAACGGGAGGCATGTTGGCAACTTTCGATTTCCTATTCTGGCTGGCTTGGATTAACTTCCTATTAGGATTCGCCAATCTAATCCCAATGATTCCATTCGATGGCGGCCACATATTCAGAGATGCCACTCATTCAACCATGCGATTCATTATGCGTGGCGCAGATCCTATGCGTATTGAAAATGCAGCAAATAGACTGAGTTCTATGAGTAGCCTCCTAGTGCTATTCATTGTGATTATCCCAATCATTTTGCCTCGATTGGTAGGTTGAAAATGGACTATTCTTCCTCAGTTGGTTGAGCTTGATTCTTGCTATTCATTCGATCTGTAATCATCTCAATGATTACAGGAGTGGCTATCACTATAGCGACCATTATTGCCAAATTACTCCAAGAATTTGATGTGACTTGACCATCTGTTCCACTTGCATAGAGTTTCACGGCACCTACCCAAGGAATTTCCAGTGATGCAACACCAATAATCCACTCATCTTTGATTGCAGTAACCAAGTTACCATTTTCATCTGTTAGTGATTGTTGATCGTACTGACAGCCGTTGCTCCATCGATTATCTCCTGTAGTAATGTAGCCCTCATGTTGAGGGACCCAATTACTAACTGTTAGTTTCGAATTACCATGAAAGCAATCGTAATCTAATTCCAAGGTGATTGAATCCTCTGCTACAATATCGGTTCCTGGCACGTCCCAACCTCCGTTAGGATTCTGTACAGCCTTGAATAAAGCACGATGAATTACAGGAGTATCACTTCCACCATTTTTCCTGAATATTATCACATCTCCTGGCATTCCATGAGTTTCGTAACCCTCGTGCTTACCACCAATTTGAGTTGCTTCTGCAAAGGTGATTATTTGGTGGCGGTCAGGAGACATTACCAAGACTAAATCTCCTGGATCGATTGCTCCAACAGAACCTTTCTCAGGGTCATGCATCATTGAACCAGATTCCACCACGACCATTGGTGGATAAGTGCCGGTTGCTACCGTCATAGAACCCAATAGAAGGATAACCAATCCTATCGCAAGACTTGCCTCTCGCTTGAGAACTTGAATATCCAAAATCACTCCTCCTCAATCTGAGTTGAAGCCTTGCTACTTTCTGTAACAGAGGAGTTTGCTTGATTAGCAGGTCTAGTCAAAAACACCATGCTAAGAGAGGCGGTGGCGAGTAGGATACTAACTCCATCAAAATGGGGGGCAGTTGAGTGAATCGAGGAGTCTCCAGCAAGCCATTGGGTTAGATCTACGGTGAATTCCCTAGGTCCTCCTCCCTGTTTGGCGAGGCCAAAAATCATGTTGTAGATCAATAAAGCAGCACTAATTGATGTTAAACTTAGAATTGTACGATTTGCATCCTTATCCTGTAAAATCTTGGCCCCAGGAAGCAATGTTGACAATCGAGAGTTTGTGGTATTCCACCAAGTGTTAGAATATGTGGAAGAATCTTTTGAATTTGATTCTAAAGAAATTTCATCCCAAGGCTCGGATACTCTTTCTACGGAATCTTCCGATACCTCTCTGATGGATTCTATTGACCTTGCTCCTGCAGGTTTTATGTGTCTAAATCTGGAACCGACTTTAATCCCCAATTCATTGTAAAGTCTCACAAGATGGGATTGGTATACTGGACCAAGCATATCTGCAGCTTCTTCAGCTTCCTTACGCCTTCTGAGAACCTCAGGACGAGAATCGAGTAGGAGTATTTCGTCGAGCGCCGCCTTGTGACTGAGGTATACAAAAAATTCCGGTACTATCCAAAAGGCTAGAGAGCCTCCAACTATCAAACCAAGCCAACTCCAAGGAACCCACATTTCCTTTGAGTCATCTGTTGTACCACCTAGAACAAACAGGAATAGAATACCCCAAATTGTTGCTGCAATAGACAGTATTGTCAGGGACGAAACTATTCGGAAATGGTTGTCCTTTTGACCCATCCACCACCTACGAAAGGTGTTACTCAGTAGCTTGAATGGACCCGCCATCAGCATTTGGGTCACGCTCATGGATTATCTCCCTTATCGCCTGACGTTCCAATGGATTCATGTTTGAAACCAAGCCTCGTGAATCCATGAATCGCTCTTTGGGTGCTCTGTTAATCGCGTTCAGTCTCTTTCTTTCCGGATGTACATCAGAGACTGAGAAGCCCCTTGACCCTTTACTGGATGAGGACGGAGACGGGCTTTCAAACGGCTGGGAATTAGATCGTGGTTTTGACCCTAGAAATGCCTCAGATGTATTAATTTGCCAAGGTCAGGCAAAATTCTGTGAGCGGATATATGACAACCATACTTTCCCAGAAACCCATAATTCATTTTCTACCACAGAGGATGGTACTTGGATGGCAATAAATCACTACACTGCTCTTCAGGCACAATGGGATGGTGGCATCCGTGCCTTCATGATTGACATTCATCATTTGACCAATGATGATACGGAAAAAGAAGATGTTCGATTTTGCCATGGTAGCCCGGATTCATTTCCGCATCCTTGCATGTATTCTGAGGTAGATGCCTTTGCTTGGTTGAGTCACCTAAACTCGCTGATGAACAATAGTTCGGGTGATGTTGTTACCCTCCTAATCGAGAACTATGTGCCCGGCGAACATGTAGATTATCTGTTCAATGTCACCGGAATGAGAGACAAAACCTTCGTCCATCAAGAGGGAGAAGATTGGCCAATGCTTGGTGATATGGTTCTGAATGGAAAAACACTGGTCGTCTTCTGGGATTATTCCGATGATGAGAGATGGCCATGGTTGCACCACGCTTGGACTCATTCTTGGGACACACCATATGGAGAGGACGAAGAAAGTCAGATGTCATGTACGGTCGGAAGAGGAAGCGGTGAAGCAGAAGCTTGGCACCTAAACAACTGGCTGAGCACACCTTGGGGTTTTGCTGATCCAGTAAGATCATCTGACGTAAATGATTACGATTTCCTCTTGACCAGAGCCATAGAATGTTGGGAAGTTTTTGACGATAGACCGACCTTCATTGCTGTTGATTATTGGGGGAATGGAGAGATTCTCAATGTTACACTCACCCTCAATGAGATGGACCATTGGTCCGACGAAATACCTCCTCATCCGGGAATCTGATTTCGAATTCTAGATTTGTCAATCTAACCAATCGGTTCATGTTGGTCGGGCTATGCCAAAGACTCGATGTCTGCCGAGGCTCTCGAACTTCTCCACCCGCAAGTTCGGGAATTAGTCGAGCAACGAGGCTGGAAATTGACTCCGGTGCAAAAGGCTGCAACTGCAGATTTGGTCGATGGGAAAGACCGGATTTTAGTTGCGCCAACGGGTAGCGGAAAAACTGAAGCGGCTGTTCTTCCAATTGCTTCGAGGGCTCTGAAAGAAGATTGGGATTCTCTTTCAATACTGTATATTACACCTCTCAGAGCGTTAAATCGAGATATCGACAGGCGGTTGGCTAGCTTGCTCGAACCTCTTGGCATAAGTGTTGGACTACGCCACGGTGACACCAGTCAAAAAGAGAGAACTAAGCAATCAAAGAAGCCTCCAAATTTGCTGGTGACAACCCCTGAGACTGCTCAGATTATGTTGCTGGGAAGTCGATTGAGAGAACATCTAGCAGGAGTAAAGGCCGTTATTTTGGACGAAGTTCACGATTTGGCTGCTAGTGAGAGAGGAGCCCAATTGTTGATTGGACTTGAGAGAATTGCTGGCTTGGAAGGAACTAGCGGCCGATTCCAGAGAGTAGGACTTTCAGCGACTGTGGGCAATCCTGATGAGGTTGCAAATTGGATGTCGGAGGGTGCAAAACCAATTTTCGGCCCTGCTCCGAGAACAACTAAGCTTACCGTTCATCGAGAAACTCCAACAGCGGAAGATGACCTACTAGCAGGTGAATGGGCAATTTCTCCAAAGTCAATTGCCGCATTTCGTCATCTAGCAAATACTCTGATTGAAGACTCACCCTCCCTTGTTTTCGTAAACTCTAGATCTACTGCGGAAACAGTTGCACAAAGGCTGGCTTCGATTGTTCCAGAACTCCAAGTTGGCGTCCACCATGGGAGCCTTGCAGCTGATACTAGACGTGAGATGGAGGAGTCTCTTCGAGCCGGCGAGTTACATGGATTAATTTGTACATCAAGTCTTGAATTAGGTATCGATATCGGAAGTATTCGAAGAGTACACCAATTGAACAGTCCAAGAGCAGTAGACAGGATGTTGCAACGTGTTGGAAGAGCTGAGCATCACCTGGGAGGAACGGGAAGAGGCGATATCCTCGCATGGGAAATTGATGATATCGCAGAATGTGCGGTAATCGCAAGACGCGCTATGGCCGGTGAATTGGAGGGCGTCGAATGGAGGTATAATCCGGCTATTGTCGCTGCAAATCAATTTCTACAAATGGCATCGGAGAGAGGGGTTGTCCCAATACAACAAGCTACTGAATTACTCAAGCGATCGACAATCTTTCCACAGTGGGCTGAAGAGGATACATTAGCTGTTCTTCGAGTGCTAGACGATAGGTGGCTACTACGATTAATCGAACAGCCACGACAATCAGATCCAACAATTTGGCATCCGAAATTATGGCAGGGGTTAGCAAAGAAAGCCAATGTGGATGCAAGGCCTGCAGATTTAGTTCCGGAGGATAGACCGCCTTGGGATGAAGAACACGAAGAGGCGCAGAAATCTCGTTGGAGACGTGCAATGGTTCAACACTTACCGGAATCTCTCAGTTCTGGTTGGTTTTCACCCGCCGGAAAATTGGGTAGGAATCGAACTCAACATATCTCAATGATTCCTGACGAAATAGCCTACAAGGTTCGTGATGCTGTTACAAGGCGGGTTTTGGGTTCTGTCGATGAAGCATTCGTCCTATCTCTAAACGATGTAGGTGAAGATGATGCAGGGCGACCTAGAAGATTCGTTATGGCTGGTCGAACTTGGATGATTGTTGATGCTGATCCAGAGCAAAGCGAATTGTTGGTTGCTCCTGTGAAAGACACTGGAGAAGCACCTGTATGGGCTGGAGAATTACCTCCTGTGCCGATTGAAGTTGCTATGGAAGTTGGCAAATTGAGGAGAAGTGCTGCAACTGCAATTGGGGCAATGGAGGCCATGAAGGGGGATTTGGATTTTGAAAATTACCCTCTTTCCGAAGTCGCTAGAGCCGACTTATTGAATGCGGTAGCAGAACACATAGATGCAACCGAAAATCTACCAACCGACACCACTTTGACTATCGAAAGTAGAGACAATGCTGTAGTCTTGAATACCTGCAGAGGGAGTAGGATAAACGAGACTCTAGCGCACTTTATCCAGGCTATGGGTTCTATGCGGGAAGGCAAGATGGGAACTACTCTGGTCGACCCATATCGTATTGCATTCCAAGTTCCAGGAACCACGGCTGCTCATGTTATTGAGTGGCTGACTACTACTTCCCCTGACGCTCTTGAAGCCATCCTCAGAATGACAATTCCTAATGGTAGAGCACTAAGATGGAGGATGGTGCAAGTTGCTCGAAAAATGGGTGTTTTGCAAAAGGCAGCAGATCCACGTCGAGTCAATATGCAAGGTCTGATGCAAAGATATCGGGGCACTCCAGTTGTTGAGGAAGCTCTGTCAAAATTATTCCATGAAAGAATGGATATTGAAGGAACTATGGATTTAATCCATGACATTCAACAAGGAAAAGTAGAGATTTTCCACACCCCTAATGGGCCACTTGGACTGTCGCCAAAATCTGAACGTGACTTACTTCTCCCTGCATGGTCTGATGTACAACTGCGAGAGCGATTGGAGACACGACTAATGGCAGAAAGAGCAGTGTTAATTTGTCTTAATTGCAAAGATAAATCACGAAGCCGAGTTGGCCGTATGCAGCAGCGTATCGAACCCTGTACTAATTGTGGAGGCACTATGCGGGCTTGCTCACCAGAGCGCATGGAATCTATGTTAAGCGGATGGGTAACTAGTGATGACCCAAAGGAACGTGCAAGGATGCAGAAGAATGCAGAATTGATTCAAACCCATGGTCATGATGCAGTTCTAGCCTTAATGGGCAGAGGCGTCGGGGAGGAAACTGCCACTAGATTGTTGAGAGGTTTATCACGTGGAAATCGAGTTGCATTACTTCGCGCCATTCATAACGCAGAACTACAGTATGCAAAGACTAGGCGTTATTGGAGTTAGAAAGCGATATTGAATGCCAACTCCTCGGAGTCATATGCTAATCGGGCTGACCGGACGATATGCCTCGGGAAAATCAACAGTAGTGGACTTTCTAGTATCCAAAGGATTGGCTAGTGAATCCTGCTCGGATTCCATACGTGCTCATCTCAAAGAGAACGGAATAGAGGAATCTCGAGAGAATCTAATCAATGGCGGCAATGATTTACGTAGAAGTGGTGGGCCTGGTATTCTCGCAGAAATGTTGCTCAAAAGATTGGATGGAAAAAATGCAGTAATTGATTCGATAAGAACACCTGGTGAAGTAGAGGCGTTGCAGGAACGTGATGACTTCATTCTAATCGAAGTTCGTGCGGGAATGGATGCGCGCTGGGAAAGAGCGCAGGCTCGTGCAAGGACTGGAGATATTGTAGATAGAGAGACTTTCTTCGCTAATGAGGAGAAAGAAGCTGTTGCTAAAGATAAGTCTGGTCAAGCCTTGAATGCAACTGCAGCCTTAGCCGATTTAGTACTAGTCAACGATGGAAGCCTCGAAGATTTGCATTCAGACCTAGAGGAACTCTGGGGATTGCTATCGCAATAAATCAGGCTGAGCGATAGTTCACACCGGACTCAGTAAACATACTGGTTGCAATCGCGAAGTCTTCCTCCCAACGCTCTGGAATCTCACAGTCTTCAGGGTATACTACTTCCCGAACTCCGGCTTGAATTAAAGATCGGGCGCAACGTGAACAAGGTGGCCAAGTGACATAAGCGGTACAATCCTTGAGTGAAATACCGATTCGCGCCGCGTGCATGATTGCATTCTCTTCTGCATGACAAATCATTGGGTACTTCTGACTACGATCATTCAGCCTAGCAGCGGTATCTTCAATTCCTCTTGGAAAACCATTGAATCCGGTTGAACGAACTTCTCGGTCTTCGCCGACTACTACACAGCCGACCTTGGTAGACGGATCCTTCGACCAGTCTGAGATATGTTTCGCGAGGTCAAGAAATCGTGCATCCCATTTCAAACTCATCTAACCAACTATACTACCCCACGAGGAAGTTCGTTATCTCAGTTTGCCTTTGTGTAACTAGGTGATTCCTTTTGATTGTCAATGTACCCGAAGATGCTCCCAAAGGTCGCCATCACTTCGTTCTACAGCCAACTTTAGCATGTCTCCAACAAGATACACACTACCCATAACGGAGATGCTACAATCCGCTTGCTTTGACATAATTTCTGCAATTTCAAGAGCCTTTGTTGGATCTCTTTCGATTATTGGTTTGTCCAATCTATTTGAAAAAATCAGATCCGCAAGCTCCTCTGCATCAACCGCTGGATTTCTTCCAGTGGTTGGTTCTGTAACGATGATGTGACGGAATGTTGGCATATGCCAAACTTCACTTATTACATCGGCTAAAGCCTCTTCCAACTTGGCCTTTTGAGTAACTCCGATGAGAAGAATTGTCGGCTCTCGAATTGACATTAATTCAGTTTGTAAGCCATCGGAATTGTGAGCAGCACTAATCATTACTTCAGAATTGAACAATTCCTTTGGTGGCCAATTTGGAGAACGACCGGGCCAATTGATATCATTTGATGGTAATTCCCATCCAAATGTTGTAGCAATATATCCTGCAAAAATGAACCAATCTTCCCAATAATTGTCAATTTCTATTCCCTCATGGACATACAAGTCGTCACCGACTACCTCGGCAATCGTTTGCAAAACGGATTCATCTCCGGGATGGTAAACCACCATTGGCACACCTTCACGATGAATTCCAGCTTTAGCGCGAGCGATTTGCTCACGAGTATTTCCGAGTATTTCGGTGTGGTCGAGGCCAATGGTGGTAATGACGCATAGGTCTGCATCGACCAAACAAGTTGCATCACCCTCTCCACCCAATCCGGTTTCGATTATTGCACGATCTATGCCGGCGTGAGAAAAGGCTAGCATAGCGATTGCAAATGTACATTCGTAGAAGGTTGGTTCTTCACCTAATTCTTTTCCAACTTCCACAGCAGCAGCACGAACTGTTGCAAGATGGTCATCAAAAGTCCGCGAATCAATTACCTCTCCGTCGATACGAACCCTCTCTTCAATGACAACAAGATGAGGGGTAGTAAACAGACCGACTTTTAATCCACTATTTGCCGCAGCGCTGGAAAGAAAGGCACACAGAGTTCCTTTTCCATTTGTTCCAGCGACATGAATCGATGGGAAATCCAATTGTGGATTATCCATCTTCAGTAGTAGCGATTCTATTCTTTGCAGACCGAGATTCATGCCGGCAAACCGCCTATCCATGAGCCATTCTCGGTCTTCCATTGTTCCACATCCCCCGACTCGCGACTAGGCGCAGATACGGGTCAAGGTGATATGGACCTTGAACTTGGGGGAGATTGTGTCCGACCGAAGTGAAAGTGTCATCGAGTTGATGAAGGACCAATGGGAATCCATGGTTGGTATGGCTGGAATGTTCATTGTGACTATAGGAATCGGTATTTTCATTCAACCGCTTTACGATGTTCCAGAAGCTAGAGCATTCGGAGAAGAAGGTACTACGAAATCTGGATTTATTTTGTTCGAACTATTGATGATTGGAATTTTCACATTCGCCATTATTTGGTTGGCAAGAAAGGGATTGGATTACCTAATCAAAGGTATAGTCATGCTTGCCCTCGGACTAAGCTTATTCTATGCAGTCCAACCATTTACCTTGCTAATTCTCTTCATTCTTGGCTTCGCAACGCCCGCTTCTGTTGGGATTTCCGCCCTCGCAATTACCATTGGAGGAATGACTGCATTAAATCGATATCCAGAATGGTGGGTAGTGAACTCAGTTGGAGTAATGGTCGGTTCGGGAGTAATCGTGATGATTGGAATCTCTTTCGTTCCAACACTCGTCATAATTTTCATGATTTTAGCGGCGATTTACGATTATTGGGCAGTTCACAAAAGCAAGCATATGCTTGAACTTGCAGATACGATGATCGGACTCAAACTGCCAGTTTTACTTGTGGCGCCAAAGGAAAAGGGATACTCTTTCCTAGAACAAGAAGGAGACATAATGCAAGACCCTCCCCCTCCTCCTACAGAAGTAATGGAAGCAGAAATAGATGATTGGTGGGACGATAAGAAACCGAAGAAGAAGAGTCGAGATGCCTTGTTCATGGGTCTAGGTGACGTTATCTTCCCCGGTATGTTAGTCATCTCAGCCATTTCCTTCCTACCTGATTGGGGGCCAGAAATTTGGAACCCATACGGTACTTTCTACATGGCGCAAATCGTTGTAGCAATTGGTACACTTATCGGAGGCCTAGTTGGGTATGTGCTGCTGATGACCTTCGTTGCACAAGGAAATCCACAACCAGGACTACCGCTGTTGAATGGCGGGGCGATATTGGGTTACATCATCAGTGGAATCTATGCTGTTGGGCCTGCGCAATTGTTTCAGGCGATTACCTTCCTCTAGCGCATCGTGCTCGAAATAGTGAGATTCCCCGATTCATTGAAGGCTAAGTGTTGAGCCCTTAGGTTCGGTTGTTATGCTGGACATGAGCATGTTCCGAGAGCACGCGGATGTGCTGAGGGCCGACCATGACAAGAGAGAGATGCCTCATGATAACATCGACGAGGTAATCCGTCTCGATGAAGAATGGCGGCAAGCAAGATACGATGTCGACCAACTCAGAAAGAAGCGAAATGAGGCCGCTAGAGGTATTGCGGAAGCAAAGAAATCCGGGGATTCCGCCGCTGCGGACGCAATTTTAGCAGAGGTTGCAAGTCTCGGGCAAGAGATTGATGCTCTGAGTGAAAAAGTCGATTCCTGCTTATCTGAAAGGGATACAATTCGAATGCGTGTTCCAAATATCCTGCATGAATCAGTTCCAGTAGGAGAAGATGACCAGAAGAATACCTTACACAGTTTACACGGTAACAAGANCGAGTTAGGATTCGAAGCACGTAATCATAATGACCTGATCGAGATGAATAATTGGGTTGACCTCGCTAGAGGTGCGAAGGTAACCGGTTCTCGCTTCTACTTCCTTCAGGGTGACCTNGCCCGATTAGAAATGGCNCTACAGAGTTACTCTGCTAATTTCCTCATGGAGCGAGGCTACACCTTGGTNCAACCNCCGCTAATGATGAATCGNGAGGCCTACGAAGGCGTNACTGANTTGGGNGACTTTGAGACTGTNATGTATGGTATTGAACCTGACAAATACTACCTCATCGCAACTAGCGAGCATCCACTCACTGCGATGAGAATGGANGAAATTATCGAACCATCNGAANTACCGATTAAGTTGGTTGGTGTNTCTTCTTGCTTCCGACGCGAGGTAGGAGCNCATGGGTTGTCAGATCGNGGNATTTGGAGAGTACACCAATTTACCAAGATTGAACAAATTGTCATTTGCAAGCCAGATGATTCTTGGGAGCATCATGAGGAATTACTAACCAATGCTGTTGAGTTATGGGATAGTCTAGGTCTGCATTACAGAGTAGTAAATATCTGCACAGGCGACATGGGAACTGTTGCCTCGAAGAAATACGACCTTGAGGCTTGGTTGCCTGGCGCTAATGCGTACAAGGAAGTTGTTTCATGCTCAAATTGCACCGATTACCAAGCTAATCGCCTACGGATGAGATATCGCACTTCCGAAGGAAATTCCGCAGTTCATACTCTGAATTCTACTGCGGTTGCCACCAGCAGGGCGCTGGTTGCGATTATGGAACAATATCAGAACGAAGATGGAACAGTACGAGTTCCTGATGTTCTAGTTCCACACATGGGTGGTCAAACAGTTCTCAAACCGCTAAATTGAATTTAGGCGCTCGAAGGATTGGCTTTCTTTACCATCACTTTGACTATCATTGCGAGTAGAATAAGGGCAAAGAGTGCTGCCAAGGGAGCAAGGAAAATCGCCATTATTGATAGTAATAGACTTGCTATGTTTTCACCTGTTGATACAACTGGGTTACCAATTCCAGCGGTTATGGCTGTAGATACTCCTCTGGTGACAACTGTTGCACCCTGTACTGCTGCGGTTACACCACCTCCAGCGATAATTGCTAGAGCCCACTGAATAACAGGATCTGTACCTCCAAGAACGATTGCGGTCATTCCGGTACCTGCAATAATTGCTGCAGGACTTGCAATTGAATCCAATATATTGTCAACCCATGGAACATAGTANGCTGCAAGTTCGGCTATTGTAGCGACTCCTAGAAGAATGACCGCGACATTAGAATCGAAATANTCCAATGATGTATTCGTCAAATCGACTTCCACAGCGTCGGCTCGGACAGCTATAGAAAGTAGGAAAGGTGGTAGAAAAACACGGAATCCTGAGGCTGCAGCAAGGCCTAATCCCATACATAATGCGAGTATGATGTCGAATTCGTTCACGTTTATGGCGAANCATCGGCCACTATTGAATCCAATGCCGGCATAATTCAGTCGCCGAGTTCAACTAAAGTCGCTCCCATATCGACTCTATCGCCCTCTGCGAAATTCACTGAAAGTACTTCACCAGCCTTCGGCGCTTGGATTCTGTGCTCCATTTTCATCGCTTCCATCACCAACAAAGTTTGACCTTCACGAACCCTTTGTCCGGCTTTTGCATGCACCTCGAGAATAGTTCCAGGCATCGGGGCGGTTAGACCGCCTTCGCCTGCGGTAGAATCAGCGCTTCCTGGTTCGTGACCATGAACTACATGGATTCGCCCATTGATGTGAATCCACCAATCATCACCAACCTTTGCTACGTGAGCGATGTGCGCGGAACCGTCTATGTCGACGAGGAGCCTAGCGCCTTGCGAATCTCGGGTAATTCCAATTTCAGAATGTGGTGCTTCGTGTCCATCCCGAGTCAGTCCCGCGAGGCTGAGTGTACCCTCTGAATCGGACAATTTGGCGGTGTAGCGAACACCCGATTCTCCGATACTCCACTCCATCTTTTTTCACCTCAGGGAAATGACCTCGTCAAGGTCCTGAATGGGTCTCCGCTGTGCCCTGTATGTTCATCGACAAACGACTCAGATGCTCCTGAGCTTNCACGGTCGAGTCCGAATCGACTTGCTGCTGCGGCAATTGCCACGAGAGTAGCAGGATCTGGATCTGGCTCAGCGAAATCNGAAATATCTCTGGAATCCAAATAATCAGTAGTTATTCCACCCGAAATAAAATCCGGATGGGTAGTCATTTGACGAAGGAATCCAATGTTTGTTATTACTCCAAGAGCCCTTAGGTCAGAGAGTGCATTATCTAAGCGTCTTGCAGCTGCAGTTCTTGTTGGGGCGTGAACGATTAATTTGGCTAACATCGGATCGAAGTCGACGGTCACCGCATCTCCTTCTCGAACCCCAGTGTCGACCCTAATTCCGGGGCCTGCTGGTGCACGCCACATCGCTAGGTCACCAATTGCTGGCAGGAATCCTTTGCTGGGGTCTTCTGCATAAATTCGGGCTTCCATAGAATGACCAGTGATTCCTATATCGGATTGAGACAATCCAAGCGGCAATCCTGCTGCAACTTCAAATTGCTTCTGTACGATATCTATTCCAGTAATCATCTCGGTTACCGGATGCTCTACTTGTAGACGGGTATTCATTTCTAAGAAGAAGAATTCACCTCGGTCAGAAAGTAGGAACTCAACTGTTCCTGCTCCTTCGTAATCGACCGCCTTTGCAGCCTGAACAGCCGCTTCACCCATCGCTTCTCGAATTGTNGGAGTAACCGCTGGACTCGGGGCTTCCTCGATGACTTTCTGATGGCGGCGTTGTAGTGAACAATCCCTTTCGTTCAAGTGAATACAATTCCCTTGACTATCTGCTAGAACTTGGATTTCGACGTGNCGAGCACCTTTCAGAAGNCTCTCNACATATACGGTGCCGTCACCGAATGCTGCGGTTGCTTCTCTAGCCGCNGCTTCGTATTCTGTTCGCAGCATCTTCGGCTCGTGTACTGAGCGCATTCCCTTTCCTCCTCCTCCCGCGCTTGCTTTCAGCAAGAGAGGATAACCAACACGAGCCGCCGCAGATGCTAGAACACCTAGATGATCAGAATCACCCCCAATGGAAATTTCTTCACCAGGAATTACCGGAACTCCTGATTCTATCATACAGCGGCGGGCAGAAATCTTATCNCCCATTGTGTCNATTGCATCGGCAGGTGGTCCAATCCAAATTAGACCCGCAGCCTTGACCGCATTTGCAAAATCAGCCCGCTCAGAAAGGAATCCAAAACCTGGATGAATAGCCTGAGCCCCCGTAGAGCGGGCTGCCTCGATAATGGCATCTCCATTGAGGTAAGTATCCGCTAGAGTAGTACCTGGAAGATGCNCGGCTTGATCTGCATTTTCGACATGTAGGGAGCCTGCATCAGGGTCGGAATAAACCGCAACACCACGAAGTCCAGATTCTTTGGCAGCCCGTAGAACTCTGACCGCAATCTCTCCTCGATTTGCAACCAAAACCGTATCGAATGGACGAGGGGCTGAACTCATCCAATCTGGAATCATAATACCAACTCACTCTTCTGGTGCCCAATCCGGCTTTCTTCTTTCAAGGAAAGAGGAGAGTCCTTCCTGACCTTCTCTAGACCCTCGCATTTGACTCGTCTTGTCGAGTGTCCAAAGTCGTAATTCATCATCACCTGCTTTCCAAGTATCGAAGGTCATGGCTAGCTTCTTGGATTCAGCCACGGCCATTGGACCGGTAGTCATCACATCTGTAACTANTCGTCCGATAGCCTCATCGAATTCTAGAGGTGAATCTACTANCTCGTTTAGCCAACCAATTCGTAGGCCTTCTTCCGAACCTACTCTACTAGCAAGCATCGAAAGTCTGCGGAATTCCGCGCTACCTAGCTTACGATACACATAGGGTCCAATTACTGCAGGAAGAATTCCTAATTTGGCTTCGGAAAGAGCGATTCTTGTACGTGGTTCACCAATCGCGTGATCGACACAGGCTACGAGTCCTGCGCCTCCTCCAAGGGCTACACCCTGCACTGCACCAACGGTAAAGCAAGGATGAGCCCATAGTGAATTGAATAGGCGATCAAGCCTTTCTGAATCTGCTCGGTTTTCTTCTGGTGTTGCTGCGCCAGCATCTCGCATCATATTGATGTCCGCACCGGCGCAGAAGTGCTTTCCATCTCCGCGAAGAACGATAACACGCAGATATTCAGCGCCGTCAGAATCGTGAAGAGATTGAGTAGCCCCAACGGATCTCTGCGCAGTCCAACTTAGCGCTTCGACCATTTCTGAAATCAGCTGTACGTTTAGGGCGTTGAAGACGTCTGAGCGGCGTAGTGTTAGCCGAGCAATAGCGCCATCTATCTCGAGGCTACAAAGTTCAGCTACGGGTCTTGTGTCGCTCATTTTCGTACCTTGCATGATTTCACATCCTGAATACGCCATATCCGTTATCTGGGAATGGAGCGTTAAGACTTGCAGATATTGCTAACCCTAAGACATCTCTAGTATCACGAGGATCGATTACTCCATCGTCCCAAAGACGAGCGGTCGAGTAGTAAGGTGAGCCTTCAGTTTCATACTTCTCTAGAATAGGTCTACGGAATACTTCCAATTCTTCTCCCGACATCGGAGATAATCCTTCTCTGGCTCTTTGATCCTGTTTAACAGTGGCAAGTACATCAGCGGCTTGTGGCCCACCCATGACCGAAATTCTTGCATTAGGCCACATGAATAAGAATCGTGGGTCATATGCTCGGCCGCACATACCATAATTTCCTGCCCCGTGAGAACCACCGATAATTACCGTAAATTTAGGAACGGGAACACAAGATACAGCGGTGACGAGTTTAGCGCCATCCTTTGCGATACCACCAGACTCAGCATCACGGCCGACCATGAATCCTGTAATATTCTGCAAGAAAATTAGTGGCACTCCACGCTGACCGCATAATTCGACAAAGTGAGCACCTTTGAGGGATGATTCAGAGAATAGAATCCCATTATTTGCTACTATACCAACAGGATAACCATGTATTCTGGCAAATCCNCAAACCAATGTATTTCCATAGCGTGGTTTGAACTCATGGAAGCGAGAGCCATCAACAATTCTGGCGATTACCTCGCGAACATCGAACGGCGTGCGATTGTCTGTTGGGATAATTCCCATCAAGTCCTCAATATCGTGAGCGGGAGATTCTACCGGCTTAACGTCCAATCTTTGCTTTGGCTCAATGTTGAGATTCTCTACAACATTACGAACCATGCGTAGGGCTTCCTCCTCATTTTCTGCGAAATGGTCAGCCACACCGGATTCTCTGGTATGAACATCAGCGCCGCCCAAATCTTCGGCGCTGACTTCCTCGCCTGTCGCTGCCTTGACCAGTGGTGGCCCAGCGAGGAAAATTGTTCCATTACCCTTGACAATAATCGATTCATCAGACATCGCTGGAACATATGCGCCTCCTGCCGTACAACTTCCTAGAACTGCAGCTACCTGTGGAATTCCTTTGCCCGACATCATGGCTTGATTTCTGAAGATNCGTCCAAAGTGGCCAATGTCGGGGAATACCTCATCTTGCATCGGCAAGAATGCCCCCCCGCTATCGACAAGATAGATGCATGGCAAGTTGTTTGCGTCAGCAACATCTTGGGCTCGAATATGCTTTTTCACCGTCATAGGATAATATGACCCACCCTTGACGGTGGCATCGTTTGCCACGAAAAGGCATTCTCGACCGTGGACTAAACCAATCCCGGTGATGATTCCAGCCGACTGAGCTTTACCATCGTACAATTCATTCGCAGCAAGACTAGACAACTCCAAGAAAGGACTTCCAGGATCACAGATTTCGGCAATTCGCTCTCTCGGAAGCATCTTTCCTCTAGAGCGATGCCTCTCGACATACTTTCCGCCGCCGCCCTGTTTTACAGCTTCCAATCGCTCCTTAAGGTCGGCAGCCAAGGCAAGATTTTGCTCCTTTCTACGCTGCCAATCTTGGCCGGAACGGTCGACTCGGGTCGGCAATCTGTCCATCGTAATCAACCCCTGAGACTGCCGGCGAACCTTGAATTCAATGGAGACGACATCATAGATGTCGAGATTAGACACCTAACATTAATCGTCCAATATTACGCAATCCAGGTGCCATTCCAACAACCATTAGTGCAAGTCCAATAAGTAGTCGGAGGTGCTGTTGACGATACTCAAAGTTGGCCATGGCATAGAAATAGAATACAATACCACCGATTCCAAGTTTTAGAATCGCAAACGTGAGTGCGGTATCGAATAATTCCACCACAGCTTCCGATACTATGTGCTTCTCGGTGTATCCAAAGAAATCAATCCCGATGTATGTTGCGATACCGTCCATCAACTGACCCGCAACTGGAAGAAATGCTACCGGATATGCCATTGTTGCCTTCAGTCGTAGGGACTCAATCAGATCCTTCTGCTCTGATTCAAGAGCCACGTATTCATCTTCGTTCATCCCAGGAGGCAGAATTCCAGCGACTATCCCTTGAGAGGCCAATTCTGAGGCAGCCTCTTTTCCTTGTTCAAGCATGAACCAACAGAGCACTATTGGAAATCCGATAACCACAACTAAAGCGACAAAATTGTAAGGATAATTGTCGATTTGAGTTATGTCGATTGAGGACAGATAAGATGCCACTGCTCCAAAGAGAACTAGACAACCTCCGATACCTGAAAAGTATACAGTTTTCTGAATGTTATCAAACGCATCAGCGCTAGATTCCAATAGTTGTGGTGAAAAAAATGCGAGAATACTGAAGAATAGCATCAATGATAAATCGATTTCGACCTTACCTTCGATTGAATTTGCATAGATTACAAATTGGGTGAAGATGATAATCNTCGAAGCAGATTTTACTTTCTCAGCCTTTTCTTCATCGCTAGAATCTGAGTTGTGGATTGTATATCCAAACCATCCAGCAATAATTACCCAAGCTGCGGTCTGAAAGTGTACTCCAGGGCTTACAAACCATGCAGAGAAGAATTCCCCGAACATTTCTGCATCTTCTACTATCTCTCCAAGTGCCGCCCAAAGGACGAATGGAAGTAATGCAAGTAGCGTTCTATCCGAACCATCGACCCCCAGATGCCTCAACCAGCCAGACATCGCTACAACAAACATAGCCAATACGATTCCATAGGTCATGGTGTTGACCATGTTGTAACCAGAATCTCCAGTAGATTCTCCAATTACCGGATCGAGATAATATTTGTAGACAAAATCAGACAGTGGATTAGAAAAATCCATTGCACCGAGGAATGCTCCAATACAGAATAACGTCATTATTACAGCTAGCGCTCGAATTACCAAACGCTCGTAATCATACCACTCCTCTAGCAGGTTCACGTCCCGTCGAGAAAGCACCTGCGCTTAGGCGTGGCGGCTGTTGAAATCACTCTTCACCGTAAGTTATCGATTCATCTTCTGCCAATTCTAACATCTCAGCGACCTCTTCCTCGTCATCTGGATCGACTTGAGCAGACTTGAATCTGCGTTCACGGCGACGACGAGCATCGGCAAGTCCGGGAACCAATGCGTCGAAAGAATCGGACGACCCTTTTCCGGTTTCATATGTCTCAAGACTTCGGGATTGTATTCTCATACGCTTACGATCTTGTTCTAAACCGTGTAAGACGGTTCCATGTTCGGCACCATTCAGAATACTCTCAATCGCGGGGGTCGCTAGAGCAATACCGTCTTCATCCCCAATTACCAAAACTGTAGAACCGTAAATTGCCATCTCGGTTTGGGACATTTCTTCGATTAGGCTTCGAATACGTCCGTTTCTTCCAATCAATCGACTTCGCATTCGGCGGGTTTGATTCGGCTGACGACCCACCCATTCACGGATGTCGTACATTCGGAGAAATACTTCATCATCGAGTAATTTAACCGCTCGATTTGGCGCTAATCCACGCCCAATCGCGCGGATTACATCAGGCATTTTCATTTTCAGAATAGGATCTACTTCATCTTCATTCCAGATAGCCGAAACATCACCAGTATGGGAGTCTATTTCCAGACTCGACCCACTTGCTTTCTCAAGCATCTTGCGAGTACGTCCAGCCTTGCCAATTAGTACCGCTATGCGGTCCTTGGGTATGCGGGCTANTAGTTCCACGAGAGCGGGCGACCCGCCGTCCCGTTTTAATCCCCGCCTGAAAGGGCTGGGTAGGTAGGAACTGGTTCCTCAAGCACTCTTAGCAAAGAGTCAGCAAGATTTACCTCGAATCCTTGTCGATTAATCCACTCAACTAACCTAGTGACGTCTCNAACTAGGAACTCATTTGATGAAGGATGCGCACCGACTACTGCTTGACCGACGTCAATTACCCATGGCTCGCCATCGTACCAGAGAATGTTGTATTCGCTAAAGTCAGCATGAGCGAGATCACAGGTTTGCCAGCATACAGCCAGAATCTCAAGAAGGTCGTCAAAGACTCCCTTTGGATCATCGATAGTGATGTCCTTGAGGCGAGGTGAAGGTTCGCCTTCATCACCGATTAAATCCATGACCAATACGTTGTTTAGTATCGCTCTGGGTCTAGGAACTCTAATTCCAGCTTTACGCATTCGACGTAAGTTACGATATTCCTTGCGAACCCAGATCTTTACCAATTCACGGTGACGACGCTTCAGTCCACCGAATCGTGGATCGCCGTCGATATATTTTGCAAGACTTTTGAAGACGGCATTTGTAGTATGGAATATTTTCACTGCAGCCGGTCCTTGGTTTGTGGTCGCATGAAAAACATGAGCCTCCTTACCGCGAGCGATTGGATAATCGACAGTTTCTATCTCACCGGCCTGCATCAATTTGTGTAAAGATAACAAAGTNGATCGATCGAAAACCGCATCGAATACACGTCTATCGACCCAATCGTATTGACCCGAACCAAGAACACCTTGCAACTTATCTTCGATCTCCTCGAACATGCGCTTGAAGCGTGGCTCAGCCATCCAATCGTGTTGCCTAGCCGATTTCATTAGTGCATCTGGGTCGATATCTTCCCAGTCGGGATTTGCCATAGTTCTCACCCGAAGAATGAATCGATATCATCATCGTCATCGTCAGTAAAGCTCGAACTCTTCGGCTCTTCAACAACTTCTTCATCAGCCTGTTCGACTTCTTGTTCTACTTCGGTTGTTGTATCCTCTTCAGCCGCTACGGACTCGACAATTTCGTAATCCTCATCCTGTTCGTGAATCTGATCATCGGTCATTCCGAACAGATCGACTATCTCGGGCAAGACACCCTTTCTTGAAAGATAGATTGACTGAGTTTTGGTGTAGCGCATCCTTACATCTGCTCTTGAATCTTGAAAATCCCATGGTTGAACAATAACCAAATCACCTTCTCGGACCCATTGGCGTCTTCTCATCTTTCCAGGAATACGCGCCAAACGACTCTCGCCATCTTCGCAAACCGCTCTGACTTTTCGACCGCCTAGAATTTGGTCGGCGATGGCGAACATTTCGTTTATTTTCTTATTCGGGAGGGTTACGCGAATTTTGTCACCAGCACCAGATTCAAGTTGTGCTAACAACTCTGTATCCACACGCTCCTCCCGTCTCGCCATTAGACTTCGGTCGAGAGACCCCTATGTGAAACCATGCCTTGTTGATTGGAAAGGAAATCAATCGTCTTTACTGGCTCTTCGCTGGTCAAAGAGCAGATACCGCGGTCTCAACGAGTTCTAGGAGATACTCTGCACCTGACCCAATACCGAAGAATACCGTTAGAACTGTGAGAACTAGNATTGTGTTCCGTAGGTGTAATGCCTTTCGTAGAGGCTTAGCATTCTCGGGGGCTTCAAAGAACATAACTAGCCCTATTCGAAGATAGTAGAATAGAGACAGAGCGCTGTTCAATACAATTGCCATTGCAAGCCAGAATACTGGGTCGACAGTTTCGGCCCAAGGAATAATTCCATCTGCAGATGTGCTACCAGTGCCAGCGCTGATATTTACGATTCCGTTTATCATCAACAATTTCGAAAGGAATCCCGATAATGGCGGAACTCCAGCCAATGCTAGCATGAAGATAAACATCGAACCTGCAATCAACGGGTCTCGCTGAGCGAGACCGTGAAGGTCTTCCAGGCGGTGACTTCGACCTTCTGTCTCAAGCATACCAAGAACTAGGAATGCACCTAGTTTGAACAGAACCAAAATTGTCAGGTGGAAGACGATAGCAACCAATACTAGCTCGGTTGTTGATGAGTCACCTAATCCACTACCAACAGCAGCCATTGCCGCTAACATATATCCTGCGTGAGCGACGCTCGAGTAGGCTAACATCCTCTTTGGATTTTCACTGGTTAACGCTGCTAGGTTACCCCAAGTCATCGTAATTACAGCGATTATTGCAAGAATGCCAAACCAAAGAGCCTCTCCCTCCTCGGGCATTGTAACCTCGATTAGAACTCTGAAGAGGGCGACAAAACCCATCGCCTTGGAAGCAGTAGCCAGCACACCAGCAACCGGTGAGGAGGCTCCAGCATATGCATCAGGTGCGGCAAGATGGAAAGGCGCAGCGCTGACCTTGAATCCGAAAGCGACCAACATCAATCCAACTCCAATGACCGCGAATGGATCTAATCCATCCATAGCCGCCCAAGAGGCGGCTAATGCATCGAAATCAAGGTCTCCTGACCAGAGATAAACCAAGGACATTCCATAGATACCGGTAGCACTAGCAACTGAACCGACGATGAAGTACTTGGCACCGGCCTCGCCTCCAACTTCCTCCTCTTTGTGGAAAGCGACCAGAACATATGCTGCTAAACTTGCCAACTCTATTGCTACGAACATGAAGAAGAGATTGGAAGCCATAGCCATTAGGCCCATTCCGAGTCCAACCATCATCAGTAGAATGTGGAAATCTACCTGACGGCGATTATCCATCAATGCGGCAACGAGAGCCTCTGCTCGGGATTCGGAATCCTTCTCAGTGGGAGCCCTTGCGGTAAGGCGGGCTGGCATTCTGTAAGATGTAGCAATAGCCGCTAGGAGAAGCGCCCCATAGAAAACGAAAGACATCATTCTGGTGAATGAAGTAATTTCGATTACTCCGCCGACGACTTCACCAGAGGCACTTTCAATTTCGAGGAAAGAAATCACAAAGGCTACGAATAAAGCAGAGATTCCGATACGGGCCGGAACTCTGGGGTCGGATGTAGTCTTGAAGCGGGTTCCACCAATCAATATGGGAATCCTAGTTCTTGTCAAAGGAATTCTTAGCTTTGAATCTCCAAGATTTGGAATTAATACTGCGAGAATAATACCTGCAACCAGAGTTAACTCAGGTAGTAAAATTTCCATTTCTTCTGTGGTCAACATCAGGGCTTCACCCCCTGGCTATTCATAGCCTCAACCAATGTCTGCAGCATGAATTCTGTAGACCAGTCTGACATCATATCCCAGAAGATGAATGGCATGATTCCAAACAGTATTGTTAGTGCCCCCAATACAAACATCCCTGCATTCTCATGCCAAGTAATATCTCTGGGCTCTTCTCCATGCATCGTATCTGGAAGAATACCAACATGAGAATCTCCGCCCTCGAAAATGGTTCTTTGCATGCTAGTTAGATAGTATACAGCGGTTATGACAAGCGTCAGTGCTGGCCAAATTACTAACCAACCAAACGTCATCCAGAATGCTATCATTACTGCAATTTCAGCCACGAATCCAGCCAGTAAAGGCAGACCAAGACTTGCCATCCAACCTAGCATCATGTGGCCTGCTAACCAAGGAGAGTGGTGTGCAATCCCACGCATTGAGCCAATCTCAAGAGTGTGGTAGTGATGCTTGAATGCACCCGCTACAGCGAAGAGAAGAGGACTGATGATTCCGTGTGCAAACATCATGAATAGCGCACCGGCGATTCCCAGTGGTTGCATGGTTGCTATTCCAAGGAAAATCAATCCCATGTGTGAAACTGAGGAGTAGGCGACCATGCGCTTCAGGTTGGTTTGACCCATGCAGACGATTGCGCCGTACACTAGGCTCGCCATTCCTAGTACAATCAACAATGGAGTGAAGACGACTGTTGATTCTGGGAAGATGGTTACAGCAATTCTGAGGAATCCGTATGCACCCATCTTCAACATGACACCAGCCAACAACATTGAGCCTGCGGTTGGTGCCTGAACGTGAGCATCAGGTAACCAGGTGTGAACTGGTACACTAGGCATCTTAGTTGCAAAACCGATTAACAACAGAAGCCAAACAAAGTGGCGCAAACCTTCGGCCGCAATCAGACCATTTCCAGAAGCTTGAGCCGTCATTGATACCAAGTCGAAGTGGTGGTCCGTGAGGCTTCCAGCGAGGCTTGCATCTCCTGTGTTGAAGTACATCACAAGGATACCAATTAGCATCAGAACACTTGCTGTGAAAGTGTAGATGAAGAATTTCATCGAAGCATATCTTCGATCGTCTCCGCCCCAAACTAAAATCAGGAAGAACATCGGGATTAGAGTCAATTCCCAGAAGACGTAGAAGACGAATAAGTCGAGTACGACGAATACACCAATCAGTGCACCCTCCATGATTAGGATTAGCGGGTGGAACAGATGTCCTTTCTTTGCATCCCACTCGACTAGCATGGAGATAGGGATTAACAAAGCGGTAAGCCATACCATCGGGAAAGACAATGCGTCTATACCGACTACCCATCTTACTCCGATACTATCCAGAAGGACTACTGGTTCATTTTGGAAAACATACGTACCTTGTGTGATGTTTAGCCAATCGATATTACCAATCTGACCGAGGAATAGTGCGGTTGTAATGGCGAAGATTGCCAGAGCAACTCCCATCGAAAGTGAGCGTGATACCTTGCGAGTGAAATCCGCCATACTTGCAGGAGCNAGATATGGTAGAATCAACAGGGCTAAACCAACAGCAAGCGGTGTTAGTGTGATGAATGTTAGAGGATCTGACTGAATCAAGCGCTCACCCCCCAAATTAGAGCGAAAATACACAGCGCACCGACGGCTGCCATCAGAATATAGTCGCGAGCGCTACCGGTTGTTACTTTGCGAATTTGTACGGAGCCAAATACAGAATTAGATTCAATCTGCTTGACGACTCCGTCGATTACATTGGCGTCAAACCAAGCCGCAAAGGCTGAGAATGGAAGTATGGTCTTTCCTAGAACCCACTCGTATAGGTCATCGAAGTACAGACGGTTCTGTAGTGCTTCTGCGAATTGTGAGTTAGCTAATTCATCGACATTCTGGCTACCAAACTTGCCAGATAGGCTAGTTAGCCAGTGAACTATCGGTGTTGCTTTCTCGCCTTCCTTGAGTGAGCCACCGTATACTCGAGCAGCAAATATTGGACCAACGATGAATGAAAGTAGGATAGTGGTCCAGCCAATCATTCGAACTTGTTCATCCTCAGGTAGGAATGCATGCTCTAATTCGTAAATCACCTGATCGAGGAAGCTAGCCTTGTGAATAGATAGGTGGTTTGTTTCTCCTGATAGCCAATCTACCATTCCATAGAGGGCAAGTCCAAATCCACCTAGAGCGGTAATTATTGAGAGAATAACCAGAGGAGTCTTGATCCAAGGTGTCTCTTCATGGACGTGTTCTACGAGTTCATTCTTTGGCTCACCAGCGAAGGTCATGAACCACATTCGTGACATGTAGAAGCCAGTCATACCNGCAGTTGCTAGGATTAGTATTGCAGGTCCAAGTAATGCATCTGCCCCGTTGAAGTAAGCATACCATGTCTTTCCAACGATTATCTCCTTTGACCAGAATCCACCGATTAATGGAATTCCAATAATTGACATCGACCCNAACATCATCGCTGTTGCTGTTACGGGTAGTTTGCTCGCCAAGCCACCCATATTCCGCATGTCTTGGGGGTCGAAGTCATGGTCTCCATGATCACCATGATGCAAATGGTCGTGAGCATGGTGAACTTCGTGGATTACTGAACCACTNGCCATGAACAGCATTCCCTTTGCCATGGCGTGATTGAANAGATGGAATAGAGCACCACCGAAGATTAGAGCCCCTGCGTGATGCTTGTCGTTATTGAAGAACCAAAGTGCTGCTCCTAGTCCAGTAAATATGTAGGCCAATTGACTCATTGTGGAATATGCTAATACTTTCTTGATATCATTCTGAACAAAGGCGATTGCTGCAGCCATGAAGGCAGTAATTCCACCGACCCAAGCAACAATCAGACCGAGGTCTTCCATTCCAGCAACACCATGATGATGAACATCGACGAATGGCACCATTCGAGCAACTAGATACAATCCAGCATTAACCATGGTCGCAGCGTGGATAAGGGCCGATACAGGAGTTGGTCCTTCCATCGCATCTGGTAGCCATACATGTAATGGGAACTGAGCCGATTTACCTACAGCTCCAATGAATAGCATCAGTAGTGCAGTCTGCAACATAGCAGCATCCACCACTGCTCCACCCACACCTGTGGATGGATCATCAAAGACAACTGCAAAGTCTAGAGAGCCGTATATGTCATAGAGCATGAGCAGCCCAATCATCAGGAAAACATCACCAACGCGAGTTGTCAGGAAAGCCTTCTTTGCAGCATACGCCGCACTTTCTTTCCAGTAGTAGAATCCGATAAGAAGATAGGAACAAAGACCCATTATTTCCCAGAAGATGAATAACCAAAGGAAGTTGTCTGCCAAGACCATTCCAAACATACCCATGCTGAATAGAACAAACTCGCCGAAGAATCGATGGTTTGAGTTATCATTGATTGAATCAGTCGTCATATATCCAATCGCGAACCAACAGATTAGGAAGCAAAGGAAGGTTGCAACAAATAGTAGCATTATGCTAACTGCATCAAGGTATATTCCTAGCCCAATTCCACTGAACCCTGAAGTGGCAATAGACCATCCCTCAGAGTCGTATGTTAGGATATCAAATGTCAGCCAACTGAATGGGTCTCCTGATTCAATATGTCCATGATTGTCGAGATAATCGTAAATCAGCCAAATAGAGGCTGAAAGAGATACGCTGAGGGCTCCAAGTCCTAGGATTCCACCTTCTTTCAATCGATTTACCCAGAAATCATGACCATTCCATACTTGACCAGCAATCACAATCGTTGCGAAGAAAAGCAAAGGAGCAGCGATAATTAGCCACCAATAATCAGTTGATGATTCTCCTGTGCTGTAGAGATAAGGTACGATTGCCAAAAACGGCAAAATGAAGAGTAGTCTGTCCCACTCCTGCTTGTGTTCTCCCATTTTCATCACCTCAATTTCTCAACAGAGTCGCTTCATCAAGCGAAATTGTTTCCTGTGTACTGTACAAGGAAAGTAGAATTGCAAGCCCGATTGCAACTTCTGCGGCCGCTATTGCGATTGCTACAGCAGTGAATACCCATCCATCTACTGAACCATGATGCATTGCTCCTGCCACGAAGTTGAGATTTGCGGCATTCAGCATGACCTCTATGCACATCAAAACGACGATGGCATTCTTTCGGCTGAATGCTCCGATTAATCCGATACCAAATAGAATGACACCCAGACCGGCGATCCAACTAGCTTCGATCATCACTCATCGCCTCCCATGTCATAGAGAAGGTTGACGAGTCGCTCGTCGCGAACTAGGTAAGACGCACCAATCATAGCCATGGATAGTAATATTCCAAGAACAATCGTTACGATTGCCCAATCATCTAGTATTGAGACTGCAAAGTCTACAGTAGTTGGTGCACCTGCTGCCGATTCGCCCCACATTGGGTGGTCCATTACTTCCCTTAGGAGAATTAGAACGAAAGCAAAAACCCCAAGGCGAGCAGTAATTCCTAAGGTTCTCATTCAACATCACCCTCCTGTATTTGGCGTCGGGTTAGCATAACTCCGAACTGAACGACTAGCATTACCGAACCAAGGTAGACTAGGATTTGAATCGCAGCCAACATCTCAGCGTGAGCTAGTACCATTACTCCAGCAACGGCAAAGAAAGTCATCATGAGAGATAGAAGAGAATGAGCCACTCTCCTTGCATAGACGCATCCTAAAGCTCCGAGGATAGCAACAAGCGCCATTATGACGAATGCAATTGCCTCGGAATCGATGGTCATTGAAATCAGGCCTCCGCTTCCTTGGCGGCTCTAGCGGCCTTTCTTTCGCGCTTATCCTTCTCTTTCTTAGCGCGCTTTGCAAGTTCCATATCGACTCGCTCTTGGTGGACGGCCGGAAGAACGCGAGTTCTGTCTGCGTCGAACCATAGGTCTTCACGAGAATATCCGGACATTCCATCATACTCGTTAGTCATGAAGAATGATTCGAACGGACATGCTTCCGCACACAACCCACAGAACATACAGCGGCCAATGTCGATTCTGCCACTTACGATGTCGGTTTCAGCCGGTTTGAGTTCTGTGGTGGAAATGTCTTCGATACCAGATCCATCCATCCATCGCACAGTTGCGGTATCACCAGAGATGTCGATTACTTCTGCGAAATCGTATTGCTGCGGGGCTGCAGTATGCTCGTTAACTAAGTCGAACTCCTCAATTTCTTCGAATTCGTCCTTCGGCTTGGCGGCGTACCCACCTGCTTCGACTTCAGAACCGTAGCCATGCCACTCATCATCTTCTTCGGCTAAGTCAAGAACATTGACTCTAACTTCTGATGTCATGTGAAGACAGTCATTTGGGCAAGCCTTCACGCATGCCTTACAAGCGGTGCAAGTTTCCCAAACAATCCCAATCCTACCATTGTAATTTCCTGGAACAAATAACCATGGCTCCATGTCCTCAAGACGCTCATATGGGTACATGACCGTAACAGGTCGCTCTAGGAAGGGAAGTAAATCTGTGGACTCTCTATCAGCGGCGTATGTGTGGCCTTCTGAAAGATGATCACCGCCAATTCTAGCTTGGGTAAATTCATCGGTCATTGTGACCTCTTGACCGTGATAATTATTTTTCAAAAGACCTAATTTTCCTAGGAAAGGAACGGTCCTCAATGCCGTTTTCATCGTCATCCACATCGGCTTGATAATTAGGTTACGGAAGTTTGGTACCGCGTGTGGATGTCCAGTGTTATACTGTTGTGCTTTATCCATTTATTCACCTCCAATCTAATCTCTATGAGTACCAGGGCTCGCCTTCTCCAAGGTCTGAGTATGATACATTCTTCGGTTGAGTTCCAACGCATCTTCATCTTCATCCAAGGCGAGGACTACGAAAGCCACTATGAATGAGCCGAATAGAACTGGGACCGCCCAAATTGGCCAACCTCCTGCCGCAGTACTATCCCAAACCTCGAGGCGAAGCCAGATTGCTACGGCAAGATTGACCATCGACGCTGGAAGGAGCCAGCGCCATCCAAACTCTAGGATTTGGTCGGTACGAACACGATGTAGGGATGCACGAACCCATACGAAGAATGCGAACATTAGGTAAGCCTTCAGTAGTAGAACTACCAATCCAGGCGTTGCATTTGCCAGGATATCAAAGATGACTCCAACAAAAGGAAGCCCTACCAAAGTGTCTTCGAATGGTAATTGCCAACCGCCAAGGAAGAATAGTGCAAAGAGTATGCACGCAGCGTAGGCTCGCATCATTTCGACNGCGAACATAAGACCCCAGCGTATTCCACCATACTCAGTCCACCAACCNTCAACCAATTCGGCCTCTGCCTCAGGCATATCGAANGGAATACGCTCAACCTCAGCAATCATTGTGATCAAGAATAATGCAGCACCTAANGGCATGATGAAGAGATTCCATGTGTTGCTTGTCTCAATTTGGAAATCGACTATTTCTAGAATNTTGAANGAGCCTGAAATTACTGCGATAGCCAAGACGCTGATNAGTAAAGGTATCTCGTAAGCGGTAAGTTGTGCNGCGGACCTCATTCCTCCNATGAGNGTGTANTTGTTGTTTGACGACCAACCNGCNAAGAAAACNCCGAGTGGNGCNACTCCGAANANTGCCATCATGAATACCAATGACAACTCNGGGTTAGCAGCCCAAATGTGCGGNCCGAATGGGATGAATGCATAGACCATGATTGTTGTTGCAATAATGATTACAGGAGCGGTTTCGAAAACCAATCTGTCGGCCTTTGTTGGGACCATGTGTTCTTTGGTAGCGAACTTTAGGAAGTCGGCTAGAGCTTGGAAGAAACCGGGGAATAGGAACCAAATTCCGTGGTATCCTCTATTGTGAACGCGATCTACTGCAACGTGCTTTGATTTGTTTCCAAAGCTAGAGTTCAGCATTCCGTTTACCCATCCAATTGGAGCACCTATCCCAAATGGTAGTTGATTCCACCATTGGCCCGCAGTCGTATGGCCTTCGCCAATCCACAAACTTCTGAGACTGGTAGTTGCACCTAATCTGTCCATCAATCTGGCAATGAANTTACGCTCAATGTATGGAACTACCATCAAGGTAAGCATCATTGTAGCAAANACAATTGTGCACATTATAGTAGTGAATAGGAAAGTTTCGAGGGCACCCTGAATGCTTGCNAATTCTCCTTGCAAGTTGACAGAACCTAATGGGCCCAAACCAATATCACTTGAGGGTAGTAAGTCATGAACTTGGTCCATTGACCAACCGACGATAGACTCCATCCANCCACGGACGTCTAACCAATCGCTAGTTCCTGCCATTGTAAATCACCTGTCGGTTTCNCCAATACATGGATCGAATGAACCCATAATGGCAGGAATNTCTGCCACTTTGTAACCAATCATGCACTTTGCAGCATAAGGAATTGTGATGAACATTGGNGAACGGATTGATACNCGATAAGGCATCTTTCCTCGACCTTCTCCTCCACCCGCGATGTAGAACATCGATTCGCCTCTACTATCTTCGAAGTGATGNCTCCCGTAGGTCCCTTCAGGGGCTCTTGATGGNGNTTTGGCGAGTATCTTGGGATCTCCTGGTTCGTGATATGTTTCAGAACCACCCGGCATCTTNTCNAGTGCTTGAAGAACCATTGATGCGCTCATTCGCATCTCCTCCACTCGGACTCGATAGCGNTCGTAGCAGTCCGCTCCTTTGATTGAAGAACGCTCAACAGATGGTTGCCAGTCTAGTTCGCTGTATACAGAGTAGGGGTGAGCCCATCGAACATCGTAATCAACACCGGCGGCTCGAACATTAGGTCCGGTTACACCGTGATTGATCATTTCCTCGGGCTTGGCGTAGCCTACTCCTTGACTTCTAACAAGGAACACTGTGCTCTCATCGAATAGCGCCTCATACTCCTGAATTCGATTTAGGAAGAGCTTCAANTTCGCTTGAGCACGCTGNGAGAATCCGTGTGGNAGATCTCTNTTCACTCCACCTATTCTTGGGAAGTTGTAGTGCATTCTTGAGCCTCCCAACTCTTGNAGTAAATCCATCATCATCTCGCGTTCACGCAAGCACCAAACCATAATCGANAGATTACCAATATCTGGACCNTACGCNCCAAGCCACATTAGNTGGCTAGCGATTCTTTGTAGCTCGACAGCAATCAGGCGAATGTATTCGGCTCGCTCAGGGACTTCTACGCCAAGTAAATCTTCAGCGGCATAGATGTATGAATGCGACCAAGTGTTCGCACTTGCGTAGCAAAGTCTNTCACAATATGTTGTGATCTGAGTGAAGTCGCGCGCCTCACAAATTTTCTCAACACCCCGATGAATGTAACCCAAATCTGGCTCTGTATCGACTACAGTTTCTCCGTCAACTTTGACNTTTAGAGTCCAAAGACCGTGAGTCATTGGGTGTTGAGGGCCCATCGAAATCCACATTTCNGCCATCTAAATCCCNCCTCACTTGATCTTGCCAGCATCAGCTGGTTTCCTCTTGAATCCTTGAGCGTCGTCGTACATTTCTTCGAANCCGTGATAGCGCAATTTGTGTTGCTTCTGTAGTGGATGATATCCAACTGGTGTTTCGTGTGGATTTAGGACNCGGCGCATTCCTTCATGGCCCTCAAAGTCGATTCCAACTAGGTCCCAAGTTTCTTTCTCNTTCCAATCTGCTCCAACCCATAGATCTTGGACAGAAGCGACCATTGGTTCTCTTGTATCAGGTAAAGCAATACTAATTTGAATCTCCATAGGAATATCGACACCAGTCAGATTTTCTGCATCGGTGATATTAGGTTGAACTACACCTTCTATTGCTGCCGGATCCTTTACTCCTGTTCGCATTAGGTGGTAGACTACTTCCCAGGACTTATCTGCCGCTTCCGGCCAGTGAATTCCCGTAATCATTGAGCAGTAATCTACAGAATATTCCGATGCGAGTGCCTCTGCTAGTTGCCTCCATGATTCGGGAGTGCAGGTTGCAGTTACTGTATGGCGAACTTGTGTTCCACTNGAGCGNCTATCAATATCGGCAGATACTCCGTCAAAAGACGACATTGCCTCTGCTAATTCCTCTGCTGCCTTCTGCTGAGCCGCCGCTGAGATTTTCTTACCCATTCAAAATCCCCCCTCACTCGTCTCCGACGATTAGCGGTGCCTCATTCATCGGACGGACTTCGCTAGGCACTCCACCAATGCGGATAATTTTCTCACGCAATTTCCCAAAGCCATCAATCAGAGCCTCAGGACGTGGAGGGCAACCAGGAATATACACATCAACAGGAATAACCGTATCTACGCCCTCGAGAATATTGTAGGATTGGAAATATGGACCTCCAGAAATTGCACATTCACCCATTGCGATGCACCATTTGGGCTCTGGCATTTGCTCCCAAAGCCGGACAATTGGATCTGCGAACTTTTTGGAAATTGGCCCATTGACCAACAGAACATCACATTGCCTTGGACTTGAGCGGAAAAACACACCAAATCGCTCAGCGTCGAATCGGCTGGCTCCTGCAGCTGCCATTTCTAAAGCGCAGCACTTGATTCCAAGATGTAGAGGGAAGAGGGACTTTCGCTGGCCCCAGTTGAATAAGCGACCTCCTAATACTCCGATTACTTCCTTCATTCGACTTGCCTTGAGCGCTTCATCGGTTACATCGCCTACGGTGTCAACGAGAATTCTACTATTGAAAACCGAAAAGTTTGGGGGTTCTTCGCTCATTCAATCACCTCAGATGTAAATTCGACCGCGCTTGCGGAATACGTGCCATACGCCAAGACTCATCAGAACGATGAATACGGTTAGAGTTAGCATGGCTGACCAAATATCGATATCTGCGCCAGCATCTTGAATCGCAATTACCCCTCCAAATGCAAGGAACATGAATGCTATATCGAACACCAGGAAGATAATTGCATACCAATAGTACTGGAAATGGAAATTGATGTGGGCATCACCCACAGGATCTGCACCGCATTCATACGTGCTCTCTCTCCTAACATACAGGCTCTGATCAGTCTCATAACCTGGGAGTAAAATTGAACGCAATTTGTTATTGTCGTTAGCGCTTGGAGTTGGCCTCAAGAAGCGAGAAGCGACGAAGCTCCCTACCGGGAATCCTATGCCAACAAGGGTCATTACAGCTAACGCGAGATACGCTTCTGGAACCGTCGACATCGCTGACACCTGACGGTCCCGTAGGGACCGGCAAAGTCGGCCAGCCAAAATACGGTCATAAGCATAACCGTGCGTTCATTGAGGATGGCGGTGGCAGACAATACATTGGAATGATTACAAGTTAGGATTCATCTCCAATCGACAACTGGGCTCAGTCGTTCGATTCATTTTCCAAGGCTTGTAGAATCCTACGGTTTTCTGCACGTGATCTGAAGAATAACACCACAACCAACAAGCCTCCAATTGCGGTTAACCCATAGATTAGAATCTGTTCATTTTCATCACTCAGCCAACTTAGGCCCGAAGACACTTCTGCGGTGACTTCCAAATCAAGTGGTTCGCCTGCTACCGGCATACCCTTTGGCTGGACTGTAATCGTAAATCGATAAGTATCATCTTGTACCATTCCTGCTGGAGGTGTTACTCTTACTGTGATAGTTCTTGAATTACCTGGAGAGAGCTGAAACTCGTCTTCGATAACATTCACCGTCCAACCTCTAAGTGAGTCGCTCGAAAGTATCTGTACGGTCTCAACAATATTGCCATGATTCGTAACGTGAAGAATAAACTCAACACTGTTCCTTTCATCAGTGGTTAGTTCTTCTTCACCTTCAAGGGTGAATCGTAAATCATGAATTGTTCTCACTTCAAAAATTAAGTCCACACTAGTGCTTTCAGCGGCGTTCTTTTCTGATGATGCGCTGACCTTTACGATGCCAGTAGTTCCACTTGAAACTCCTTCTAGAACTTCTAATTCGATTGTAATCAGAACTCTATCACCGGAAGGAACTGCAATGTTTCCATCTACTGTTACACCATTCACTAGGACTCGACGTAATACAGAGGATTCCATGCCAGTCATCGAAATAACTGCACTATCTCCGCCCGGGAAATTACCTGTATTTTCAACCCAGAAATTGATTTCTTTTGAGCCCCCTGGTGGGAGAACAATATCCATCTGGCCCGGGATAGAACCAGGCATTTCAGGAGTTATTGCCATCCCATAGTCGTAGTTTGAGACTATCACACTAATCGTCTGTTCTACCTTTTCACTAGTGCCAAAAATTGCCACGCGAGAAAGAATTGTCACCGAATCTGCATCTTCCTCGCCCTCCACCGTTACGTCAAGGAATACTCGCTTAGATTCACCTGGATCTAGAATAATTTGAGTTATGGAGTTTCCAGAATTATCCGAATATGATGCCGCCCACATAGGAGGGTTACAACCAGTTTGATCATTAGGGTCACAAACCTGTAGTTTGAATGTATCACGAGTATTTCCAGTGTTGGAAATATCGATCGGGAATTGTACTACTTGGCCAGAACGACCTGTTTGCTGAGTTGAAAGTATGTCTGCAGTGAGATCATGTCTTGCTGCTACGGATACTGTTAGCACCCTGCTATTCAGTATGGTTGTTGAACCGCTCACAGTCACGCCAAACTCTACGGTATTGTCTCCTGCTAACGCGTTTGATGGAACGTTTACTGTAGCAGTTAGTGATGCTTCATTGTTGGAGTTGTGCTTACTGTTTACGGTAACAGAAGATTGTGAAAAGGAAATTTGCCATCCTTCTGGAAGATCCATCGTGGTAAGAGAAAATGTATCAAGGCCATTACCACGATTTTCAACAGTTAGAGTGACTGAATCGGAGGTTCCAGGTTCAACATTAGATAGTTTCGAAGTGCTTAGGGTGAGTCTGGCCTCGTGGACCTGCCCGATGGTCACAGTGAGGGTTTGCTCGCAACCAATACCTTGGTTGGAGCGCCCTTGTATCTTGATTTCAATCTGCGAGCCTGCCTCGACTGAATCGTCAGGAGTTACTGAAAAAGTGAACGTATGGCTATCATCAGAATTTCCTGGTTTTGCCAATAATGCAGACCTTGGGCTATCAAATTCGATCCATCCACTTATGTCTGTTCCAGGAGATTGGGCTTGAGTTTGAACTGTCCATTCAGTATTTCCAATATTTTCTACTTCGAAACTATTTGTTGCAGTTTGACCGGGATCGAGATTGTGAGAAGAGGTCTGCAATGAGCCGTCACATTCTTTGACTTCTGGGACACTTAATCTGAGGCTGAGATTATCCTCGGCTCTATCCGCAGCGTTTGGATCATTGGTTACTGTAGCCAAGAGAAGGAAACAATGCTGTCCTGCTTCAGTAGAACTGCCATCAGGAACATCTACTGTCACCTCTACGGTCTCAGTATCTCCTGAATCTAACTGAACTACAGCAGGGTCTACTTCAGCGCTCAAGTCATCTGATTCACAGTCGTTATCGCTGTTCATCTCTAGTTGCACGTTTGCCTGCTGTTCACCAGTATTCTCAACCTCAACTTCCCATACCACTGAGTCACTACCATCAAACTCGACATCTGTCTCATCAGTGGTTAATTTGACTGCGTAAAGACCTCCACCATCACCTGCTGTTGTTGTGACAGTTATATCGGCGTTCTTTGGAGTACCTGGGGCTCCGCCTGCTACAGTCGCAGTAGCCTGAACAGTGGTCTCACAATCTCCATTCGCTTGTTCATTTACAGTGACTGTTAGTGTAACTTGTTCAGACTCGCCACCACCTATCGTTCCAGAAACCTGTTCTATGTTTGAACTGAAGCCATTGCAACCTGAAGAGTCCTGCTGAGTGCTCAAACTAACGGCCATATCATCGTCTCCATCGTTGTGGACTGTGATTGTGTATTCTGCTGGGTTATCAGCATCTGCCTCTTGAGCAGTTGGACTTGCAGTCAGACGTGGGTCTATCTCAGCCTGAACGAATGGAGAAAACATCGTGATTACCAACAAAACCGTCAGAAGACGGGCCGAAGCAACGCGATTCATCACATCTCCGACAAACGTGCCCCTCTAAGGGCTTCGGGCTACGCGACCCCTTGGGGTCGCGCTTCATGCGTCCACTAATTCATCCCAATCTGCGTTGCAGTGTAGGCATTTTCCGAGTGATAGGATATCACAACCTCCTACTTGGCCCGGGCGATGATAACGAGCACCACAACTGCCGCAGGCCAAAGCATCACCAACTGTGATATCGCCGCTACAAACCCAGCATTCAATACCTGAACTACTTTCTTTTTCAGCGATATTTAGTGACTCAGTGATTTTACTTACGGCTTCATTGGACATTATTGATTCTAAGCTACCACCCTTTCGTTGGAATACAAAGAATCCGCCTCCTGCGAGAATAGCAATTAGGAAGATAACAAGAATAGGAATCAGAGTAGATGACATAGTGTTACTTTCTCCTTTTGCAGGTAGTACATCAACCTCGATAATGAAAGAAGAATCTTGAATGATTTCTGCGTCTCGTAAGAAAATCTCTATATCGCCATCACTACCGCTATCCGGAGTAAATTCGATTGTTATCGATCTGGACTCTCCGGGGCTCAAAATGAGTAATAATTCATCTTGGATTATGACATTCCAATCACTCTTCACATCAAGTCGATGATTAATTTCTGAATTTCCTACATTCTGAACGTCTATTGTCAATTGAGCAGGATAATTTTGATGGGCAATCGGATCATTGGTGCGTAGATTCCAATCTAAAGCCGAAACGGAATCTACAAGTAGAGAAATTGAGTTTTCTACCACAACTCCTTCTCCTTCCATCCTCAGAGTAACTACTGGCTCAGAACCAGCTTCTTCCGAAAGAGGAATTGTAATTGTACACCAGATTACACTGCTCGCTCCAGCAGCCAATGTTGATGGGGTGGAAGGACAGTTTGCTTCCCAATCGCCATCACTTGGGACTATGATTGAAGTCGTAGGACGCCAAGTCGAAGTGCCTTCATTCTCGACCTCCCATGCCAAATCAAAGCCAACTCCAACCGGATGAGCGCCTATTCCCAAGGGAGTTTCGGACATGGTTCCATCTGCTAGGACAACTTCGTGGAATGCTAGGCTTGGGATCGCAGCAGATAGAACGTCGATGGTTCTATTCCAATCCACAGAAAAACCATCGTCGGTAGCAAAACGTAGCTTGAAATCGCCGGTTGTAGCTCGTCCATTTCCTTGCAAAGTAACCGACCAAGTTGTAGATTCACCCGCTGGGGCTTCCAATGTGTTGAGGCCACCAACAATCGACCAACCGGATGGTACCGCTCTTTGATACGGAGTCATGGTTAGATGTCGATTTCCTGTATTCAAGAAATCAATTTCAAGATTTAATGTTTCATCGGGGGCAACCTCATACTGAATTCCATCACTTATCGGGGTTGTTGATAGTTGGTCGATTGCCATCACCTCGAGAGTGATTGGAACCGACCAAGAATCACTACTAACTCTAGAGTGAATTGTCAAGCCGGCATCGAAAATCGAGCCTGCTGGAATCATTGCACCTGGTGGATTTACGGTAATGTCAATCTCTCGACTCTGTCCCACCGCAAGAGTCCCAGTCGAACCATGAGATGACCCCTCAAATGCACCTAGGGTATCTAGTCCCAAATGCCAACCCGCTGGCGAACTTAATTCCACATCATAGGTTTGAGGCCCATTACCCTCGTTGGTTACGAACACTTGCAATTGAGTCTGCGAAATTGGACTTACTGGGATTTGTCCTGATGTAATCAGCACATCTGCCGATGCAAGTATTGGTACATCGAAATACAAATCCAATTCTGACTCTATATCATTCTCGATATCCGTTCCGGTTACAGTCATGACATATGTCCCGGGTTCAGGGGGAGCGGGATGAATAAGTGTAAGTCCAACATCTACCGATTCTGCTTCTTGCAGATTGAAAGTGTTCGAAGTGAGTGAAGAAAACCAGTCGAATTCAACACCATCGCTCAACCTTACGGGTGAGCTTGTTACGATTGTTGCATTAGTCTCGAATAACGCAGTATTTGTTAGAACGAGGTCCCATGAGGTGGAACTGTCATCCGCATCACCCAATGTCATGAATGGTTCATTTGAGGTCACCCTGACTCCAGGTGCGCTGATAATCATCGTGTGGGTAAGGAGATTGTTTCCTTCACTTGATTCCTCCACCAAATCATTTGGATCTATGTGGAAGGATAAATCAACCAGCCCCTCAGTAGATGGAGTCCAAGTCCATTGAACATCGACTGATTCACCAGGAGTTAGTGAAATTGTCTGAGTAGAAATTAGGCTGCCATCGGCCCTTGCCATGACTTCAAGATCTGATACCGATCCAGCTCCGAGGTTCTCTACAGTCACACCAATCTCTACGGGATCTCCAATTTGTGGAATTGGAGGATTGATATTTACCTCAGGAGCAAAAGATGGGTCCGGCGATAGGTCGTTTACATTGACTCCTCGAACTGCTAAAGCATAAGGTTGCCAAGTTCGACTTCCACCATGATAGTCATCTGTAACACGGACTGTCCATGTACCAACTCCGGCATTATCAATCAGTACAACTTCGACGTTGTTTTTATCATCAAAATTCCCACCGGCAATTGATTTTCCACCACTGAAAACATTGCCTTTGAAGGAAGTCCCTCCGTTGGGATGAATCACTTCTAAGTTGAGATCATTGCGCAACTGATTGGTGCTTTGGGAGGAGCCAGGGTAGTCCGACCAAGCCAGAACTACCTTGAGTGGTTCTGCACCTCTTGTTATATCGAATGTGTATTCTTTCGTTTGGCCAGAAGATATACGGCTTCGATCATCTACGAAAATGCCTTCATCACTATCTGGAATTAGCGAATTTACAAGATTAACTCTGCCCCATCCTTCGTCGTTGTTTGGAATATTCCTAGCGCCCATATCCTCAGCACCTAGGATTAGCAGTGCCTTTACCAGCGCTCCTTGGGGTGCTGGTCTATTTGCAACATCCATGAGATATTGTCGTACTAGGGTTGCAGCACCCGCAGCAGCTGGCGTTGCCATCGAAGTACCACTGTATTCGATGTACCAATTATTTGACCAACCAGAAGAGGCGTCCTCGGCTTCTTGTGAAAGACATGAGCGAACTCCATCTCCCGGACCAACTAAATCAGGCTTCAGACGGCCATCATCCGTAGGCCCTCTACTACTCCAATAGTACATCTCATCTGGTGACCCACTGTATCGATTTTTGTGCCCACCAACTGTGATTACATTCTTCGCTGTACCAGGGGGAGAGACACCATCGTTTCTTTCGTTACCGGCTGCGAACAGTACCGTCATTCCATCATAATTCCAGTATTGGTCCCAAGTGGAGGTTCTGTCATCTGCGTCCTCTGATTGAGTTGAGTAAGAGCCGAAGCCGCTACCAGCGCCCCAGCTATTTGTATGTAAGCGGGCGCCTGCATTGTAGGCAGAATTCAACATGCTGTTGATTCCGTAACTGTACAAGGCTCCGGTATCATCGTCTTCCATTGCTTGGAAATATAGGTCAGCACCCGGTGCTACCCCTTCATACGAACCACTACTTCTCATTCCTGAACCTAGCACTGTGCAGGCAACATGAGTTCCGTGACCATCAGACAAATCAGCAGTTGAAGAATCTCCTGGAGTAACTGAGGTTCTACCGACAATACGGTTGTTGAAGTCTCCATGGTCATGATCTATTCCCGAATCTCCAACCGCTACTGTTTGACCGGTGCCATCTATGTTTGTGATGAAGAAGGATTCAACTGAATCAATCCCCATATGATTCCGGGCATTATCATTCTTCAATTCTAATACCGGCAAGGGCGCAACATAGGCTACTGCAGGATCTTCAATCATAGCCGCTAGATTAGAGAGATCAATTTCGCCCCAAAATCTACCATCTTCCGGACTCCACTCATCAATAAGCCACTTGCTTGCGACATCGGGAAGAGAACTAGACAAACCAAGTCCGGGCTCCATATGTCGCTGGAGATTATCATCCTTCCATCCGAGAATCTCTACCATAATCGAGCCTTCTTCGACAACTGTTAGCAATGGGTGAACGAGTAATCCAGTTGGCACTGGATGGACTGCAATAACTACCGAGTTGAACTCTAATTTATCCAGTTCTTCTGTTGTTCCTTGAACTAAGAAGCCAGATGGAGGTATGGTCGTTCTTATTTCGACTTCCGCTGATGATTCCACCTCTAAACGAGCGTCCCAAATTCCCACATCTCCATCTACAATCACCATCGCGAGATCTGAGCGAGGCTGTGTAAGGGAATTTGGTAAATGGACGGATGGGATCAACCCTGATTCTGTGTATAGTCCAATAATTGAGTCAGCGGTATTGTCCCTGACTCTTTCAAATCCCTGTGACACTGTAGGAGATTGAAGATCTTGTATTGAATTAGGGTCTGCAGCAATTTCCACACGCTTGACAGACCGATCTAGAGCCTCCGTTGAATCATCAACTCGGTTAATATCGATACCACCGGCTGGAATCAACGAAATTAGGAATAATCCGATTAGCGCAATCGCAATTCTCCGCCCCATGAATCATCCCTCGATTGGCTCACCTTTCAGTATTCGGGTAGAATGTATTGCAATATTTCACGACCATAGGTCGTGTCAAAAGAAGTGCATTGGTGCATCATAAGTAAACATCTCCATAGTCCACCCACCAACGTTGTACGTCCATCTTTCACTGTATTCTGTACCACCATAGGTATAATCGAGTATAATTTCAATGGTATAATTCTCCCATACTGATGCACCTGAAGCAATCAACTCTAGATCGTCTCCCGCAATTGAAGTATGGGCGGCAATTGCATCAGTCTCAAACGAAGATCTAGCAATCTCGTTACTCTCGTCATCTAGGAATCTGATATCTAATTGGACATCTGTAATTGTGCGGGAGCCTTTGTTGTCTAATTCAACTAAAACAACATGTCCTCCTACTCCCTGGAGATATACAACGTCTACAGAGGTTCTATCATATGGGACTATCCAAGTTCCAATAATCATAATTCCACTGAGTATCAGCAATACAGCTACAGATGCAAAAATAACCCGACTTGGTCGAACTTTCTCAACTCGTTCACCAACGATTTGCAAAATCTCATGGGCTCGTTCGGTCGCAGCATCCGGATCATCGAATTCCTCATTTTTAGAGCGAATTTTATCCATTAAACCCAAATTAATCACCTCCGAAGAACGTTGCACCTAAGGTCAATATTCCAGAACTAAACGGTTCTGCTACGATGATGTGGTGAGTTGACCCTTCGAATCCCGGAATCAAATTCAAGAGAGATAAATCAGATGCTAATCCATTGACTCCAATACTAGTTCCAGTAGGGACTCCTCCTGTAGTTTGAGCATCAAGTAGCACCCCTCTAAGATCGAATGTTGTGCCAAGTGCATCAACTTCCGCTGTAGCACGGGCTGAGGCAATTATTCTACCACCTTGAACATCTTCCAGTTCGATGATACTGTATGGTCCCGCTATCTCGACAACATGAATTGTCGCACTTCGCAAATTTTCACCGAGAGCCTCTACTTCCTCAATTACAACAGGAGGCGTAGTTGGCATATTGGAGGCTCTGAGATAGATTCTCTCAACACCTTCACCCCCGCTTCGAATCGCTAAGCCATAATCAGAAGTTGGCTTAATGACCATTCGATCGGTCAAACCTTCTGCGAGTAATATGATATCGCCGCGATTATTTATCGCTCTTCCATTAGCCTCGATATACAGCGACATACCACTATCTGACGCAGAGAAATCTAGTACAGGAGTGCCCTGGAATGCTATGGTTTTCGTAATGTCATAATCCATATCTGCTTGTGTGGTCAGATTAATCGAATCTGGGACATCTGTCAAGAAAACAGTAGCAGGCCACCATGCACCTTCCATCCACTGCATCTGTTGTAACATAATGGAATCCACCGCTGGTCCATCTCGACGATATTTTTCTGGTACAATCATATCGATGGAAATTGACGTACCTAGGCTGGCAACTAAGTCAATTGATTCAGGAATGTCGTTGATTAGCATCTCCGTTCTTGCACCGGCTTCCCTATTAATGAGTTCAGCATGAATCCAATCCAGTCTGTTTGAAATTACGAAACGAGTGGATGTAGTTACCTCGTTAATTCCACCACTAGTTTCCTTGATAGTAAATTGTGAATCTATGCCCAAGGTAGTGGCCTCGCCTACAGTCAAACCTTGTAGGGTCAGCATCAAATCTTGACCATTGACTCCTTTTGCATTGAGCATGAATTCACTACTAGCAGGAAGCCATCCGTCCATGCCCAACATAATTGTCCAATCATCACCATTTGATTTTGGTACACGACTGACTGAGATATCGATCAATGGTGGTAGATTTGGAATCCAACCTTTGATGTGAAATCCATCGGAAATTCCAGTACTTGCTGCATTCATAGATATTCCATGAACCCACGACGGTTCTTCTGCTGTCCCATTACCTTGACTGGCCTCAAATATTAGGTCGAATTCGCTATCAGCATCTAACTCTAAGCCATAAGAAAAGGATCCATTTCCGCCAGCTGTACCTGTCGAAATTTCGCTTGTAACTCCGGAAAGTACGGTATTTACAGAGCGACCCAAATCAGCAAACCCTCCGAGGAAAAATGCGACTCCAGAAACACCTTGAGACGTATTCAATTCTGGGATTACCAAATTATTTCCTGCATCCGCACCGGTTGGGATATCTACTGAAACATTAGACGGAAGCGGGTCGATAAGCACCAACGCCGAAAGCCCGCCTTCATTTTGAGTAGGCGCATGGTCGACATTGATACTCATAGATCGATCTCCTGCTAGAGACATGAATGCAGTGCCTTGTCCCATTGCACCTGTTGCGCCTGCTATAGCAGGAGCTTTCCAACCAACCTCCTGTAAGCCAGAAATTCTGGTAGAAATTGTTGATGTCCCATCTTCCGGATGGTGATGGAAGAGGAAGTGATCTCCACTCATTGTAACTGGATTTTCAGCATCCGTTAACTGTGCATGGATTGTAGAAATTGGAGTAGATGCTGTCCACTTTGTAGTATCTCCAAATTCAACAGAAAATTCGGCAGGAACATCGAGAATATGAGCTGCTTGCCTTTGAGTTCCTTCAATTCCAGTATAGCTAATTCTGGCGATTGTTGAGCTAGCAGAATACGTAGCAAATTCTGGAGTTAGTTCTGCGCTTACGTTGTCTGGGATATCCGAAATCCATGTACCTTGATGGGCTGCACCGTCAAGAGTGGAGGGCTGATGATCGATGTAAAGGAATGTGAATGGATTTTCAGATGATGTTTGAAGAGAGACTGACTGAGAGTCAGTTTCGATGCTATCTATCAGAGTAAACGAACTTAGTCCGCTGAATCGTAAACTTGCGGCAACCTGTACCAGAGGAGTCTGGGGGCCATTCCGGCCCAGTACCGTATCTAATTCTCTATCCTTGGATAGGATAAGGTGGTCACCAGAAATTGTAGGATGAGGACTTGAACCGATTTGAAGGCCTATTTCGGAGATTGACCGAGATTCTCTCTCTGGCCTCCAATTATCATGCATCAATAGGTGAAGAGTCTCGCCCGAAATGCCTCCAGAACCACCTATACCTCCACTGATTACATCTACTGTAGCAGAAGGGATATCATTCAATATAGTGCCAATATCTAGGAATAAATCTACTATATTTATCAGAACGACATCTAATATTCGAGAAAGGAAATCTAGGTTCTGACCTGTATCGAGACTGGTATCAGCACTATCGGCCCCTCCTAATTCAAATGAGCCAAAGAAGACTATGGCCGTAGGGATCTCTTCGGCGGTTATCTGGATTCGTCTGTGATCTGTATCCACCCCTCCGCGTTTCATCCAAGAATGGTATTCGACTGACTCCAGAGATTGTATCGAACGAACCAGAACCAGTGTCTTTGGAGGATATGCAGGGTTAACAGGAAGAGTAGGATCATCGACATTTTGAGAAGTATCTCTTGTGAAGTTCTTCACTGCAATGATCAAACCTAGACGGTCTGGTTGACTTCCGGGTAATTCTGGTTCTGACTTGGAACCCAACATCGTGAATGTACGATCTATCTCCTCTGTGGTTAGACTTCCTTCCGGCATACCTCTGAACCAACCACGTGAGTCTGTTACATTGCCATAATTACCATCGGAATTTTCTTCTGGTGCCTCGGACCGATCTTCATGGAAATGAATGTGTAAATCGGCTCGTTCATCGGCCCAATACTCAAGCGTAGTCAAGCCATTTTCTCCCAAAGTACCAGTTCCGTCAGCAAGAGTACTATCGGTTCGAATTGTTACTTCTAATTGCTCTGGGAGAATGGTCGAAAGCCTGTTTGGATGTATTGCGGCCTCGATATATGCTACTTCCCAAACTTCTCTATTTTCCTGAGAATCAGGTGGTGAGAAGTGAACATATCCAAATCCAGCAGTCACTCCACAAGATATCTCACTTGAAGGTAAAGTCGTAAGTTCGATTGGTGAGTAACGGTCTGGACATTCAGTTTGCCCTGAGTTATCAATTGAAATTTGATATGGCGCGGCTAGAGATGCGATGCTAACTCCTGATTCATCTCCACCACTGAAAACTCCGAAGGTAAGTGCATTGACAAGAGACAAAATAAGGTCTGCACCAGCTCCTGATAGATCGAATGAAAATCTCTCCAAACCTACTCCCAATGTAAAGTCATAAGGGGTGTGAGTGAACTTTGAATCAATAACCCAGACATATGATTCTCCTTCGTTTAGAACTCCGTCAGAATATGCAAATGCTTTCAGGATACTAACCTCAAGAGTCTGCAAATTATCCCAATCAGAATCGGTGGTACTTGATGGCAGAACGCTAACTTGGTAATCTAATTGGACATATGCAGAAAGAGTTGTACCTGACAAATCAATGTTGTTCAGATTAACAGTGAGACCCACTTGAATATCATCATCACCATCGCCATCTATATCCATTTGGTGTAGTAAGAAATCAGTCTCTGGATCCAAAAGAGAAAGTAAACTGGTGAGGAATGTTATCGTCTCAAATTGTTCTACAACATTGCCATCAGTGTCAACATATCGAGTCCAAATAACGTAATCCGTCAAATTGAACAGAGTTGACCAAATTGTTCGAACCTCCCCAGGGGGGCGGCTATTCTCGTCGGTGAGAATGATGTAAGGTTCAGGATGAACGACAGCGGGGACTGCGGTTTCTACGATGATGACATCATCCAAAGCCTCATCGATATCATGGAGAGGATCGGCAACCGAAGTATCCTGAACACCAACACGGACCTGGTCCAATAACGGACCTGCAATATTACTCACAGAATCTCCTTGGACAACTTGTTCCCTTTGGTTCAGAACTGTGCCCAATTCGTCTAGGATTTGAAAGTCCTGTGATTCTATGCGGGCCTCACCGCTAACACTTGCAAACGGAGCAAGTGTAGGCAGGAAAAAGAGGATTACAAGTAAAACTGGTAGAGAAATTTTCGACCTTGGAGCAGTACGAATCAAGCGCACTGAACCATTCTCCATAGGCGCACCTCTATGAGGTGCGATTTAGGGTCTTGGGCTACAAGAGCATCAAAAGGGGATTATATTGAGAGAAATCGTTGCAGAGAAACTCGCAATTCACGATAAACGAACTGTCTCAATAGCACCACAAGACGGACAGGCAGTTCGAGCAATATCATGACCTTCTGGTAATGTCACCTCAAAGCGTTGTTGACACTGGCTGCAATCCTGCTGAACAAGTCTAGATTGTGGTTCGGAATCATTGTCTGGAGTTTCTGATTCATCATCTGGTTTTGGCTCAGATTCTTCTTCTGGTTCAGCCTGAGAAGAAGATTCTTCGCTTTCTGGCGCTGGTGGCACAGGAAGTTCTTCCTCATCAAGAAGCGTGTCTGCTTCGGGCTCTGGTTCAGGAGGAGGAGGGGATGGTAGCATATCCTCTTCATCGGATGATTCGGGCTCATTTGGTGACCAAACTTCTTCTGAAATGCCCTCTAATTCGTTATGGGAAAATTCTACTGAATCATCCTCAACATCAGATTCTTCATCTGAAAATTCGGCAAGAAGTTCCGAAGCAGGACTTGATTGACTAGATGCAGTAATTGGTTCTGGCGAACTCATTAGAGCTTCCAGGTCAGAATCTCCCATCGCCGCATCCTCACTAATTGTGGCCTGTGGATCACTAGCACCAGACATACCAGTTGCATATTGGCCAAATTGTGAGGTGGTGGACATTGAAGTTGGCTGGTCAAGAGTAGCAGAACCTGCACCATACATTGCCTTCTGTTCCTCAACACTGAGTTCTCTAGGCTTCTCTTCTTCGGCAGCAGCTTGTTCCTCAAGCAATGCCTCAAGCCTTGCATTCGACATTCTGCGCCAAGTAATCGTACCGATTCCAGCTATGATGATGATAAGTAGTACGAAAACAGCGACTCCAATCATCATTGGACTCAGTCCAGAACCATCATCGGAAGATGAGCGAACCGAAATTAAGTAGGTCACCTTTGTTGAAGCTCCTGCTTCGTTTACGATGGTACAAACAATTTCGTAGGTCCCTTTCTTTTGGAAATTCTGAGTTATTGTGGAGCCACTAGCATCGATGTCGTTATCCATTACTCCATCTGAATCTGAATCTGTTTGAGGATCTAAGTCCCAGTGATAAATTAGGCTAGGAGATTCGGCATCAATAGCCTCAGCCGTTAAAGGAAGAGGCTGGCCGAGAATCGCTGACATCTCCACTGTTTGTTGCGGCACCAAAGGTGGAGTAGAATCATACAAATCGATGATTGCTGTGCGTTCGCTTACTTGTCCTTGTTTGTCAGTTACCCGAATCGTAACCTCACGATCACCCGCTGAATAACTTGAATCAAATCGGAAGGTGAATGTTTTGCCATCTTCCCAATTCCAACTACTGTAGTTCTGAATAACTGTTTCATCAACCAACCACTCGACAGTGAATATTCCCCAGTTATCATCAATATTTGCGGTTAACAGGAGTTCGTCGTCGAAGTCTTTGCGGATGGTGTCACTAGCCGAAAGACTAACTTCGGGGGGACTTATGTCCTGAATTGTTGTATTGAGATATACTGTAGCGCTTCGACCATCCAGTGAAACCGCTCTAAGGCCGATGGTAAACTCCGCAGGTTCGTCCCAACTCATTGTGATTGAAGAGCCTGAGGCGTCATAGAAACCGTCACCATTGGTATCCCATTGGAAGCCAGTTTCGCTATCTATCTGGTCTGAGAGGTTTGGAGTGTTCGAAGCGTCGAGGATTATCTCGGCCCCAACATCAATTATTGCTAAGTCAGAGGAATTGGTAATTGTCGGCTGTAAGATTGGAATCAGATCCATTACTACGGTTGTTGCTACGAATCCTGTTCCTGCTCCACCACTAGGAGGGCCTGGTCTGTTATCCACAATCAGATACAGTTCCTTACCTGCGTAGTCGGAATTTACTGACCATGAAATACTCCTTTCTTCCAACACCAATAACATGTCTGCATTATTGTCATCCATACCATTAGCAGTAGTTCCTTGTTCGTAAAATTCCAATTGAGTATCAGTGACCAGGAAAATATCCGGAGCTCCTTGCATGGTTGTTGCGAAAATATTGACTTGAGTTCCTTCATCGAGAACTAAAGGACCAGCGAGGACAGAATGTTCTCCACCATCAAGACGAACAATTGTATCGACTATTCCGAATACTGGACTATCGACTTCCTCAACATCTAGGACTACGGTAGCAAGACTACCACCTTGAGCACCCTCGCCTTGATCTTGTGGATGAGCCATGTTATCCAGAACAAGATACCATCGAGTATCTCCCCTATCATCAGGAGCCATCCAATGCCAGGTACCATCTCCTTGGAATGATTCGAATACTGAATCGGAATGCCAAACCGAATCTAAACGGTAATTTTGCTCATTCTGATAGACTGAGATTGAACTTACGGAAAATAGCAAAATATCGATATTAGTATCAGCAGATACGTCGAAAGACAATGTATCGCCGGGAGAAAGGACTCCCAGATCAATTCGTACGCAAGCCCCATCATCAATATCCCAACTGGCTGGAACCATGCTTAAATCAGCCGGAGTACACGAAATTACTCCCTTTCCTGCAGCGTCAATCGCAGGAGCTGATGAGGTCAGTAAGAGCAAGACCATTAGCACTACGGAACTACGTTGCATCACGGAGGCGTTCACCCTTGCCTTTTGAATCGTATCGCATTTCCGTTCGGAGAAATATCATTCAAATCAAATGATTTTGCAATGATTATTCATCCCTAGGGATTGGAGTAGGTGGAAACCAACGTAGAACCACGACATCCCCTACCGAACGTACCCAATTCCAGGGAACTGCAACGTGGATTCGACCTTCAACTAAATCGGCAGGTGGGTCGGCAACAAAGATATGCGTACAACTCCAAGAATCTGTCTCGACCACAGTATCGTGGACTGTTCCGAGAAGCCGACCATCTGGAAGGATGACCGGTAAGTCCCGAATTCGACTGACTTCGCTCTCCGCCATCGAGGGCATCCGCTATGAAGCAAGAAATCAAGTTACTCCCAAGAAGGATTACTTTCCTAGGTTCTTGTGGGCCTTCAAGGAAGGGCGGAGTTTCTCAGCACCCTTACCCTTGTTGTACAATCCACGGCCACGCTTACCAGCACTGGTTTTTCCTCTGAAGGCTCGGCCACGGTGGCTGTTTCCTTCAGCAATCCAACCTAATTGCTTGTCAGCCTTGATTGCTGGGTGATGTGGGTCGACCATGATTACTTCGAAGAATTTGTTCTTTCCATCTTCGCCAACCCAGTATGAGTTTAGAACCTCAAGGTTTGGATAGCGCTTGCTTGTTCGCTCTTCAGCGATTCTCTGGATGGACTTAGCCATGGTGATTTTCTTGAGACCGGCCTTGGATGGCTTTCTCTTCATGTGAATCTTACCCTTTCGCAGTCCACCACGCCTTACACGTGTGCGCACTACGGTGATTCCTTGCTTGGCTCTGTAACCAACACGGCGAGCTGCATCTAAGCGTGTTGGGCGCTCAATTCGCTGGAAAACTGGCTCGCGCCTCCAGCCGGCCATTCTGTCTCGGCGAGCCGCTGCTGGGATGTTTTGCTTAGGCTGCTTCCAAACTGAACCTAGGTGCTTCATGACTCCCATCACTGTCCCTCCAAGCATCCCGCCGACCTGACTCCCCTTTATGAGCCTAATCTACGGAAAAAATTCTGACATTTTTCCATTATCTGCAAAAAACAATTCTCTGCGTAGATATTCTACCAACCAACCGTTTGAATCAAATAGGGTCGGTTGTCGGCGGCGGCCATGAAGACCAACTGGATCAAGGCCCTGACCGAAATGGGAATGACGAGAATTAGAATGGATGCAATCTGTGCCTATCAAGAGATAGACTCAGAAGACAAATTATTGATTTACACTTCTGACAATACTATGTTCGTAGTTGTCGAAGATTGTGAGGCAATAACAAAGAAATTAGATACTAATTTCAATGTGTCCTGAGTACCTAACAACAACTCTCTTTCAACGCATTTTGTGCGCAGAAACACGTCTTAGCAGGTACTATGTCCGCGCGCGAGCTTCGTTCATTGAACAATGCAGTTACCTCTGCAAGTTCTTCACCGGAGTCGCCCTTTGCTTCTAGACATAGTTTGAGACCTAGTAAGCCCCACATGTTGTCTTTCCAAAGATCGATATCCGCACGATATACCTCTTCGGCTTCCTCAACGTGTCCCTGTTCAAGGAGTAGAGCACCCAATATGTGACGAACTGGTTGCATTTGTCCCCAAGGCTCGTTGTAAGCTAGATTCAATGACAAATCTACACCACGGCGAAGTTCGTCAAATGCTGCTGTGAAATCAAAATCATCGCCATTTTCTTTCGCAAGGTACTGTCTTCTGTACTCAATTTCGGCTTCTAGAATTGAAGCATTAACATTGAGTATAGATGGGCCTTCTTCTGGATCCTGATACATGAAATTGTTATGCATCATTCTTCCTGCCAAAGCTGGATTTTCCAGAGCTTGCTTGAACAGTGCTTGTTCTGCTTCTGCCTCAGGCACCATTCCCTTGGAAGCATATGCTACTCCACGCGCATAGTGTTGTGTAGCGATTGTTGCAGGGAATACATCTCCATCGGTATACATTGGTTCTGCCAGTATTTCATCCCACTTTCCGAATCTAATCATAACATGCCATGGCATTGTGACATAAGATTCCAGGAATATTGCACCCATCGGGATGATTCCTGCTAGCATGAACTGTACTCCACCATTTTCATCTCCTGCCGGCAATGTTTCGACTGCCTTTCTAGCGTATTTTAGAGCGGTTTCATACTGTCCATCAAACATAGCACACCAGACAACGAAGTGATGGTTGTGCATTCGGTAGAATTTGTAGAATTGTGATTCATTACCGGTAATCTCTACGTATCTATCATCGGCTTCAACTGCAGCAATATTACAGTCAATAGCTTCTTTCCATTGCCCAACCCAAGCATCAATGTGAGAAGGCATGTGAACTAGATGTCCAAGGCCTGGCATTCTAGTTCGAAGCACATCAGCAGCAGGTAGCGCTCTTTCAGGGAACGGAGACAGTTCTAGCGCATGGCAGTACAAGTGGCAAAGTGCAGGGTGTACTTTCGCTTCTTCGCTGCTTTCGAACGCTTTTTCCATAACCTCAACCAATAGGAGAGTGTTGTCATCGGCAGGTGTTATCTCTCCAGTTGAAGCGTCCTTATCCCAAAGTTGCCAGGCTTTCAGATTCATCAGAGCCTCGACATAAATTGCAGTTACATCCAAATTTCCATCGTATTTTTCGTACAAAGGAGCCATTGCTTCTGCAAAAGCTACGTTCAATTCCGGACTATTTCCCATGTTTAGGACTGAAGGATCTGCAGCATCTCTTGCTTCCGCAGAATGCCTTGTTGAAAGGGCTTGAATCAAATCCTGTTCTAACTCGGTGCAGTGCCCCATTACTGACAATGCTTGTTGGATTGCGTCATGACCGGAACCCAGTCCTGGGGCCCAATTGTAATTCGAAGATACACAATAAGCGATACCCCACCAAGCCATAGCGCAATTGGGGTCTAATTCTGTGCATTGGGTAAAGCAAGCAATTGCTTGTTCATGATTGTAGTTCAGCATGTGGCCGTATCCTTCTACAAACATCTTCTGTGTTTCTTCATCTTTGCAGGTCACTGAGGCCGCAAAGGAGTAGTTTGATTCAATTCCATAGTCGTAGTCGGTTGGTGCTAATGACATGTTTTTCCAACAAATTTGTGGAGCATATAATCTTACGGGTAGCGGAGATATAGGATTCTATATTCTCCAATTTAGATTGTTTTAGTTAACGTTGGTCCGCGCTCCCGGACTTGAACCGAAGTCCGGTGGTGAAGAGTCATTTTCGCTTCTGAGGGAATTATCTCTTCAGTGTCTAGAAGATATTCG
>NYXO01000017.1 GCA_002685415.1 Methanobacteriota archaeon
TGTATCTAGAATGGAATCTAGGGGTTCCCGCCATTCCATTCGCAAATCTTCCTCTGCCGGAGTCGCATCCCAATAGAGTTTCTTTCGAAGATGCCTCCTAGCCCACGCCACATCGATTTTCGGGTGGAAAAACGATGCAATGATTGCTAACCAGTAAGGGGCTTCCCAAGTAGTCCACTTTCTTTCAGGATGAGCAACCTTGAGGGATTTTGCAATATCATTCATCATCATCTCACCAGAGACCGTTAGGTAGCGCCCCATATCTTCACCTTCGGTCAAGGCTCTGACATGAGCTTCTGCAACATCCCTAACGTCAACGATATTGATTTGCATCGGCAGATTGAGAGGGACTTCTCTTCGAACAATCGCCATTAGAATCGCAAGAGAGCCTCTCAGATGCCGTGGAGACATAGGCGGGCCGAATACCATACATGGATGAATAGTAACTAATCTCGGCCGAGTTTCTTCATCCAGAGAGGAATGCCAATCTCTAATCAAGCGCTCAGCACTAACCTTTGCTAGGCCGTACGGATTCTCTTCNAGGGTTGCATCATCGGCCCAAGTCTCAGTGGTTAGTACAGTACCATCCTTCCAATCCATNGGCCTGATTGCAGCCGTCGATGAGGTGTGCACAATNCGCTTGATTGTACCCGATTTCTCAACAGCCGAAATCACATTTTGAGTACCAATAACGCTAGGGTCGACAATTTTTCTCTGTGGGTCCTTTGACCTAACCACCACGGTCGCCGCTGTATGGATTAAGTCACTACACCCTGCGATTGCAGCATCAACAGAATCGGGATTGAATAGGTCCATCCCGATGACTTCCAATTCACCTCCATCTGCGATTGGTAGATTGCGTAAATGGTCCACACGTTCAGGGTCAGCAACATCTCGGACTGTAGCCCTGACCTTCTCACCACGAGCCAGCAAATTGGCCACCACGTGGCTACCGATGTATCCCGAAGCACCGGTGACTACAGTTACCATCGGACTGGGATAAGCCCCCTGTCTTCAATACTAACTCAGGCCAAACCATCAGTTAATTGTTCAAGTAATTCATCCAGTTCTTCTTCATCTGGCATCAATGCAGCCGCCTCTTGAGCTGCGAATAACGCCGAGGTATTCCGTCCCATCTCAAGATGCGCTCTAGCGAGATTTGCCCAGGCAGCGCCCCTTTCGCAATAATTGACAGAATTAATCGCTCCTCGGAACCATTTGATTGCCATCTCGGGCTGCCCTCTTTGTAGCAAAGCCTCACCTATCTCATTCCAAGAGCCACCATAATTCGGATTCGTCTCAATTGCTAGACGCTGCCAAGCCAGGCCGTCTTCCTCATCATCCGAGAAAGTCATTCCAAGGAAACAAGCCGCCTCTGGGGATGGACTTAGTTGGAACGAACTTCCATGATGTTCCGCGGCTACTCGAAGTATTCCCAATCTTTGCAGAACATTGCCCATCTTGAACAAATCTTGAGCTAAGACTTCGCGCAAGCTTACTCCTATCCCTTCACTTTCAGTGGTGGCTTCCACTTCGCTCCATACCTCTTCAATCATGTCTAACAATCCCGCAGGCCCCAACCGATCTCTTGTAGGCTCATCATTGGCATGCATCCAAGCAGTCTTGATCGAGGTCGTCTTCGGCTCTTCTTGTTCCGGTAGTTCGACAAATGGTGCAAGATCACAAAGGGACTGTGCGACCTCATCTTGAATCATATCAACATTCCAAATAGCCAACCATTGGGCCTGAAACTCCCCTTCTGTTTGCCTCGTAATTGTCTGTAAAACAGTACCTGTGCTTTCACCAATAGCCGCCACAGCAATGCCATCGAAAGATAGCCTCATCAATAATCCAACGGGCACTCTCGGTAAACCCCCAGTTACCAATATCTTGTCCCATCCATCCTCAGGAGTTCCTTTGTAGATGTCTTCCACTCCACACCATTCAATCTGACAACCACAAGCATCCGCCACGATATCAAGACGTAATTCATTCCAACGCCTTTGTAGTTCAACTCGACGACTGTCATCGATTTCTACTACCCTCAATCTTGATACACCCAATTGCATCAATATCTCAGTCCACCAATTCCCGCGCGGCGCTATTAGCATCACAGAGTCGCCGCGCTGTATTTCTAACATCTGAATAACTTGAGCAGTCTCATAAATTCCGGGCAGTAATGAGTTAGTGGCATCAACATCAGACCACCAAGGCATCCGTAGAGCACTTCCTTCGATATTATCGCCATCATGCCCTATCTCCAATGGTAGCGCGTGTATTCCGCGCGGTGTGCGTAAGAGAACATCTCGTAACTCATCATCTTCTATTGCTCCCATGAGAACAAGCCGTTCAACAGCTTCAGCATGGGGTGCTAAACTTGGCCATGTTCTAACAATCGGAAGCGCATTCAGGTCGCAGTCCGAACCGTCTTGGACGTTCCAATCCCTCTCCACGCTGTGCAGTTCTGATACTTACTCTATTGAAACCCACGCCTAGACGATACTCAATAGCATCATTTTGCACCCTTTTGACATCGCGGATTTAACTAACAAGTTCGATAGCAAAGTTCCGCAACTGAGCCGACTACTAAACTAGGGTTCTGGGGAGCCGCAACCAAGTCTTCACGAGTAGCTTCACCAGACAGAACCAGTATCCCATGAACTCCTGCCCTATCGGCCATTTCCATATCTGTGTACAATCTATCTCCAACCATAGCACACTCTTCTGGGGAGAGTCCGAGTTCCTTCACTTTGTGAAGGATCATTCCGGCATTTGGTTTTCCGGCAACATGGGTAGCAGATTTACCAGTAGTCGCCTCAAACAAGGCCATGTACGCTCCAGTATCAGGCAATCCTCCTTCGGGCGAAGGACAAACCATGTCAGGATGACTAACGACCAAAGGAACACCACGATGCATTAGTACACTGGCAGTGCTTAATTTCTCATAACTTATCTCTGTATCATATCCAAGAACGACGTACTGAGGGTCGGTTGACCTAGTTTCTATACCGCTATCTTCCATCATTTCTCGCATACCCTCTGTTCCAACAAGGTAGGTTTGGTTCACTCCTTCATTCGCCAGCCAGGAGAGCAAATCATGAGTAGATAATAAGACATCATCCTCTGTTGCTGGAATGTTCATTGCATGCAATTTTGTGACATATTGCTTTACAGAACGGCTTGAATTATTTGATAGAAAATATCTCTTGATTCCCGCATCATCAAGCCGTGAGAGAAATTCTAACGAGCCTTCAATCAAATTATCTCCAAGATATATGGTCCCATCTAGATCTAGGAAAATTGCTTTGATTCCGGCTAGAGTATTGTCTAGAGCCATGGTATCACTTCAAGGGAGTACAATTGTTTTGAACAAGAACCAAGGATTCCAAAGCTCAGTTTGAGCCTCTTTACTTGCGATCATTTCAGACATTATTGTACCAATTTCCTTCTTTCGATTGGCCTTATTGATGAACCAGTTTGTAAGCCTCTTCCACTTCATCATTTTCTGGAGAGTTTTCGAATTTGTGAGCTCTTTACCTAGTATTGCCCACAACTCTTCCATGTAAGCTTCAGCGGCTTCTGAGGGGAAGCCGTTTGAATGCAGATCTTTATCGAAATGTTTGCTTGTCAGTTTAGCAGAAAGCAAAGCATTTCCGATACCTTCTCCACTAAATGGATCAACGAGGCTGGCCGCATCTCCAACAGTCATTGCTCCTGCCATAGCTCCTCTTCGAGGTTGATGAGANGGAGGATTTTTCCTCGGTGAGCCAAAGGGTAACTGCCAACCTTTAGCAGAGCCCGATATCATTGTTGCATTCGCGAATCTCTCTTTGAAACGAGGATGCTCTCGAATTAACCATTCTTGGGTTTTCTTTAANCCCCTCCATCCACCTTTCTTTTTGGCTTTCCTTTCTTCAGAAATCAGCATGCCAATTCCTACATTGACCACACCATCACCTACTGGAAATAGCCAAAAATACCCAGGAATTACTTCGTCGACAAAGTGGATTTCTATTTGCCCTTCATTTCCTTCGAGCCCTTCTACGTTATTCCAATATTCTCGATAACCGCCACAAAAGTGGTCATCGTCTCTATGAGGCTCATCAAATACGTCGAGAGTTATTGTTCTAGACACGGGACAATTGTATCCGCCGGCTCCAATGGTAAGCGGCGAATTGAATTCNAATTCCTCNGGAGANTCTCTTCCAAAATTTCCTTTGACTCCTTTAACAGAAGCGTTTNCCCCCTCGCCTTCGACATTAACTTCNGTTACNGTGAAGCCTTGAATTACAGAACCACCATTCTCTCGAACGATTTCTTGACATTTGTGGAACATGAGGTAGTCAAATTGCTCTCTAGGCAATGCGTACCCGGATTGCAAGCCTTGTTTTTCATATGCCTCTTTTGGCAACATAACCCGAACTTCAGCGCCGTTTGCACTTCCAAAAACAATCGAGTCAACGACGTAATGTGGCGATTCATCAATTAGATCTAGTACACCCAATTCTTTGGCATGCGACAGTGATTTTCCTCCAACCGCATCGCCACAAGTCTTGTCTCTAGGCCACACGCCTTTTTCGATTAGGAGGACTTTACAACCATTTAGCGCATTGAATGCAGCAGCGGCTGAACCACCTGGTCCACCTCCAACTACAATGACATCAAAATCGGCTCCGTCCGCAGGGATAGGACCAGTCTCGATAGGTTGTTTGTAGTCCAGCATACAGCCTCCTCGGCACCCCGTAAGGTCGTCGGGCATTCAAACTTCACCATCTAGTTGATTGCCTTCACCCCGTACCGAGGCACATGAAATCCTCAGTCTGGGTGGTCGAAACCACACTACCAGGAGATTGGTCAGAGCCCATGGTTGGAGAGTGGTGCTTCAAGCTAGTAGACTCCGGTCTTGTGGCATGCGCTCACCAGACAAAAACAACCTCGACCTATCGTTGGGAGGGCGCCGTTCAAAGCGATATTGAATGGCATATTCGGTGTAAAACAAGCGCGTCTAAGAAACAATTTCTGATAGATGAAATTCAAGCAACACACCCCTATGATTTACCCATGGTAATTTACTTCGAGGCCTCAACATCTCCTGATTATGCAGAATGGGTAGAACAAAATTAGACGTTTTTTTCTCTGAACCCTTTGGGTTCACTTGATTTGCCCCCCCTATCTCCGACGGCCATGAACGAGAAACACTCGGACAAGGAGTTCGCTACACGAGCAGTATGGTCTGGCACTCAAAATATCGAGGGGGCAGCAGTAACGCCGATTTTCAATACGGCGACATATCAACTAACAGACGAGCGATATGCAGGTTGGGCTGCAGGCGCTCAGCACACCGCACTTTACTCACGCCTCTCCAGTATCAACTCCGAGGGAGTTGCAATGAAGGTCGCTCAACTTGAAGGAGCCGAGGACGGAGAGACGTTCGCAAGCGGAATGTCTGCAATATCGACGACCCTCATGTCATTGCTATCTAGTGGAGATCACATGGTAGCAAGTGCAGACTGTTATGGCGGCTCTTACGGCTTGATGACAGAGGATTTGCCTAGATTTGGGATTGAAGTTACAATGGCAGATATGAGAGACCCAGCATCTTACGAAGCCGCAATTCAAGAAAACACTAAGATTCTCTATGTTGAAACCATTACCAATCCAGTAATCAAAGTATGTGACTTAGAAGCCATGGCATCCTTAGCAAAGAAGCACGATTTGATTTGTATAGTCGACAATACTTTTGCAACACCTTGGGCTTGTAATCCAATCGATTTAGGATTTGATTTGGTTATTCATTCTGGAACTAAATATCTTGGAGGCCATTCGGATTTAATCGCAGGACTAGTCGTCGGAAGAAAGGACCTCGTTGCGGAAATATTCCCCCGAAAGGTACACTTCGGAGGAGCTGCTGATCCACACATGTGCTACTTGCTTGAAAGAGGTATGAGAACCCTTCATGCTAGAATGCCAATTCACACATCAAATTCTTCAGAACTCGCCAAACGCCTGGAGGCACACGATATGATTGAACACGTCAATCACCCTAGCCTTCCTAGTAGTCCGGATTATGAAGTGGCTCAGAGAATCGTTCCAAAAGGAACAGGGATGATTTCATTCGTAGTGAAAGGCGGAGATGAAGCGGCTTTGAAATTCATGAGAAGTCTAGACATTATTTTCGAAGCAACGAGCCTAGGCGGAGTTGAGAGCTTAGTTGAATGCCCATTCAATTCCAGTCACATGTTCGTCCCTGAAGATGTTAGAAATCAAGCAGGGATAGTACCCGGCTTTGTGAGAATGAGCGTCGGTATCGAGGACGTTGAAGATCTTTGGAACGACATCTCATCTGCACTTGCAGAAACAGAACAACATCTTGCAACACTAGCTTGAGGTGTGGGCTTGAATGAAGCAGATTTCGTTGCTCTGCTAGTGTTCATAGTGCCGATGTGTTTCACCCCAGGTCCAAACAATCTACTCTGCGCGGCCCATGGTTCTCAACATGGTTTTCGTGCAACAATTCCAATGACGCTTGGAATGTTAGTCGGATGGTCTAGTTTGGGAGTGGCAGTAGGTCTAGGCACTGTCTACATAGAAGAAAACCAAGAAATTTTCAAGGCATTAACTTGGGTAGGCGCGGCATACATCGCTTACCTAGGGTGGAACGTTGCAACCTCTAAACCAAAATTGGAAGAATCCGAAGAAACCGAGCGACTTGGCTTCAAAACCGGACTTGTTCTACAAATTGTCAATGGCAAAGCATGGATACATTTCCTCGTAATGATGACGAGTTGGGGACTACTGTTTGGAAGTGGCGTATCGGGGAAGATTCTGCTAGTGGCAATCAATGCCGCCATCGGCTATCCAGCAGTATTGACTTGGGCGGCATTCGGCATGGGTCTTAGCAAAATTTTCTCATCTCCAGAAAAGGCTCGAATCTTGAACGGAGTTCTAGGAATATCGCTAATTCTAGTAGCAATTTGGGTTGCTCTTCCTCATTAAGCAGACCACTGGCTACCAGATACTTCGGCCAACCAATTCATCGAATTGACATAGTCNTCTTTTGCATCTAGAACATCTTTGTTGAGTAAGGAATCTGCAGCATCCCAAAGAGCAGTCATTGCTGGAACCCAATCTCCTCCCTTGTCGCGGCTCGCTTCATCGAATCTCCACGCATCCGATTCAGTTCGCTCGTGAACAACGAGCCAAGCCCAACCCATTGCTGAATCCAAGCCCTTTGCTTTTCGACACATTGCAACAGTAGAAGCAAGACCGTCCTCCGCAGCCTTTCTAATCAGTGATTCAGCAAAATCCAATGGCGAAGGCAATGCTCCNTCNTCCCAAGGCAANCGCTCNAGTTTTCTTAGCCGANGANANGGATTCATTGAGTTCTCTNAGGAANGCNCCAAAGCCTTGTTTTCTNTTGGCNTGTTTAGNATGAATNGTNTCNGCNTCTNCNCCTTCNAGNCCGAACATNGATTGCAATATATCCATTCCATTNTCTTCCCACAAAGCAACCAGTACTGGNTGACAAGAACTATCCTCAAATCGAATTACATCATTTTCCGATTCCAATACTACTCCGTCTGATCGAACTAAAGCACCCCCTTCGAGNGTGTCCAAAACAATCCCTAGAGCTTGTTTTTCATCGTCAGTNCCTTGCATGTGNGAGAGNAAATCANTGCGAGAATCAACATCAAACCAATGGTTNCCTGTGATATAACCCTCTTTTATCGAGCCNAAAATTGCGTNTCTACATGAGCGCGCGAGCTTGTCATCGGTAAGCGCCAGATTCATCCAAGCAAGCAATACCTCATCGAGACTTTCTCTTGCTTCACTGGGTAATTCTCGTTCACTCGGCCAACCGGCCGGCCTCCACATCCAGTCTGCCTCAGCTACGGCTGACATCTTGGGGGGCATCATACCAAGGGCAATCGATGGAACGAAAGGATCCTCACCAGTCTTTGCCAAAGCCGCTCCAGTAACCCCTACTTTCACTCCATCAAATTCAAGTTTTAACCACCCAGAATCTGTGAACTGATCACTCTCTACTATATCCAATTCCAAACCCTTGGAGCATCTTATATCATCACCATTCAAATCGATACTGGATTTTTTCAAACTGTCTTCAATCCATTCAGAAGGTGCCACAGGTTCCTGCCCCGAACAAACAAATCCCCCATCCCAAGAAAAGAACCACCAACCTGCTTTTGCATGGTCGTCCCAGACCAATAACCTAAGTCGTGGGTGAGTATAGTTCTGAATCCCAACCATATGAGATTGTTTTCCGTTACCTCTTCGAATGAAGCTCGAAGCCCCATAAATCGGACTATTGTATACTGAAACAGTCGATGTATCCGCTTCTCCGGCTGCAAGTAAACTACCAGCCAGCGCCCTACCAACAACATCTCCTCTTCTCTTCACCATTCTCTTGCTCAACCATCGACGGTCATTTCGTTTCTTGGAGATGACATCNATATCTCGTATAGTTGCCGCTAACATATCTTTGCGAGGCTTACCCAGTTCGCATTCTATGTCAGGAACAAAAATTTCAGGATTGTCTAAAAGAGTCTCNAGATTTCGATCGATTCTCTGTTGAATTTGCTTGGAGGCCTTTTTTATTCCNCGNACACGAACTTTTCTCTTGCGATTTTTATCGCCCGGNAAACTCACTTCGGCGGGTGGTCGTGCCATATTGTCTCCTCCATGTTCNTCGCTTCATGCTTGGTATCGCCTGCGCTCGTACGCCTCTCTTTCTAATCCCGCGAATTCAGCAGGTAAAATCAAGCAATGTATCCGCCCATCAGACAATTTTGCTATATCGTCCAAATCCCCAGACACAATTCTTTGGTCTGCGGTTCCGAGATCACTGAGCAAAATCGCGTCCCAATTTCCAATTGGAGTAGTCATGCTATCTCGTACAGTTCCTTCGTGATCAANGAGCTTTTCATACATCGACTTTAGAACTTCGACGACTTGTTTTGGCTGCATCGGTTGAGGAGTATCAACACCCATGCCTGTGGGGTCTAAATCTAGCAATACTAAGGTATGCAAATTGTTGGTGTGATTTGAATNGATCATCTCCAATGGAGAAGTTGGAAGATAGTCACCATAGGCGAACGGAAGCGTCACCTGCCGGCCAAAACGATACGATTGCAGACCCGACAAAGAAACTGCCAAGGAGGTTGCAGATAGACCAGGAATAACCGAGAAATCGATACCCTGCTCGGCACAATGTGATTCTAAATCAACATGAGTTGTTGCCTGCATAGGNTCNCCAACAACCATCAAAGCAACTGATTTNTCTCTCGCTAGAGACAAAATCTCTGAGGGTTCTTCGACCATAGGGCGCATCGCTCTTTCCCACGGCCCGACCAAACTCTCTAAGCCCCCTTCCTGATCTTCTGGTAGGGTTGCCGTATAGCCTTCCAAGAATCGAAAATCACATGCTCTAGCATGCTCTATAGCATCGGCTGTCATCAACCCAAGATCGCCCGGTCCGAGGCCAATTAGCCACAGACCTGGGGGGAGCCCGCCGTCCGTCATGGTGAAGCGGGGGGCGTGCCTGCCAGTCATCAACATGATGCGCCACTTGGTCGTTCCAAATCGAGAGGTTGAGGCTGTTCTAGGTCATGTTCGCGCCCGTGGATGGGGCTCTGTTAGCCATCGTGTATTCTCCAGCGATGACGGCCTCTCTCGNCTAATTCCTCTGGATGTAGGCGCACCTTTGGAATTGCCAAAAGCTCTAGAATATCCAATCGTTATGCATGAAGGAGTTCCGGATGAAAAAATTGAGACTGATTGGCTGGCGTTGCTAGCAACGGAAGTAGACGAGACTACGATAGAGCATATGGGAGATGCTTGGCCATCAAATCACGAATTTGTNGGNGATATGATGATTGTNAGAATAGANGATCAAGTTNCNGAATTTACAGATTCTATTGCGAGAGCAAAACTCGGAGCCCACCCTCATATTCGCTTGTTACTGGCTGATGACGGAGTAGAAGGCGAATTCAGAATNAGACAACTGAAGCCCATAGGTGCTAGATTAGCCGACAGAATTCTAGCCGGGCCTAGCCTAGAATTCGCGCCTCCTGAACTCCTTACTACTGAGGTTGCAGTGAAAGAAAGTGGACGAGTTATCCGATGCGATCCAACAAAGGCATACTTCTCTACTAAATTACAAACAGAAAGACTCGAAACCCTCGCNTTAGCNAAAGAATTACGAGAAGANCTTGGCCGGCCATTGAAGATAGCAGNNCCATTTTGCGGAGTCGGTCCCGCNCTTGCAACATTACTCGGAGAATCAAATTTGGTCTCCGATTTACTCGC
>NYXO01000018.1 GCA_002685415.1 Methanobacteriota archaeon
GATGTTTTCGCTGCAATCGCTTGCATGTCTTACTACCTATTAGAGGACCCAAGTCCATATTATTCTCCAATACCAATTATGGAGATTCATGGATTGGAGGACCAGATAATTCTGTATTCTAACGATGCAATCCATCTTCCAAATATGGATGCCCAAAAACATGGAGCACTCCAAAATCTACAACAATGGGGGCAAATGAACGGGTGTGAGGATAAGACACCTGATTCACACTCACCGACCGTTTTCTATTCCGTTCAATCATACACAAACTGTGCGAATAATACAGTCGCTTCTCTGGTAACCATATACGCAGCAGATCACAATCCGTATGAGGAAAGTTACGATATTTTCCCGGGTAATGGAGGTACTGTGGATACCAACGGAATAGCTTGGGAATTCCTCTCCCAATTTTCCAAAGACATTGAACCTGATGAATGAGGTGATTCGATGGATGAAAAAGAGGTAATGGACCTTTACATGGAATATATCCGCGCTTTCGAAAGCAAGGATTTCCAAACCATTGCCAATCTTTGCAGGACTCCTTTCTTTGCATCATCCCCGTCCGGAACTTCAGTTTTTGCAGATAGGGAAGAATTAGTCGAAGGGTTCTCTATGCTACGAAATTCTCTGGATAAGGATGGTTATGTGGGAAGCCGTCTAAATGTACTGGAATTCTCGAGCGTAGCGAAAACAACTGGGACTCTATTTGTCGATTTTGATAGAATGAACCCAGAAGGTGAAGCTTACTTTCGTGGGCAAGCGATGTACCTCTTCCAAAAAGGAGCAGAAGGTACGGAAATTATCGGCATAGCCGTACTAGACGATGATACGGTTTCTTCTTGGAATGACTAATTTTAGGAAGCATATTTCGATTTGAAAGAAAGAGATTGAAGGATTAATTAGAATCCAACAATTGCACGTTCTATGAATATCCTACCGGATGACGACCTACCCTTCGATGCAAGTATGCTAGACCGCTTAGCCATGGTAGCAATCCGAGTCGGACTTAACCTACAACCCGGCCAAGATCTAATCATCACAGGACCGGTTGAGGCCCTGCCTCTAATCCGCAGAATTTCTGCTGAAGCCTACAAAAATGAAGCCGGAGTTGTCTCTACAATTTTGAGCGATGATGAGTTACAACTCACCCGCTATGAACACGCTACCGATGAGAGTCTTGACCGCGCTCCTGATTGGATGTTCAAGGCCATGGGAGAGGCCTACAATGACAACACTGCAAGACTGGCTGTATCAGCCGCTAACCCTCTACTTCTGGCTGAGCAAGACCCTGCTCGAGTCGCAAGAGCAGGGAAGTCGATGTCGATGGCTGCCAAGCCTGCAATGGAGCCGATTACTAATTTCGTAACCAATTGGAATATCGTATCTTACCCTGGTCTTGCATGGGCTAAGCAAGTCTTCCCTGACAAGAGCAATGACGAGGCAGTAGCCGCTCTGGCAGAAGCCATTTTCTCAATTTCAAGAGTTGATAATGACGACCCAATCGCTGCATGGAAAGAACACCAAGCAACATTGACCGCACGCCAGAATTGGATGAACGAACAGAACTTCCACTCTCTGCATTACACAGCACCGGGCACCGACCTGATGCTCGGTCTAGCTGATGGTCACGCATGGAAAGGTGGAGCGAGCACATCACGAAATGGAATTACTTGCACTCCAAATATTCCAACTGAGGAAGTCTTCACAACCCCTCATGCTGATCGCGTAAACGGTACAGTTCGTGCTTCCAAGCCACTAGTTCACAGAGGCACACTAATCGATGGAATCGAAGTTCGATTTGAGGAAGGAAAGATTGTCGAGGCTAAGGCAGATATTGGCGAGGAAGTTTTCCTACAATTGATTGACACCGATGAAGGAGCAAGAAAACTCGGAGAGGTTGCCTTGGTACCTCACTCATCCCCAATCAGTGCTTCTGGACTTCTATTCTACAATACTCTCTACGATGAGAATGCGTCCTGTCACATCGCATTGGGACAGTGCTACTCAAAGTGCTTCAAGGGAGATATCGGTAAAGACCCAGAAGCGGTTGTTGCTGCTGGTGGAAATTCATCTAATATTCACGTTGACTGGATGATTGGGTCAGGTGAATTAGACATTGATGGAATCACCCAAGATGGTGATAGAGTTCCAGTCATGCGTAGTGGCGAATGGGCTTACGAGTGAAATTGTGGTGCCGGGAGCGGGACTTGAACCCGCGACCTTCGGATGTCTCAGACATTTTCGGTTAGGCTTGTGCGCTCATCGATCGCGACGACAGAAAAATTCCCGTCATCTGTACCCTATGAGTCCGACGCGCTACCAACTACGCCACCCCGGCAATATCTCGGGCCAACTGCCTNCCCCATTTGAGCATTACAGTCATGCAGGGGAAGGTTCTGGGTTCGCTAACCTGAATTCTTCCTTTACGGGTAAGTGAATTAACGAAGAAAATACACCGACTGCTATTCCTATCCACCAAACCGTTGTGTAACTGCCAGAAAGGTCGTACAATACACCACCAAGGTATACGCCAACAAAGCTACCTAATTGATGGGAAAAGAAGACTATTCCATACAGAGTCGCCATGTATTTGAGACCGTAAATATGGGCTACTAAGCCGCTGGTCAATGGTACGGTTGCAAGCCAAAGGAAGCCCATTGCGAAGGAGAATATAATCACCGTATTTGCTGTAATTGGAGTCATTATGAACCAAGCAGCTGCGATTGAACGTCCGGCATAAATCCCCGATAATAGCCACTTCTTTCCATATCTATTGCCGGCCCAACCGGCTAACAGAGTTCCGAGTATGTTGGCCGCACCAATGACTGAAATCGCTAATCCACCAAGTGCGGCGGTTGAATCGATTCCGAGATCGCCGCACCATCCGCTAGTCTCGATTGATTCGGCGAAGGTCATCTCAGTGACTAATGCAGGGAAGTGTGCGGTGATGAAAGCTAACTGATAACCACAAGAAAAGAATCCGACGAAGATCATCATGTAGGAAGGATCCTTGAAGGCGATTCTGAGAATTTCTCCTAGGGTCTCCTCGATTTCTTCCTTAGCCGCACGCTCGGGCGCACGCATCAGGGGAAGAAGCAGCAGAACTGCGAGAATTGATACGGCGAATATCATGAATACCGACTGCCAAGCCATGCTTTCCAGCAGGACTACAGCAACCATCGGACCTACTATCTGACCTGCCGAGCCAGCTGCGGTGGCAATTGCTAGACTCATCGAGCGATGCTCAGGAGCGCTGGCTCTACCAACCACGGCTAGAATTACACCGAATCCTGTACCAGCGATACCGAATCCAACTAATATTTCATAGAATTGAATGGCTAATGGAGAAGTCGCTCCAGTAGTCAAAACTAGACCTATAGCATAGAGCACTGCACCGAGAATGATAGCCTTNCTGTCACCTATTTTTTCGGCGAATGCACCAAAGAATGGAGCGCCGAATCCCCAAGCCAAGTTTTGTATTGCAATTGCTAGACTAAACTCGGCTCGAGGCCAGTCAAATTCCTCTTGAATTGGAATTTGGAAAACTCCGAAGGATGCACGAATTGCAAAGCCGACAAGCACGATGATACAGCCGACAACCAATACTGGTGTAACCAACCGCGGCCGGTTTTCCATGCAGCGTCATGTGATGCTTTGCATATCGTTATTGCTTTTTTCGAGTTTTCAGAATCAACCTGTGCCGCCCATACCCTTGATGAATAGCGAGGCTTCCGACATTCGTGGTCGACGTCGATTCCGCCCTGCGTGCAAGCGCATATTCGGGTAAGAAACGCCCCAAGGGCAACGAATCGAAAAAAGAAGATACCAAGAGTCGAAAAATAGAGCCTTTCGAACCAAGAGAGGCATTTGAGAAAGAAAAGGCTGATGCTTTTTCCATGTGGCTAGTAATTGTAGTCGGGTTGGCAATGGGAGTCTTCATGAGATACGTAATTATGCCAACGCTTTCTGAACCAGAAGCAATTCTTTGGGTACTTCCTGTATCTCTAGTGATCATCATCCCAGCTATGCACAAGCTTTTGATTCCGAACCATTGGTCTGATCGATATGATAATGGTAATTGGTTTAGAGCAAGTTTCCTCTACATTTTCTCTTGGCTAGCAATCTCATTCCTGTTGGTTAATCCACCACTTGCAGATATCGCACCACCAACGCTTGCAAATGGAATTGATATTGAAAATACAGATTCTGTAGAATACGTCGAATGGGAGGATGGTAAGTATACAATTGCCCTTAACCAAGGTACCGTTGATGTTGTTCTAGGAATGGCTGTTAGAGATAACGTGGATGCAGAAAATGCAACTATACAAGTCAGTTTTTGGAAATACGGAGCTTTGGTTAGTGAACTTGCAAATGGCACCGTATCAGATTTAACCGATGCTAGAGCGACTTTCGACTCGGTGAATAATTCTTGGATTAATGTCGATAAATCGGGCAATCCGGTTGTTATTAAGCACTCACAAGATATTGGATTAGCGTGGGATTTAGGCACTCTTACTCCTGCTTCTGACTACGAAATCAAAGTTCGTTTGAGTGAAGTTGGAGATCCTTGGGAAGAGAATGTTTGGGAAAGGACCTACAAGATTGCTGTAGTCACAGTTGCGACTGCATAATGCACGAGTAATGTCACTTACCAATCAATGAACAAATTGTTGCAGTCATTGCATCGAGTTGTAGTGCTTCTCCACCACCTTCAACCATTCGGAAATCTGTCTCAGCCATCGCTTCGGTAACCGCCAACTTTTGTTTTTCATCGAGGAAGGCAACATCTCCTAAGCCTCTATGCAATTGGTTGACCATGTCCGTGCCTGCTAATCCATACTTGTCCAACAAGCCCTTGAGCCTGCGTCTGGCAGGTTGGAATCCATCTTCCTTGCAAGCGAGTAAGTACCCATGCAACTCCTCCGGTGGAGCGGTTGCTGTGGTCTCGTAAATCAAATCTCGAGTTACGGTTGATGACAGGGAGGCTGCGACCTGTAGTGCGGTAATCGCCTTTCTGAGATCTCCTAAACTAACGTGAACTATCGCTTCCGCAGCCTCGTTTTCCAAAGTGATGTTCTCAGAGGCTGCGACACTACGAATCATCTCATCGACTTGGTCTTCGGCTAGTGGGCGAAATCTGAATACTGCACAGCGAGATTGAATCGCCTCGATTATCTTGGAGGAGTAATTGCAGGAAAGAATGAATCTGCACGTCTGAGAATGTTGCTCCATAATTCGACGAAGTGCTCCTTGAGCGTCAGGAGTCAAGGCGTCTGCTTCATCGAGAAAAATCACCTTGAATGAAGTACCAGGAACTGGTGCCGTTTTTGCAAATCCCTTGACCTTGGTTCTAATTGACTCTAATTTTCGCTCATCACTGGCGTTCATTTCTAGCAGATTCATTCGATAGCTTTCACCGAATACATCTCGGGTCAATGCAAGCGCAGCAGTCGTCTTCCCTGTGCCTGGAGGACCTGCAAAGAGTAGGTGAGGGAAGGTTTGTTTCTGTGAGTAAGCTACAAGCCGATCGACAACCGCTTTCTGTCCTTTGATGTCTGCGACCGTCTGTGGTCGGTGTCGCTCAACCCACATCTCGCTCATGGCCGTCCCTCAGCATCCAGCGTCGAGTGTCCTTGAAGGTTCCCTTGAATATGCTCTGAGACTTCAATAGGACTCTTCAGCATTGGGGAATTCACCACTTTGTACATCCGAAATGTATTGTTTGACCGCTCCATCGATAGAGTCGCCCAAGTCTGCGTAACGTCGTAGGAATCTTGGACTGAAATCCTTGGTAATTCCTAACATGTCGTGAAGAACCAATACTTGCCCATCACAATTTGGACCCGCTCCAATTCCAATTGTTGGAATTGATAATTCTGCACTGACCTTAGCGGCTAAATCGGCTGGAATCTTCTCGAATACTATGGAAAAACAACCAGCCGCTTCAATCGCTTTAGCGTCCTTCAGAAGTTGAGCCGCCTCTGCTTCTTCCTTTGCGCGAACGGTGTATGTTCCGAACTTGTAGATTGATTGAGGTGTCAAACCAAGGTGACCTTGCACAGGGATTCCTGCTCCGACTATTCTTTCGATCGATTCGGCAACCTCTTCTCCACCCTCTAGTTTCACTGCGTGACCGCCAGATTCCTTCATGATTCTAATCGCTGAGTCAAGAGCAGTCTTGGAGTCGCCTTGGTAACTGCCGAATGGCATGTCAACCACGACTAAAGCGCGGTCTACGCCATTGACCACACATTGAGCGTGGTAAATCATGTGATCTAGGGTAATTGGGACAGTTGTCTCGTTACCCGCCATGACATTGGAAGCAGAGTCTCCAACCAGAATTACATCAATACCTGCAGCATCGACTAATCTTGCTAAGGAATAATCGTATGATGTGAGCATGGTGATTTTCTCACCGGCTTGTTTCATCTCTTGCAAGGTGTGTGTCGTGACCTTCTTGGCGCGATTTGAGATTGCCATCTACTCACCACTTGGGAACATCCGAGCGAGGTTATAGCCTTCAATGAACCGACGGTGTAATTCCTAGATTATACCAAAATAAGCAGTCTAGAGAATCAATTTGGAGATTCATGTTTTGCTACGCTAGCAACAAACTCTTCCATATCGATGATACCGTTTCCATCCGTATCTGCATCATCGAAAACCGCTCTTAATTCACGCTCAGCATCTGGAGTGTATCCTAGAGCATCCATTGCTGAGAGGTATTGCTCTACATTCAATTCACCGTTGCCATCTATGTCTGCAGCGTAAAACGCAGTCAACCTTCGGCGAGTTTCTACTTCTTCCGGATCGATATACTGNAAGCCGAAGGTTTGCCAAGGTGTNATCTCNCNTTCAGCATGTTTNTCGCCATATCCNTTCCAAATAANTAGNCCNAGAACAATTGCTGCAGTACCACCAATCAATGCCTTNGAGCCCATCAAGAANAGTAAGACAAAACCTCCNATNATTCCCAATAATTGGAAGAATGGNTAGAATGGAGATTTCCANNCNGGTGCNTACCATGTGTGTGACCGAGATGCGGTTCGAAGAACAATTACACAGGCGTTGATGACTATGAAAATCATGATTTTGAAGCCAGAAGCAAGTTTAGCNACGTCTTTGACNGGAAGGAATGTTATCGCTGCAGCCATAGATAATCCAGTCACAATGATNGCCCAGTANGGTGTTTGATACTCTTTGTGAACCTTTTCNANGAAGGATGGAAGAAGGTTNTCTGTGGCCATTGCATAAGGGAANCGNGANGATGCCATTATNCCNGCAAGNGACATNGAAGTCATGGTCAATACTGAAAGTAAAGCAGCGATGATTCCGATTTCTTTTCCACCAATATCTTCTGCAAATACGTAGACTGGATCTTCTCTTGCATAGCCTGCATTGTCAGAATCCATGAATAAAGTAGGGTCGAGTGATGCAGCCATAACCAAGGCTACGATAACATAGAGAAGAGTACTGACAAGCAAAGAGAGAAGTATTCCATTTGGNATATTTTTGCTAGGGTCTTTGATNTCGCCACCAACTGCGGCGATCTTAGTTACTCCGGCATAAGAGACGAATACGAATGCCGAAGTTCGGGCTACTGCTTCCCAATCTGCACCAAATGCCTCCCTAGAAAACACGTTATCCCAGTTCATATCTACAGTTACCAAGGCATAAGCACACAATGCTAACAGGTAGCTNACTGAAATCAATACGATTGGCGTCTGTACCTTTTTNATTCGCTTGACACCAAGGATGTTGATNCCNACAATTATTGCAAGTAGAACTAATGCAGCAATTTCGATATTGATTTTGATTCCTACAATCTCTTCGATTACCCAGAGATAGGCTTTGAAGCCGATAAGTGCGAATGCGGATTTAAGCATGAAATTGGCCCATAATCCAAGACCGGAAATAGTTCCAAACATCGGGCCGAACGTCTTCTGGACATATACGTATGAGCCCCCTGATGTTGGCATTGCTGTTGCCAACTCAGATTTTGAAACCGCAGCTGGTAAGACGATTATTGCGGCTAAGAGGTATGCAAGCCATACCCCTCCAACAGGATTAGTACCGCCGCCCATCTCCAGCATAGCCAATGCTGGTAGAACAAACAGTCCCGAGCCGAGCATAGCAGAGAGGGAAATGATGACAACAGCACCTAGCCCAAGTTTCCGCTCGAGAGCGTCGTCCATATCTCCATCAGGCTTGAGGACGATACCTGCTAAGTCATCTGGGCCCTTGACTTTCACACTCCTTCGAAAAATCGAATGGTGTTGAACATTGCCTATGAGTAATTGAGTTTTCAGACAGGAAATATTGGTGATTCTAGACCCACAGAGTTACAAAGGGCGAACACCGCGGAATTATCATGTCACAGGTAATTGAGAACGGAACCACAGCGGTAGTACATTACACAGGAAGTTTTCCTGACGGAGAGGTATTCGACAGCAGTGAGGGAAAGGACCCGTTAGCATATCAAGTTGGAAAGCAACAAATGATTCCAGGATTTGAACAAGAAATGATGGGAGCAGCAGTTGGTGAAAAGAGAGAATTCACACTAACCCCAGACCGAGCTTATGGAGAGCGCTCAGAGGATGCAATCCAGCAAGTGCCGCGCGATCAATTCCCTGCCGAAATGCCCCTAGAGATTGGAGTAATGATGGCTGCTCAAACACCTCAAGGACCGTTACCCTTTACGGTTACAGAAATTGCAGATGANTCGGTTACTGTAGATTTCAACCATCAAATGGCTGGAAAAACTCTCAAGTTCAGTGTAGAAGTTGTTGAAGTTCGCTGCGATGCTGGAGATTCTAGTTGCGCTTGCTGCTGAATTAGCGAATCGTTCATCCGCCGTTGCCCTACTCGAAGGCTGAGAATGAGGACTGTCGCCTTGGCACTCTGCTGCCTGATGTTATTGACTCCCCTTGCGGGTTGCTTAGGTTCGATTAATTCAGGCGACAGTATTTTCGATGAACCAGAGCCGCTTAGGATAAATCATATCCAAGTTCTAGGAACNCATAATTCATATCATATCGAGCCATTTGGACCAACAATAAGGGCATATGATTACACGCACGAGCCTTTGGACGTTCAAGCAGAAGATTTTGCTGTTAGGCAGTTCGAATTGGATGTTTGGTGGGACCCTCGTGGACAATTGTATGTCTATCACAATCAATACGATTTCAGAACTAATTGTGCCACCTTCGAAGATTGTCTGAATACTCTNCTNACNTGGTCAAATGAAAANCCAAACCATGTNCCTCTGATGATTTGGGTCGAACCCAAAGAATGGGTTCGCTCAAGTACTGACGATACAGTAGTGCTTGAATTACAAGATATGCTAGAAAAAATAGAAACTGAAATCGAACAATGGTGGCCTCGTGANAANACAATCACACCGNATGATGTNAAAGGAGATGCTGCAAGCCTAAGAGAAGCAGTAACCACAAATGGCTGGCCATTACTTGATGACTCGCGTGGTAAAGCCATGTTCATCCTACTTGCAGAATCTGAAGTCCGAGAGGCGTANGTCGATGCACANCCNGGNCTCAATGNTTCGCTGATGTTTACGATGAATGATGAGGCAAGTGAGACTGCCGCATTCTATTCAGAAACAGATCCAATCGGAATGGGGTCGGAGATAACAAGACTAGTTGAAGAGGGTTACATCGTTAGGAGTAGAGCCGACAACGCGGAAGATGGTGAGGCTGACAACAACGACACTGCTCGACGAGATGCCGCCTTTGCAGTCGGTGCCCATTCAATTTCAACAGATTATCCTGCGAAAGTCGATGGAATCGAATATTGGGTACAGATTCCAAATGGCCCTATTGCTTGTAATCCTATAACTGCGCCACCGTCTTGTAATCCTGATTTAATCGAGCCCACTGATTGATGAAAATTGTATGAAATTTACTGCCCTAAATTGATTGCATATCAAGAACATTATAGGGTAAATCGACACCCTGTAAACATGAACAAGTGGGCTTACCTTCTTTTGGCAATAATCAGTGAAGTTATTGCTACAGCCTCGATAAAGTCCACTGAAGAATTTACTAATTTGATTCCATCTGTAGTTGTCATAATTGGCTACTGTGCAGCATTTTATTTCTTATCATTAACACTAGACGAAATACCTCTAGGGATTGCTTACGCAATTTGGTCAGCTGTTGGTATCGTCGGAGTTGCACTGATTGCTGTAATCTTTCACGAACAACGTCTTGATGCTGGGGCAATGATTGGAATGGCTTTGATTATCGCTGGCATTGTTGTAATGAGACTTTACAGCACGATGAGCCTAGAGTGAACTGATTTCAGATCCGGACTCATTTGAGACCGGTTAGTCCTATTGGATTATACACGATTTATCTCTCGGACGCCATATGTCTATTATTGAAGCATACAACAAGGCCTGGGAAGATGGAGATACAGAAGCACTAGCAAATATCCTCCATGACGATTGCGTTTTCAACCCACATGTTGGTGGAATAACCATGAGTAAATCCGATATTTTGGGATTTGCCGGTGGCGAAAATAGACCAACTTCTGAACATGATAGAATACTATTCGAGAATGATGAAGTTGGCGTTGCACATTCCATTGTTCACTTTGCAAATGATTCAGATTCAGAAGCTGTTCTTTCATTCATGCGCTTCAAGGATGGCCAGATAATTTCGATGGAAACTGGTGCTACACCACTTAGCGATGACTACCAATTGATAGGATCCTAAACCTTAGCGATTACTTTCAATTCAACCGCAATTGGAGTAGGTAGGGCCCTTACTGATACTGTTGTTCGGGCGCATTGAATATCTGAGAAATACTCGGCATATACTTCATTGTAGCCAGCAAAGTCTCTGTCCATATCCACTAAGAAAGACAGACAATCTACCACTTTGTCAAGTGATGAACCGGCGTCTTCTAGAATAGTCTTGATGTTCTCGATTACAGCCCTTGTCTGAGCTCGTATATCGTAATCTAGAGGATTACCATCTACGTCACGAATAGGGCCGCCAGGAATTTCATCAGTTCCAACCTGACGAGGTCCTATTCCACTAACAAAGAGTAAGTTTCCAACTCTGTAAGCGTGAGGATAGGCACCTACAGCAGATGGAGCATTTTCAGAATATTTTGGGCCATCATCACTAGTGAATTTGCCTGCAGTTTTCCTTCCGACTACACCACCAACTATGCCGCCAACAGGTCCGCCAACCGCAACACCCGCAGCAGCTCCTGCTGCTCCTCCAGCGGTATACAACATTGATTTTCCATAACCGTCGTATAGTGCCTCGATTACCTCATCAGGGGCCTCGATTAGATCCTTAATCATCTCAAGTCTATGAAGGAAAGGTGTTTCTTCATCTTCTTCTGGACTTTGCTCCTCAGAAGTCATTCCAGCATCCCCTTATCGAGGACATTTCTATCTCCTCTGTAGAATTCAACATCATCCTCATCGAATTCTTTGTCACCAACCGAACCTGTAGATGGAGTTAGTGTGATTACTGCTCCTCCACTTCCGTGTAGTGCTTCGTAAGCCAATACTTCCCCATCGTAATTATTGTGCTGACCCATAGTTGCAGCAAGCCACCAAGCGGGCTTGTAGGCAACGACTTTCTGAACCCTAATTTGTCCGTGAATATCACGGCTCAATTGACTCAAATCCTCTAATCTACCATCATCGAAGAATTCCAAAATCTTACGATTCCAATCATCGTCTTTCGGAGAATGGATTCTATCCTCTTTCGGGTCTATGTGTTCTGTGAACATACGATTGGATAGACTAGAGACTACTACTACCACTGCCTTCTTTCCTTGTTGGGCTAATGTATCTCTTACTGCCTTGCCCAAAACAATAGTCTCAGAACGATTAGCATACATATTACTGGAAAGAATACAGGAAGGGATTCGATTGTCAGGGTTCAGCAATTGAAGAGCAACAACTGAGCCTGTATCGATCGGGAAGCCCTCGTATTCGACAGTTCTAGCTTCAAGACCTCTCTTCTCGCAATTATCCTTCATTGCATGAGCGAATTCGGTATCCATATGGAAATCGTAAGGCATACTTCCAAGGTAATGGAAATCATCGTCTACGTGAGTCCACACAGCTTTCTCAAGAGCCTGTATTTGGTGTCCAATGATACTTGGCCATGTAGTTGAATAAACCAGAATAATATCTGCCTCGCTTTCCTCAATTCGCTTTCGACATTCATCGTATGCGGCTCGAAGATTACTGTATCCTTCGCTTGCTTCAGGAGATAGGAGTGGTTGTGGATGTGGTGGGCAATAGATTCCGAAAAGAATCTCAGGTTCATTCATTTCACTCATTTTCTCACCTCAAAGAACGTACTCACGAGTCTCATCATTAGGATCCCAGCAAGCGATTACATTTCCAGTTCCGATTACAGATTGGTAACCATAAATCTCAGCAGGGAAGTCAGGGAATCCCATGGCTCCGAGCATCCAAATTAAGCCGCCACCTTCTGTTTCTGCGATCGTTTGTTCGGTGAATTCTGGCATGATGTCGATTACTTCTCGGCTTTTGCCCTCACGCATCATTTCGACGATTTTCATATCCCAAACATATTGGCTGTGATTGTAGATATGCTCCTTACTCATGTCTTCAGGTAATGGTGCTTCTTCGACAAAGTGTCGGTGAGAAAGTGAGTGGCTAGCTACCAGCACTACTCGCTTGCCACTTTCCTCGATCGCCTTTGCACATGCGCGACCAAGCGCAGTGGCTTGCTCGATCATTACCTCAGGAGAGTAATAGTGAGTGTTGCGATTACTCGAAATTGTAACAATCGGCTTATCCCATTCAGGATTTAGCAAATGACAACTAGTAATTGTGCCATAATCAACTCTGAAATCTGGATTCCGCATCATCTTGGTGATGATACCTTCCTGCGAAGCAGCATCTCGCATGGCTTCTGAGAGTTCGACGTCAACTTGTAAATCGTAATTGTAGCGGAATAGATTCGGGAATACAGGATCAACGGATTTGGACTTGAATTCCGGCAGACCTAGGAAATGAGTTCCAATGTAGGTCTGCCAGTGTGGAGTGAAGATTACAATTGCGTCATAATCGATATTCTTCAATTTTCTAGCGAGGCGTTGGTAACCCCACCGAAGTGTTTCCCAACCCCCCTCTGAATACGCCTCATTTTGAGGAGGATTATCCGCATAAACTAGGTGTGGAGGGTGTGGAGCAAGGCATCCCGCGACTATCTGGCCCTTCGCCATGAACCGATGAGGTCCTGAAATCTAAAGAAAACCTTCCGCATAGATTCAGCACCTTGATGTGGGACTTTCAGTTGCGTTGGATTGTGTATTGGGACGGGAGACGACCTACCAGTCTGTGGTTGATTCCATTTGCTATGGGCCTTGTATCAGGTGTAATGCCGTATCTAGTCAACCACGAATTATTCGATGAATCATCTCTTATGGGTCCGGTTGGGCTCAGCGCACTTCTTGCAATCGGTTTGCTAGCCTTACCTGATTCTAAGACAGATAGGAAAATTGAGATGTTAGCAGGAGTCTGGATTGGTATGGCTATCTCTTACTTTCCAATTGCATTATTCTTCGTGTGGTTCATTCCTGTTATCCTGTATTGGATTGGTCGAACCCTGAAGGTTCAGGACAGTCATTTTCCACCTTTCAGAATTGGGTTGTGGATAGGTAGTGGAATATTATCTGGAATCTACATTGGCAATATCATCGCTTACAACTTGCTTTGAGCGATTAACATAACCCTCAACCACAATTCCGAAGATTATGAAAGATGGCCAACTGGCCAGTAATGCACTCCAGATTAATTCATCATCAACATATTCCATTGTAACACGGACTTCAGCAATTCCGTCTGATGATTCAGATACTCTGAGTAAGACCAAATATGAATCGAATAATGATTCAATCTCTACTTCTGTATTCAGTAATTCTCCTTCAGCAAGTGATGATAGAATGAAGTTAGAGTCCATTGTAGAATCTGAAATTATCGAGTCCCAATCAATCATTCCCCTGTCAGAATGAGGTACTACTTGGTCTCGATCTACTATCATTACATCAACAGGATTCTCACCTACGTTTCGAATCTCAACACCCACTGGGTGTGAAAGGCTGTGAACCTCAATTGTGTCTAGTTTGACATCACCATTTTCGAACCGATAATTGGGTATGTCTTCATCTGCACCCGGACCATCTATTGCCCCTAGAATTAGAACTCCGCTGAAAAGTAAAACAGAAACAGCAGCAAACACCGATTGTTTTCGGTCAGGTAGCAATTCTTTCCAATCTTTCAATGCTGTTTTCCTAAGAATGGGTTGTATAGTATGGCAGAACATTGCACAGACTATCGCTAGCATTATTCCTGGAAGTATGTCAATTACCCAATGAATTCCGAGGTATTGAATTGAGAAGAAGTAGATTGCAACATTGGCCATAACAAAAATATCGAATTCACGGTGTCTCCAATCTTTGATTTCTATTCCGAGTTCACGACAATGCAGACGATTTAGGATAAGTAAGGAAATTGGTAAACCGATGTGTAAACTTGGAACTGCATTGTCCATTGGGTCGTGCGTAGTGAAGAAGGCTAAGGTGAATTCATCATGATAAAGAGGGGCTTCCATTCCTGGGATGAAGCTACTCGTTACCTCGACGTTGAAGAAAAGATACATTGGAACAGCGAGTAGATATATCACGAAATAATTCAAAGCAGCCTTGTCGGCCATCACTTCATCTCTAGATAGGATGTAGTACATTGGTGAAAACCAAATCATAAACAAATACATGAAGAGATAATGAGCACTCAACAAGTCAGTCAATAAATCGCTGTAGAAAGTCTCCTGAACCCAAAGAGTCCAGTCGCCTTCAATCGAGTGAATCCAATGNGTNTANCCNCCNACTCTNGCCTTCATNGGCTCNTTGTGATGATCAATTATTGCCTTGTACAAGAACATCAAGAGATAGAGTGCGATATGCCACCAGTATCCCTTTTNTCGAATTTCATTGAGAAGTCCACGCAATGGAACTCGCATGTGTACCTCATCACGAGTTAACAAGCGTTGAACCGGGATTGTCATCAACAGTAACGCAAACATGGCGTACTCATAGGGACCCGGTGGCCACTCCATGGCAACACTCGACTGACTTATGCTGATGAATTGTGCGGGTCAACTAGGAGCCGTTCTCTTCAATGCTATGCGCAAATAATCAAGTCGAAAGCCCAACATCGGCTGTTATGGATGGACACGATGTGTGGTTAGCGGAGTGTGAAAAACTCGGTTATACTCCTGCCGCACGTCGCTATGAAGAAGGTACGCGAACAAGCCAAGATGCCGCAGATCAATTAGGCTGCGAAGTCGCTCACATNGCNAANTCNATTGTNTTCGCNGGANAAGANGGNGCNGTTGTNGTAATCACNAGCGGNGCAAATCGAGTCGACCGAAAAAAGAAATTGAAACGTTTACTAGGGTATAAGCCCAGCATGACCGATCCCGAATACATCTCTGAAAAAACTGGATATGCACCCGGTGGGGTGCCCCCATTTGGTCACATAAAACCCTGCACTGTCCTGATGGACGAAGACCTCTTCCAATATGATTTGGTATGGGGTGCTGCAGGTTCGGCACAAACGGTTTTTCCAATCACCCCGGATGAGTTACAACGAGTNGCAGGGGCTATGGTTGGAGACGTAAAGCAGTAGGTGATAGAATGACTGTCGAGAGGATGATCGAAGCTTCCTCTACACTTCGTGATGATGTGGANTCCTTTGCTGACTCATTGGTCAAGGAAGGCTCGGTCGATGTGGTTTACAATCCGCTAGCATATGCTTGGGAACCACATCGNGCCTACTTGGAATCGGCAGCAGGAGGAGGAGCAAAAACACTGCTTCTTGGAATGAATCCAGGACCACATGGAATGGGTCAGATGGGAATCCCTTTTGCTGCAACAAGTGTTGTTCGAGACCTCTTGAAAATCACAGACCTTGAAGTCGGACAGCCTAGGAACCCTCACCCAAAACGGCCAGTTTCAGGGCTTGATTGGCCTAAGGAAGAAGTCAGCGGCACCAGACTCTGGGGGCTTCTAGCGGACGAATATGGTGATGCNGAGTCNATATTCAAGTCGGTTTTCTTNCTGAATCATTGTCCNTTGATGTTATTCTCNGGAGACAGGGCCACTAATATCACACCTGACAAGATTGCTGGACCGACTACACGAAAGTTGCTAGAAAGGTGTGATCAGCACCTTCGAGAAGTGGTTGGAATAATGCAGATAGAGCGAGTTATCGGCGTTGGTAGATATTCTGAGAAGCGCGCGTCCAACGCTCTTTCATCCACAGGTGTCGAGGTTACAACATGCTGGCATCCAAGTCCTGCTTCNCCGCTNGCAAACAGAAATGGAGGAGCAGATTGGCGCGCCAATGTTAGGGCTGTTTTGCCGAATGTTTGACAGTAATTTTCTCTAAATTAGCGAGTAAGAATCTCCTTAAGTGATTCACTTTCTTAGTGTTATAGAATACACCATGTTCATCCCACAACACTTGATGAAAAATGCTGCAGAATACGAGAACGAATCCGCGATTTCATGGAAGAATGACGCGGGTGCTTGGGAAACTATGACTTGGGGTGAATACAATGCTGATGCAATGAATATCGCCAAGTCACTGATCGCCCTAGGGTATGAGCCACAAGAGAATGTCTCGATTTACTCCTACAATCGAGCTGAATGGTACACCTGCTATGCAGGAGGACAAATGGCAGGTGGAGCAGTTGTTGGAGTATACCACACCTGTTCTCCGGAAGAGGTCGAGTGGGTTGTTGGAAATTCTCAATCTAGAATTGTATTCGTGGGAGATAATCCAATGGATGGCGGAGATAAATCGAAAATGCCAGTCCACCGACTCCACGAAGCCATGGCAAACCTCGATTCAGTAGAGCATGTAATCGTCTTCGACGGAGTCGATATACCAGACCATCCCAAGATGATGAGTTGGTCTGAATTCTATTCGAAGGGTAACTCGCTTGCAGATTCGGTCGTAACCGAAAGAGCAGATGCAATCAAGGGCGACGATGTTGCTTCTTTGATTTACACAAGTGGCACAACAGGCAATCCAAAAGGAGTTATGTTGACCCATCGCAATTTCGAATTCGAATTGGATGCAGTAGGTGAAATTTTCTCATATGATCAAGGCGAGAAGTACGTATCTTGGCTACCGCTAGCTCACGTCTTCGGACAGTTAGTTGACTGCGGGTATTGTGTACGACAAGCAATGCATATGCACATTGTGGATTCACCAATCCACGCAGTCGATTACGCTAAGGAAGTACAACCGCACCTATTCATCGGAGTCCCAAGAATTTACGAGAAGATTTACTCCAATGTTAAGGCCGCTTTAGATGCTAAGGCAATTCTCAGAATCTTGCTCAAGATTCCTGTAATTAATGGTAAAATCAAGGGTAAACTGAAGACAAAAATTGGTCTAGCGAATTGCCGATTCGCAATCACTGGTGCTGCACCGATTAACCAAGACATTCTACGATTATTCCATTCGCTAGACATACCTATTTTCGAAGGCTATGGAATGACTGAAGATACAGCTGGAGCAACTCTAAATTCGCCAAAGGCAATGAAGATTGGATCCGTAGGTAAAGCCTTCCCTGGAACTGAGATGATGATTGGAGAAGGTGGCGAAATTCTACTACGTGGAGACCATGTGATGAAGGGTTACTACAACAATCCAGAAGCCACAGCAGAGACTATCGATAGCGATGGCTGGCTTCACACAGGGGACGTTGGAAAGATAGACGATTCCGGATACCTATTCATTACTGGACGAATGAAGGAAATTTATGTCTCAAGCGCTGGAAAGAATATCGCACCTTTGGTAATTGAAGAAACCATGAAATCGATCCCGATCGTATCACAGTGCTTCCTAGTTGGAGATGGGCGTAAGTACTGTAGCGCTCTATTTACACTTGATGCTGGAGCAATTATTCGAGATAAGTTCGGTAAGGATCCTAACCATATCCCAAAGGACCCCGCAGAGCAGGTAGCGATGTTGGAAGAACTAGGATCGTCTATTGAGGAATTCACAAGCAGCGATGAGGTAAGAGCAGAAATTCANGCAGCGGTCGATGAGTTGAACGGTCAATTTAGCAATCCTGAGCAATTGAAGAAGTTCACAATTCTACCAAGAGATTTGTCGGTTGACCACGGTGAACTGACACCAACTCTGAAGATTCGTCGAAAGCAGATTCGTGAGAACTGGGCCGCCGAAATCGAAGAGATGTACGCTGACGCATAATCGGTGATTCGATGAACCCCGAGGCATGGGTCGCTNTGGCGACCGTGTTNGTACTCGGAGCGATGAGNCCAGGCCCCAGCCTNGCAGTAGTCCTGCGCAATACTATGGTAGGGGGCCGTAGACAAGGNGTGATGACTGGAATTGGTCATGGNATNGGATTNGGAATCTACGCATTTCTGGCTGCNGCCGGNATAGCAACNGCATTGTCTGTNCACGATTCAACNGAAANGATTCTNAAATGGGGAGGAATTACCCTNNTGCTTTGGCTAGGGTATAATTTTCTNAAAGCNTCAATGGCTGAAANCCACTCATCTNCNGATGANAATCATGGNCCATCNGATCGAACTGGATTCGTNCAAGGNTTTGCAATCGCCTTNCTAAATCCAAAGATTCTCGCTTGGATGTTGGCNCTTTACGCGCCTTTCATCGAGGCAAACATCAGTACTGAAACTCTGTTTGGTATGGGTCTTCTGGGAATGNCAATNGACGGNACATGGTATGTCACCGTGGCTACTGTCTTAACAAGAGGAGATGGAGTATCGAAACTACGCGCTCAGGCTCGAAAAATAGATTTTGCAA